>CAZJTG010000029.1:0-23769 GCA_964548865.1 uncultured Solibacteraceae bacterium
AAACTCGGCGTCAACTCGACCGAGCGCGCCGTCGTCGTCCACCCGGATCGGCGATCCGAATGAACGGCCGGAGTCGCGCGAGAACGCGACAAAACTTCGGGCCTGGTTCTCCGTTCCCGTGAACCAGGCGAGCGCGACATGTCGGCCGCGCGCCGAGAGCACGGGACCGTTTACCGGACATCCGGTGATATGCCAGTTGTCGTCGGCGACGGCCTTGCCCGGCGTCCACTGGCCGTTCTCGAGTCGCGACACGTAGATGTCCCGGATCTCCCGGTCGGACCGGTCGCGATACGCGACGATGGGGCCGTCGGCGGTGACGGCCGCCGTTGTGGGACAACACTCGCAGACGCGGTTGTCGACGACGAGGTCGGCGGTCTGTTTCCAGTCAGGCCCGAAGGAGGCGTACCGCAGGGTCATCGCGCCGCCGGACTTCTGGCCGGGCGCGCCCTGGCCGCCATGCATCTGGCGACCGTCGAGCCACACGAGTCCAAGGCCACGGCCGGCGCTCCAGAGCGAGGCGAAGCCATGCTCCGTTTGCGTGCCGTCGTGGTGGGGCAGGAAGGAGGGCGAGAACGTGCGGCCGTTGTCGGTCGAGTAGGCCAGCCTGACGTCGTAGGCATACGTTCCCGGACCGCTCTTCTGCAGCCAGTGACCGACGATCGTCCCGGATGGTAGCCGGACCACCGACGGTACGTCGGCCCAGTTCACGAACCAGTTGTCTCCCGACGCAACCGTCCGCGCGGCCGTCCACCCCGACGGGCCGTACTCGGAGAACTTGAGCGTCGCCCGCGTGCCCTGGCGCTCCACCCAACTGAGCAGGACACCCCGCGACGAGACGGTGAGCTGCGGCTGACCGCTGCCTGCCGCCGCCGGTGAGGTCACCGGGACGATGCGCGGCGTCCAGGGACCAGGGCCCTGCTTCTGCGCGGCGGCGGAGAGCACGAGTGGGAGCAGAAGCGCTGCACCGAGTGTGATCCTCAAGAAGCCTCCTCAGCGAACGGTCGAACCGTCTGTCCGGTCCCGCACGGCGGCGTTCAGGCCGCGCGCCGGCGTGCGGCGGTGTGGCTGTGCCGGATCTTCCAGACCCCGTTCTCTTTGACGAGCACGTGGGTCGCGATGCCGCCTGAGTCAACTGCACGGTCGGCCGTCTTGTACTTGATGGTGTAGTCGGCCGTCACATACGCAGCGGCATCACCAAGCATGTGGACGACGAGATTCGAGTGTGCCCACTGAAGATCCTGAAACATCTTCAGCTCCGGACCGAGGTGGTTGTCGCGATAGTCGATCCAGCCGCGGTTGATCCCGCTGCCCTCGAAGATCGTGACGTCGGGATGGTAAAGCGTGGCCAGCGTGTTCAGGTCTCTGGCGTTGAAGGCCGCGTCGTACGCCTTGAAGAAGGCGAGGACGTCCGAGTTCCCGGCCCGGCCTCCTTGCGCTGAAAGGCCAATGCTGAGGCCGGTTGCAATCAGAACCATCGAGACGGCCGTTCTCAATCGTGTCATCGAGATCTCCCTGGGTGGACTGCCACCCGTTTACCGTCCGCCATGCGCCGAGTGATCGGTCGTCATCTGATGAAGTCCGGACATTCGCATGTTCCACATCCGCTCGGCGCCGCCCGTTGGGAGCCTGAGGCGAAAGAACAGCTGGAACGAGACGGGCCGGGAGCCGTGGGTCGGCTTGAGGGCCACCGGTACGCCGTAAAATGTTACATGAGCGCCGGCGTCTCCCTCGAATCCGCGCCAGGTGGCCACGCGACGCGTTCCGCCGATCGTGACTGCCGCGACCGTTCGCGCGGGCTCACGATGGTGATCGTCGTGCGGAATCTCTCCGGTGCGCAGCACGCCCGTTTCGACCTGCTGCAGATCGACGCGCCCCGAGAACGAGTACGGCTGGCGCTCCAACGTGAGCTCACCGAAGACGCCCTGCCGATGTTCGCCATGCGCGGCGTTGACGCCGTATCCCGCCGTCACCGCCTGAAGGCCCTGTGCCGTCTGCCTGAACCACGAGCCGGATGCAGTGGTCCTGGTGACATTACCTTCTTCAAGCTGCTCGGGCTCGATCAGCTTGCCCCGTGAGACTTGGAATGCCCAGTCCGCGCGCGGTTTGAACCACACGCGCGCTGCGTAGGAATCCATCCGGCCGAAATCGAAATCCCAGCGTTCGTCGTCCGGCTCGCGGCCGTTGAACAGCGAACCCTCGACCGTCCACTTCCCCCTCTCGACGCCGGCCGCGATCACGCCGAAGCTGATGTGCGTGGAGTCGAACGTATGGTGTCCGAGCGGGGCCAGGACGAGTCCGGACGCGGACGGGCGATGCATGAACGCGATCGGACCCAGCGTCGGTTCTCCGACCGGCCCACCGGAAAGCGTGAGCGCGAAGGCCTTCGGGAGCGCGACTCGCCATGCCGCGGCGAGCTGCATGAAGAAATCGTGAGGATGCTGGCGATCGATCAAGGGCTGTCCGTCGAGCGTTTCACCGACCTGAAAGAGCTCGCCGTAGCCGCTTCTGCCGACGGTCGCCGAATCCACGCTGAACATTGCGCTCAGGCTGAACTGGTGACGGTTTGACTCTCGCATCGCCATCCCCATCCACCAGTTCGGCACCACGAACTCGCGACCGCCTCGCGGTCCGCCCTGTCGATTGAACAGCCCGTAGACGGCTCCGTCCTGCATCAGATGCCAGCCTCCGGACGTCGGCGCGGGTTTTTGCGGCGCCTGATGGCCGGCGTGAGGGTCTGGCTCCTGGGCGAACGCCGACGAGTCCGGACCCGCGAGAACACACACCGCAACGGCCCACATCGAAACGAATTGCCTGTACATTCCAACTCCTGTCGAAAAGAAGAGACACCACGACCGTGGGGTCGCACGACGACAGCGAATTGGCTTCAGATGCGAAGAGGAATCAGGCGGTCGGCCGGAGTTCGACTGGTGCTGAAACTGTTCCTGGCGTCCAGGCTCGGCGCGCGCGTTTCCGGCGCGGCCTCAATCGGCATGAAGCCTGGTCGCGGAGCACCGAGCCCGTCCGTGAGTCTGGCCTTGAGGACAACAGCCACGTTCGTGCCATCGCAATGGTCGGCGCCAACGCTCAAACGGGGCGTCTCATCACGCTGCTGCTCGTGGCAGGACTGGGACGTGGAGATCGCCGCTTCGTCCGCGCACGTCCACTCGCAGATGACACGAGTGACGGGGACGGCTGTGAGGGCCAGAAGGGCAACGGTCGCCAGGAAGCGAGGCATGTGCGACAGAATCGAGTATAGAGCCAGCGGGGCCGACGCCCCCGAACTCTTTCGCGCCATGGCGCGGAACTCCGCGGCAGACGCGTAACGGCCGCGACTCGACAGGCGAAAGGGCCGCAGCATCCGATGGCGTCGGACTTGCTTTATGTGCTGGCCAGGTGGGGTATCCTGAAGCTTCGATGGGCAGTCGCTTTGTCACGGCGTGCCTGATCCTGGCCCTGCTCGGCGCAGGCGTTCCGCCCTGCGCCGGCCTGGAATCGACCTCGCAGACGCGCCATGCCTGCTGCGTCGAAGGGCAGTGCCCCGACCAGTTGAAGCCGGCTGGCCATTCATCCGGCCATCACGGTCCGGCCTCCCCGGCTACGACTGATGCCTGCTGCGTGCTATCGGAGCAGCAGCATCAGCAGCGTGCGTCATTGCTGGCCGGTGCCGGGTTCCTCAATGTGGCGCTCTCCTGGAGCACCCTCGACGGGGTGATCGACACCCGGCCGCCGGGCCGTGTCGATTTACACGCGGCGGTCCCGCCTCCGCCTCGCCCACCCCTGCATCTGCTCTTTGCCGTGTTCCGCGTCTAGCCGCGCCTGCATCCCGACAACCTGAGCTTGTCGTCGCGCGGCCTCTCAGGGGGCCGTCGAGCGAAGCGCCACGTTTCGAACGAAGCAGGTAGCCATGATCAATCGACTGGTCGACCTTTCAATGAAATACCGCGGTCTCGTGCTGGCCATCTACGTCGGTCTCGCGGCCGCGGGTTACGCCGCCGTGAACACCAGCGCCATCGACGCGTTGCCGGACCTCTCCGACAACCAGGTCATCGTGTTCACCGACTGGCCGGGCCACAGCGCCCAGGAAGTCGAAGACCAGGTCACGTACCCGCTCACGGTCAACCTCCAGGGGCTCGCGGGGGTGCGCGTCGTGCGATCGCAATCGGCGTTCGGCTTCTCGATGATTTACGCGATATTCGAGGACAACATCGATCTCTACTTCGCCAGGGCGCGCGTGCTGGAGCGCCTCGGCCTCGTGACCAAGCTGCTTCCCGCGGGCGTCATTCCGACGCTGGGCCCCGACGCCACCGGCGTGGGCCATGTCTTCTGGTACACCGTCGAGAGCGACCGGCATTCGCTGCGCGACCTGCGCAGCATTCAGGACTGGTTCGTTCGCTATCAGCTCAATGCCGTGCCGGGCGTCGCCGAGGTGGCGTCAGTCGGCGGTACGGTTCAGCAGTACCAGATCGATCTCGATCCGAACCGGCTGCGCAGCTACGGGCTCTCCATCGGCGATGTGGTCCAGGCGGTTCGAGCCGGCAACGCCAACGTGGGCGGCAACGTGATCGAGGCCAACGGCGCGTGGACGATCGTTCGCGGCGTCGGACTGATCCAGTCGGTCGAGGACATCCAGCAGATCCTGATCCGCGAACGGAACGGCGTGCCCGTGTTCGTCCGCCAGATTGCCGACGTTCGAGTTGGTGACGCGTTCCGGGTGTCCTCTCTGGTGAAGGGCCCCCAGGAGGCCGTCGGCGGCGTGGTCGTGGCTCGCGCCAAGGTCAACACGAACGCCGTCATCTCGGCGCTGAAATCGCGCATCCGGCAGATCGAGCCCGGCCTCCCGGCCGGCGTCCGGATCGTGCCGTTCTACGACCGGTCGGAGTTGATCGAGAAATCGATCAGCACGCTTCGCTGGGCACTGATTGAGGAAGTCGCGCTCGTCACGCTGGCGCACGTGCTGTTTCTCTGGCACTTCCGGTCGATCCTGATCGTGACGTTGCCGCTGCCCCTCGCCGTGCTGATGTCGTTCCTGGCCATGAAGGGGCTCGACGTCTCATCGAACCTGATGAGCCTGTCCGGTATCGCGATTGCCATCGGCGTGCTCGTGGACGCCGGGATCGTCGTGACCGAAAACGCGTTTCGCAGGATCGAACAGCTTGGCATCGACACGCGCGACCGCCGGGCGACCTTCGAGGCGATTCGCGACGCCACCCACACCGTCGCGCGTCCGGTGTTCTTCTCGATGCTCATCATCGGCCTCGCGTTCGTCCCGGTGTTTGCCCTCACCGGGCAGGAAGGCAAGCTGTTCCACCCGCTGGCCTTCACGAAGACCTTCGCGGTGCTTGCCGCCACGATCATCGCCGTCACCCTTGTGCCGGTGCTCTGCTCGTTCCTGCTCAGGGGGCGCATGCATGCGGAGGACGCGAACCCGGTCATGCGCGGCCTGAGACGCGGCTACGAACCGTTGTTGCGATCGGCACTTCGGCGCCCGTTCGCCGCCCTGGGCCTGGCCGGACTCGCCTTTGCAGGAGCGCTGTTCCTGACGACTCGAATTGGCACCGAGTTCATGCCGCCGCTCGACGAGGGAGACCTTCTCTTCATGCCCATCGCCGACCCGAGCGTGTCGCTGGCAGAGAACACGCGCATTGCCCAGATTCAGAACGCGGCGCTGCTGAAATTCCCGGAAGTCGAAACCGTCGTCGCCAAGGTGGCCAGAGCGGATACTTCGACGGATCCGGCGCCGCTCAACATGACCGAAACCATCGTCAAGTTGAAGCCCCGATCGGCGTGGCGCTCAGGGATGACCCTCGAACGACTGCGAAGCGAGATGACCAGGGCCGTCGAATACCCGGGCGTGAGTCCCATCTGGACGATGCCCATCGTCAATCGGATCGACATGCTGACGACGGGCATCCGATCCGAAGTGGGTGTGAAGATCTTCGGCAGCAGCCTGACGACCCTCGAAGACCTGGCCCGCCGCGTGGCCGGTGTGCTGCGGACAGTGCCTGGCGCGGCCAACGTCTATCCGGAGCCCGTGACAAGCGGCCAGTACCTGAACATCAGCGTCGACCGGGCGGCCGCGGCGCGTTACGGTCTCAGCGTCAGCGCGGTCCAGGAGGTGGTGGAGCAAGCCGTCGGCGAGACCGTCGTCGGTTCAACCATCGAAGGCCGCCAGCGTTTTCCGATCCGTGTTCGCTACGGCCAGGCTTTCCGATCGGACCCGCAGGCCGTCGGAGATGCGCTGATCGTGGCGCCCTCCGGCCAGCAGGTTCCCTTGCGGGCCGTGAGCAGGCTCGATACGGCTCGCGGTCCATCGATGATCTCCTCCGAGAACGGCCTCGTGGTCGCCACCGTGCTCTTGAACGTCCAGGGACGCGACATCGGCGGATTCATCGGTGAGGCCAGAGAAGCGGTTTCAAGAGCGGTCGCGCTGCCTGCAGGCTATTACCTCGACTGGAGCGGGCGCTACGAGAACCAGGAGCACGCCAGGCGTCGCCTGATGCTGGTGTTTCCGATCGTCATCGCGGTCATCTTCGTCCTGCTCTATTTCACGTATCACTCGGCAGCCGAGGCGGCACACGTGCTGCTGGCCGTTCCGTTCGCGCTTTCGGGCGGCGTGCTGCTCGTGTGGCTCCTTGGCTACAACTTTTCGGTCGCGGTGTGGGTCGGCTTCATCGCGTTGTTCGGCACGGCGGTCCAGACGGCGGTCGTGATGGTCATCTATCTCGAGGAGGCCGTCGCTCGCCGGCAGGCGGCGGACGGCGGTGCGCTGACCCGCGACGCTCTGCGTGAAGCCGTCATCGAGGGCGCCCTGCTGCGACTGCGACCCAAGGTGATGACGGTGTCCACCGTGATCGCCGGACTGCTGCCGATCATGTGGAGCACCCGTGTCGGCGCGGAAGTGATGAAGCCCATTGCCGCGCCGGTCCTGGGCGGCATGGTGTCCTCGCTCGCGCACGTGCTCCTCATCACGCCCGTCATCTTCTTCTGGCTGCGCGGTCGCGGCCTCAAGGACGCGGCGCCGGCGCCGGTGGCGCCGAAGCGGCGTCGATGGCTGGTTCCAGCGGCCGCAGCGCTGCTCGTACTGATTGGCCTGGCCGTGTGGGTCCGGCCATTCGGCACCCGCAGCCTGACGACCTCCACGAGCCAGATCATCCAGGAACTCCAGTCTGGCGGCGTGAGAGTCGCGCTGCGGAGCGTGGACGGAACCTTCGATCATGGCCGCGAAGCGTTCACGCTGGAGTTCCGGTCGGCTGCCACCGGCGAGCTCGTAGATGCCGGCACCGTGCGGCTTGCCGGGGCCATGACGATGCCCGGCATGGCCATGCCGGCGGGGATTGAGGTGCACCGGATCGGCGTCGGCCTGTACGAAGCGACGGCGGACTTCGGAATGGCGGGCACGTGGCGGTTCACCCTGGAATGGAACGGCCCGGCCGGGTCGGGCCAGCTCACGTTCGATGGAGGCGTCCGATGACGTTGAACACCAGGATCGTCCGCGGGAAGTCGCGCAGCCGGACGGCGATCGCCGCGGCACTCATCGCGGTCGTCGGCGGCGTCACGCGCGCGGAGCAAGCGCGCCTCAGGGAACACGACCCCGCGCAGTTGCTCGACGCCGAACGCGGTCAGTCGATCGATCAACTGGTCGCCCTGGCCATCGAGCGTGCGCCGTCGGTCCTTGCGGCGCGCGCGCGCGTGGACGCCGCGCGAGGCGGCCGATCGCAGGCCGGTCTCCGGCCGAACCCCAGCCTCATGGCCGACTGGCGGGAGGAGGTTGGAGGCATGGATCGCCAGACGATGATCGGGCTGAGTCTCCCGCTTGATCTGTTCCGGCGGCCCGGGCGGTTGGCGGTTGCCGACAGCGGCATTGCCGTCGCCGAGCGGGAGGCCGCCGAACTCGAGCGGCAGATCGCGGCGCTCGTCAGAGACAGGGCGGTCACCGTGCTTGGAGCGCTGCGGCAGCTGCAGGTGCGCGAGCGCGTCGCGGACACGCTGAAGCAGTTCCTCGATCTCGTGGATGAACGGGCGGCGTCCGGCGCGGCTCCGCCGTTGGAGCGGGACATCGCTGAAGTGGACGCTCGCCGGGCGGAAGCCGAGGTCCTGCGCCAGCGCGCGGCTGTTGAGGCCGGCTACGCCGCTCTGCGGGGCGCGGTCGGCATCGCGGCGGATCAACCACTTGTGCTCAGGCACGATCTCGAGCGGCTGCGACAGCAGATTCCGCCTGAGGTCGCGACTGGCCCGCCGAGACCCGACGTTCGACTTGCCGAGGAACGGGTGCGTTCGGCCAACGCCGTTGTTGACCTGATTCGCAGGCAGGCGAAACCCGACGTCGACTTGACGACGTCGTACATGCGGATGAGATCGGGCTTTCCGCTGTCCGGTTTCGACCCGGCCGGAATTGCGCGGCCGATCGACGGCGTCTTTCACAACCTGTCGGTGGGCGCCAGCATCACGCTGCCCTGGCGGGACCGCCGCCAGGGCGATCTCGCGGCGGCCTCGGCCGGCGTGCGCGAGGCGGAACACACGCTCGAAGCCACGACGCGAACCGCCGCCGCCGAAGTGCAGGCCGCTCGAGCCCGCGTGCAGCGCCTCGACGCCGCGCTCGCGGTGTACGGAGGCGGCCTTCGGGATCTGGCCGCCAGAAACGTCGATGTGGTGCGTCAGAGTTACGAGCTTGGCCGGGCGACCCTGCTCGACGTTCTCAACGAAACACGGCGTCTGCTCGACACGGAAATGGCCTACGGCGATCTGCTGACCGAGGCCCTGAAGGCTCGATTCGAGCTGGCGAGTGCGATGGGAGCAAACCGATGACGACCACGAAACCGCTTTCGATCGTGACGCTGATTGCTGGAGCGTCGCTCTTCGCCGCCGCCGGCGCCACCGGCATGTTTCTCCTGCTGAGGCCGGCGGGCCAGCGTGCGCCCGAAGGGAGCCCTGCGGCCGCCACGCCTCGACTCGAGGACACCGGCGAGATCGCGGTCACGTTGACCGAGGACGTCATTGCACGGGCTGGGATCGGAACCGCCAGGTCCGTCCTCGGCCGATCCGGCGCCGCCATCATGGTCCCGGGAATCGTCGAACCCAACGCGTATCGGCAAGGGGTCGTCCGATCGGTGGCTCCGGGCCAGGTCCGTGCGGTCGCGGCCGACCTCGGCGCCACGGTACGACGTGACGACGTGCTTGCCACCATTCACACACCGGAGCTGGCCGAGACCGTTCGCACGTACGTGTCGATGCGCTCCGAATTCGACGCCGCGCTCCAGCGACTCAGGCGGCTCGAGAGTCTGGTGAAGATCGGCGCGGCAAGTCAGCAGGAATTCGAGGCAAACAACGCGGAGCACACCAGACACGCCGCCGACGTTGAAAGCGCCCGATCCAGGTTGCTTCTGCTCGGCATGTCCGCGAATCAGATTGCCATGCTGACCGACTCGTCATCAACGGCCATCGATTCCCTCGTACGCGTCACGGCTCCCTCAGACGGCGTGGTGTCCGCCAGGACGGTGAATCCGGGCTCGAACATCGACGCGTCCACCGATCTCTTTACCATCGTCGACCTCAGCTCGGTGTGGGTCGTCGCAGACGTGTATGAGCAGCATCTCGGTCGTGTGCAGGTCGGCGCGGCAGCGACCGTCACGTCCGCGGCATCGACCGGGCGATCCTGGAAGGGCCGCGTCAGCTACATCGATCCGCAGCTTGCTCCGGTGACGCGCTCCGCCAGGATGCGGATCGAGATTGACAATCCGGGTGGCCAGTTGCGATTCGGGACGTACGTAGATGTGACGCTTGAGAGTGCCCCCGGCTTGCGGGCCCTGCTTCTGCCTCAGGGCGCGCTGCAGACCATTGGGGGCCAGGCCGTTGTCTATGTCGCCGACCCGGCGCGGCCCGGCCGGTTCGGCGAACGGCCGGTGGCCGTGCGTCCGGCCTCGAACGATCAGGTCGAAGTACTCGCCGGAATCACCGACACGGACGAAATCGTCATCAGCGGGAGTTTCGCGATCCGTGCGGAACGGGACCGGCTGGGCTTACCGCCTCCGGCCGTGCGGCCGGTCCCGGCAACCGCGCCAGCGCCGGCCGGAGGTTCCGCCTCCCAGACCGTGGAGGTCGCGATCACGAAGGACGGCTTCGTGCCGGGCACGGTGAGCGTCAAGGCAGGTCTGCCGATCGACCTGGTCTTCGTCCGGAGAACGGAGGAGACCTGCGCCAAGGAGGTGTTCGTCGCGTCCGCGAACGTACGACGTGCGCTTCCCCTCGACCAGCGTGTCGTGATTCGCCTGCCGACATCGAAGGCCGGCGAGGTCGCGTTCGAGTGCGGCATGAAGATGCTGAAGGGCACGCTGGTCGTGAGGTAGCCGGCGGCCGGGGCGAGCCGCACCCGTTCCTCTCCGCACGCCGCAAACGGTCCGGGCAGCAGGAGCGAGTTGCCCTGGATTCGGAGGAGCCCGATCGGCGATTCGTCGAGGCGGGCGCCGAGCGTGCCGGCATCCACGCCGCTATGGACCGCCGCTCGTTCGAGCGCCGCGCTGCGATCGGTTGCGATTTCGGCGACGACGGACTCGAACCGCTCCGGCGACAGCAGCACGAATCTCGGCTCGACCGGTGAAAGGAGGGCCGACAGGATGAGCGGGGTGGTCTCGCCAGAGCCCTGTTGCCACGGGCCGAAGTGCCGCAGGTAGTAGAACGGAATGAACGACAACGACGATGCCTCGACGTAGGTGCCGTGCGGTTTGCCGCCAGCGGCGAGATGCGCGTCCATGTAGGGCGCCAGGCATTCGCGCAGGTTCTGCATCGGCCGGCGCGGCTGCCGGGCCTCGGACACGTTCTCGCGGTAGGCGGCGAGCGGGAGTGCCGCGGCGAGCAGCACGGCCACCAGCGCCGCGCGCAGGACCGCCCCTGGCGCCGCGGCGATCCACGCGACCGCCGCGACTGCCAACGGCCGCAGGACGCTCGAGTTCCGGATGGACACGGATCCAAGCGTGAGCTGGATGCGGTCGAAGGCCTGCGTGGCCAGGCCGATCACGACCGCGGCGAGGCCGATCGCTGTCAGAACGACCTGTGTTCTGGCCAGCGACATCGATGCCGGGAGCAGCGCGGTCCGGGTGCGGACGAACGTCTCGACCGGAGTCGACGTCCATCGATACACGCGCGAGGCCGCCGCGGCCGCCAGCCATCCACAGGCGATCGCGATTGGCGCCAGGAACGGGTACGCGTAGTGATAGAGCTTCGACGTGCCGGTCGAGATCGCCGCCATCGGAATCCCGAACCAGAGCACGACGACGAGGCCTTCAATCCATCGCCGGCGCCAGACCTGGTACAGGAAGAGCGGCGCCGCGATCGCGACGAACGTCCGCGTGCCCTCTCCACCGAATCTCGCCCAGAGCTGCGTGAAGTAGTAGTGCCACGGGTGCAGATGGTTGGGATCGAGATACGCCGTGAACCGCTTCATCACGTGCGCGTTGAACATGATGTCGAACAGGCGCGGCCCTCGCGCGTAGTACTCGTACACGAACCAGGGCGCGATCAGCGCCACCGCGAGGATCGCGGCCCAGGCGAACGAGGGCCAGTCCCGGTACACACGTCCGCGGTCCTCCCGCTTGATGAGCGCGGCGAGACCGAGAATCACCGGCAGGAACAGCGCGGCGACGAACTTCGTCATGAAGCCGACCACGAACCACAGCGACATCGCGAAAATATGGCGCTTGACGTCCGGGTTGAGCGATCGCCACGCCAGAAAGTGATACACGCCGGCCGCATAGATCAGCACCGACGTCGATTCCATGTTGTTGCTGCGCAGTCCGTGCTCGTACAGCAGCGCGTTGTGGCTGAACAGCAGGAGCACCGCGACGACACCGCACACCGGCCCGGCGAGCTTCCGGCCGATGCCGAAGACGTAGAGGAACGCGATCGCGCTCATGGCCGCGTCCATGAACCGCAGGCCGTACTCGCCAGGCGGCAGCAGCCCGAGCCGCATCGGGACGTACGTGATCCAGAACTTCAGCGGCGGTTTTTCCAGGAATGCCGAGGTTTCGCTCGGAATGCTCTTGGGCGTCACCCAGTCGCCGTCCTTCAGCATCGTCTCGACGGCGAACGAGTAGATGGTCTCGTCGTTGTCGAGGTCGGTGTCTCCGAGGCCGAGAAACAGCGGAACGCAGACGAGCGGAACAATCAGCGCGAGCCAGAGCCAGGGCGTGCGCCAGCACCACTGAACCCAGGACGGCGGCGGCGTGGCCGGAAGGGGTGACGGCGACGGCATGCTTCGCCCGCGAGGATATCGCAGGTATAGAATGTGCGTTTCCGGCGCCAGGATGTTTCTGGAGGGGGAGACATGTCACTGCAGCTCGGCCAGGTCGTTCCAGATTTCGAAGCGGAAACCACCGAAGGACGCATCAAGTTTCATGAATGGATCGGCGATTCATGGGCCATCCTCTTTTCGCATCCGAAGGACTTCACGCCGGTGTGCACGACCGAACTCGGCACGATGGCCCGCATGAAGCCGGAGTTCGACGCGCGGAATACGAAGCTGATTGCCATCAGCGTCGATCCGGTCGGCCAGCACTCGAAGTGGGCCGACGACATCCGCGAGACGCAGGGCCACGCGCCGAACTATCCGATGATTGGCGACCCGACGCTTGCGATCTCGAAGATGTACAACATGCTGCCGGCGACCGCGCCGGATTCCTCGGACGGCCGCACGGCCGCGGACAATCAGACCGTTCGCAACGTCATGGTGATCGGCCCGGACAAGAAGCTGAAGCTCCTGCTGGTCTATCCGATGACGACGGGGCGCAATTTCGACGAGGTGCTGCGCGTCGTGGACTCGCTCCAGCTCACCGCGAAGCACAAGGTGGCGACGCCAGCGAATTGGAAGCAGGGCGACGACGTCATCATCGCGGGATCGGTGTCCGACGACGACGCGAAGAAGACGTACCCGGACGGGTGGAAGGCGCCGAGGCCGTACCTTCGCATCGTGCCGCAGCCCAAGGGCGACTGACCACTGCGCGATGCTCTGTCCCAGCTGTCGCGGCGAGATGGAAGCGCACCAGCTCGAGGGACACCTTGGCCGCAAGGTGTCCGTCGACATGTGTCACGGCTGCCAGGCGTTCTGGTTCGACAAGTACGAGAGTCTTCAGCTTTCCGCGGCCGCGGTGCTCCAGCTGTTTCGGGTCATCGGAAAAGCTGGCGGCGTCAAGGCCGGTCTCGCGCGCGACATGTCGTGCGTCCGATGTCCACGCAAGCTGCGGATCGTCAAGGATCTGCAGCGGGCGACCCGGTTCGAGTACCTCGCGTGCCCGGACAACCACGGCCGGTTCATCACGTTTTTCAACTTCCTGCGCGAGAAGGACTTCATCCGGCCTCTGACGCCGGCGCAGATCGAGCAGCTCAGGCGCAACGTGAAGATGGTGCACTGCTCGAACGGCGGTGCGCCGATCGATCTCGCGAGCGGCTCGCATTGTGCGCATTGCGGATCGCCGCTGTCGATGATCGACGTCGGGCAGGCGGGCGAGCTGGTCGCGAAGCTCCGCGAGGCGGGCCACGGGCCTCAGCCGGCGGATCGGGCCGCGCTGGGCCAGGAGCTCACACGCGCGCGCCGCGAGGTGAACGCCGCGTTCGCGTCGTTCGAGCGGGATCCCGGCTGGTACGGCGCGGTCGAGACGAGCGGCCTGGTGCACGCGGCCCTCGGCGCGTTCTCGAGCTGGATCACGGAGTGAGCGGGTTCATTCCTGGGCGGCCGCGATCGCCAGCACGACCAGCAGCGCGGCGAGCACGGCGAGCGAGATTTTGATCCAGCTCCAGGGCCGCGTGCCCGTCATCGTCCCGGTGACGCCGTTGACGAGCACCTGATACGACTTCGGTCCGTACGTATATGTGAGCAGCCAGATGGGCGCCAGGATGTGCTTGAACGTCTGGTGGCTGTATGTGGCGTTCACTACGAGGTTGCGATGCGTGTCGCCCGGCACCTGCGAGGCGCACAGCGAACGCAGCGTCGCGTCCATGCGCTCGCGCGATGCCTCGGCGGCCGCGACCAGATCGATCTGGTACCGCTCCACCGTCCAGCCGGAGACGTAACCCGCGTCGTACGGGACGACCTCCTGCGTCGGAAACGGTTCGACCTTGCGCAGGAGGCTGCCACGCACGCCCGTCGAGGCGCACACCAGCTCATCGTCGAACGCGTGGTCGAGCTGACCGGCGGCCGGATACCAGCGCGTGCGCCGGACGCGCTGCTTGCCCTGCTGCACCCAGTAGTGATCGCCGGCTTCGGCGGTCCAATCCGCGTGGACGGAAGCGTCGAACGTCCAGTAGGGCAGGTAGACGGCGCGCACCGTGTCGGTCAGCGCCTTGCGCCTGAAGGCGTTCGGCGCAAACCACTGACGGCCGTACCACGCGCGAATCAGGTCGCGCGCCTTCGGCTCGGAAATCCTGAGCGGAAGAAGCGACTCCGGACTGAACGCGTCCTTCACTTGCTCGTACGGCACGAGCGCCGACGAGCCGCAGAACTCGCATCGCTGGCCGACCTTGTCTGGAGGAAACACCGAGATCGCCTGGCAGCTCTGGCAGCGGACGGAGGTCCTGGGCGCCTGCCAGCCGCGCGCGGAGTCAGGAATGCCGCGAAGCGCGGCGACCAGGTCGTGTTCCTTGATGACCGCCGCGCCGTCGATCGTCTCCAGCGTCGCGGGCGACACCGTTCCACAGAACGGGCAGACCAGCGCCTGCTTGCCCGGGTTCCAATGCGCCTCGGCGCCGCACGCAGGGCAGTTGAATTCTGCGCGGGCTGTTACTTCATCCGGGGGCTTCGCCCCGCGGACCCCCGACACGCTCTCTCGTGGGGCCCCTTCGCCCCGCTCCGTTCGCGTCGTTCGCTCGCCCTGCTCGCTCACTCCGTCACTACTTCAGGAAGTCAGTGAGCGCCGTTCGCGTGATCCGCCACTGCGTACCGATCTTCTTGCCCTTCAAATCGCCGGCATCGAGCGACGCGATCACGTCGGCCTCCGAGACGCCGAGGGCCCTGGCGGCGTCCGCCGGACCGAGGAGTTCCGGCAGCCCGGACGGGGCGCCACCAGCGGGCGGCGTTGTCTGCGACATGATGCCGCCCGGCTGATTCATCATCTGCTGCGCCATCGCCATGCCCATGGCCAGCTCCGCGCCGGCGCCGCCGATGCCGGCGCCTGACCCGCCCTTCTCGAACCCCTGCGCCATCTGGTACTTCACGTAGTCGTTGAGGTTGCCGACCGCGGCCATGCTCGAGCGCTTGTCGATCGCCTGTTCGACCTCGGGCGGCACGGACACGTTCTCGAGAACGAACGTCGTCATCTCGATGCCGTACTTCTCGCCAAGCGCCGGATTGATGAGGGGCAGCAGCGCGCCGCCCAGCTCGCTGTAGCGCGTCGCCACGTCCAGCACCGGCACCTTGCTTGCGGCCAGGGCTTCGCTGAACACGCTCACCAGCCGCGAGCGCATCGTGTCCGCGAATTCATCGAGCCTGAAATGATGGTCGGTGCCGGCGACTTCCTTCAGGAATTTCCTCGGATCGACGATGCGGAAGTCGTACGTGCCGAAAGCGCGGACGCGGACGATGCCGAAATCCTGGTCGCGCATCATCACGGGATTCGACGTGCCCCATTTGTTGCCCGTGAACACGCGCGTGACGACGTAGTAGACGTCGGCCTTGAAGGGTGACTCGAAGCCATACTTCCAGCCCTTGAGCCGCGAGAGCACCGGGATGTTGTCCGTCGTCAGTGCGTGTTTACCGGGCCCGAAGGTGTCACCGAACTCGCCCAGGTACACAAACTGCGACACCTGCGATTCGCGCACGATGAGCTGCGCGCCCCGCTTGATTTCCTTGTCCTCGTCCGGAAACCGGTACGACAGCGTGTCGCGCGAATCGTCGGTCCACTCGATGATCTCGATGAACTGGCTGCGAATGAAGTCAGCAATTCCCACAGGGCCTCCAGGCTTGCCGGCCTGCGCTGGCCGCGCGGGCAGGCGAGAAACGAACTGATTGTGACAGATCGGGGATGGAGTGCAGGGGCGGATTCTACGGGCGCGTCGGTTTCATCGGGGCTGAAATCTTTTACGATGAGACGAGAGGCTGGACAAAATGTTCACACTTGAGCGGGGGCTGGAGATTCTGGAGCGGACGCCGGCGGTCGTGCGCGTGTGGCTCGACGGACTGTCACCAGCGTGGATTCGGGCCAATGAGGGGCCCGACACCTGGAGTCCCTATGACGTCATGGGCCACCTGATTCATGGCGAACGGACGGACTGGATGACGCGCGCGGAGATCATCCTGCATGGCGGCGGCACGTTTGCGGTCTTCGACCGGTTCGCGCAGTTCCGGGAGAGTGAAGGCAAGACGCTCGCGCAACTCCTCGATGAGTTCGAGTCGGCTCGCGGCGAGAACGTCGCGCGGCTGCGTTCGCTCGCGCTCACCGAGGCCGATCTCGACAAGACCGGCACGCATCCGAAGTTCGGCACCGTCACCCTTCGCCAGCTCCTCTCCACATGGGTCGCGCATGACTTCGATCACCTCATGCAGATCTCGCGCGTGATGGGGAAACAGCTCAAGGACGACATCGGGCCGTGGATCGAGTACTTGAGGGTGGCCAGATCCTGACAACATCTCCAGACGCACACGGAGACCACTAAGTCACGATGAGGCCACCAAGCATTGGCTTTTCAAACCGTTTCTTGGTGATCTCGTCGTCTCTTGGTGAACGCTGTGTGCGTCTGGGGCGAACTATAATCAGCCCCAATGTCTCTGTGGTCCGGCCGATTCGACTCCGCTCCTGACAAGGAAGTGTTCGACTACGGCAAGTCGCTGTCCGTGGACAAGCGCCTGGCCGAAGACGACATCACGGGGAGCCAGGCCTGGGCGGAGGCGCTGGGGAAGGCGGGTGTGCTGTCCGCCGCTGACGTCTCCGCCATCGTCGCGGGCCTGGAAGCCATCCGCGCGGCCGTGCGCGCAAATCCGGCGGTGTTCGATTCCGCGCCGGACGAGGACATCCACAGTTTTGTCGAGCGCGAGCTCGTCGAGCGCATCGGAGACGCGGGCAAGCGGCTCCACACGGGCCGATCGCGCAACGAGCAGGTGTCCGTGGACTTCCGCCTGTACCTGCGGCGGAGGATTCCGGACATCCAGCGTGCCATTGCGACGCTCGTCGGCGCGCTCGCGCACCAGGCCGCCGTGGCGGGTCAGGCCACGATGCCGTCGTACACGCACATGCGACGGGCGCAGCCGGTACTCGTCGCCCACGCGTGGCTCTCGCACGCCGCCGCGTTTCGCCGGGACGCCGATCGATTCGAGTCCGCGCGCGCCGAGGCCGACCTGATGCCGCTGGGCTCCGGCGCCGTCGCCGGCACCGCGTACGACATCGACGTCGCGTTCCTCGCCGATCGCCTCGGCTTCTCACGCGTGACGGCGAACAGCATCGATACGTCAGGCGACCGCGACTTCGTTGCGACATTCCTCTATGCCTGCTCGATGACGATGGTTCATCTGAGCCGCCTCGCCGAGGACGTGATTCTGTTTTCGGGCGAGGAATTCGGCTTCGTGGAGATCGACGACTCCGTCGCCACGGGCTCCAGCCTGATGCCGCAGAAAAAGAACCCCGATCCCCTGGAGCTCGTCCGCGGCAAGTCGGGCAAGGCCGTCGGCCTGCTCGCGGGCTGGCTGACGACGATGAAGGGGCTGCCGCTCGGGTACAACAAGGACCTGCAGGAAGACAAGGCGATCGCGTTCGAGGCGGAGGATATGGTGACGATGTGCGCGATCACCTCCGCGACGGTCGTCCGCACGCTCAAGCTCAAGCCGGAAGCGGCGAGGGCAGCCGCGTCGGGCCTGCTGCTCGCCACGGAAGTCGCCGACTATCTCGTGGGCCGCGGCATGGCGTTCCGGACCGCCCACGAAGTCACGGGTCGCATCGTCCGCCACCTCTATTCCTCGGGCCGGGACTTCAGCGCACTGTCACTCGCGGACTGGCAGGCCTTTCACGAACTCTTCGACGAGGGCGTCTTCAAGGCCGTGACGCCCGAAGCGGCGGTCGCCGCGAGACGCACGCCGCAGTCGACGAATCCAGAGGCGGTGGCGAGGGCGCTCGAGGACGTTCGCGCGTGGGCCGCGAAGTGGCGGCCGGGCTCGTAGGGGAAAGCCGTAGGGTGAATGTGGTGATGATTCGACGCCTTGCACACACCGTCGTCGCGATGCTGACGCTGGCCGCCGTGGGAGTGCCTGCGCAGGGCACGCTCACCGGAGACGAGCAGAAGCTCGTGGCGTTCGTGGACGCGAACAACGCCGAGGCGCTGGCGCTCCTCGAGCGCGCGGTCAACATCAACAGCGGGTCAATGAATTTCGACGGCGTTCGTGACGTCGGCGCGTTGTTCCGCAAGGAGTTCGACGCGCTCGGCTTCAAGACCGAGTGGATCGACGGCGCGGCCTGGAATCGCGCGGGCCACCTCGTCGCGACGCATCCGGGGCCCGGCCAGAAGATCCTGCTCATCGGCCACCTCGACACCGTGTTTGAGAAGGACAGCCCGTTTCAGAAATTCGAGCGTGTCGGCGCGACGCACGCGAAAGGACCGGGCATCTGTGACATGAAGGGCGGCAACGTCATCATGCTGTACGCGCTCAAGGCACTGAAATCCACGGGCGCGCTCGATCGCATGAACGTTACCGTGGTGCTGACCGGCGACGAGGAGTCCACGGGCCGGCCGCTCGCGAAGGCACGGGAGGCACTGGTGTCGGCGGCGAAGGGCGCGGCCGTCGCGATCGGATTCGAGAACGGCGACGGCAATCCTGCGCACGCCGTCACCGCACGTCGCGGCACCACGTCGTGGCGGCTCGAGACGACCGGCGTGACCGGGCACTCGTCGCAGGTCTTCGGCGCCGATCTCGGCGCCGGCGCGATCTACGAGGCCGCGCGCATCGTGAATGCCTTCCGCGTCAGGCTCGCCGGCCAGCCGCATCTCACCTTCAGTCCCGGGGTGATCCTCGGCGGCACGTCCGTGGAATTCGACGGCGCGCTCTCCAGCGGCACCGCCGCCGGCAAGACGAACGTCGTCGCGGCGAGGACCGTGGTGCACGGCGATCTGCGCGCGCTCACGCCCGGGCAGTTCGAGAAGGCGAAGGAGACGATGCGGGCCGTCGTGAAAACGTCACTGGCAAAGACATCGGCAGCAATCACGTTCGACGAGGGCTACCCCCCGCTCGCACCGACGGCCGGCAACGAGCGCCTGCTCGTGATGTACGACCGCGCGAGCCGCGACCTCGGCTTTGGCCGGGTGACCGCCGTCAGCCCGGATCGCGCCGGCGCTGCCGACGTCTCGTTCGTCGCCGGCCACGTGCCGATGATCATCGACGCGGTTGGCATGAAGGGAAGGGACGATCACTCGCCGTCGGAGACCGGCGACCTGGCGTCGCTGCCCATCCAGACGAAGCGCGCGGCCGTGCTGCTGCTGAGACTTCGGTAGCCGCCCGACTACTGGTGTCTGAGCAGCGTCGCCGGCTGAACAGACGTGGCGCGCCTCGCCGGTAACCACGCCGCGAAGACGACCACAACTCCGAACAACAACGCTGCCGGAATCACCACGATGACGTTGATGGGACCGAGCCCGAGGAACTCGGCGTGCAGCGCCTGTGCCAGGAGCACTCCGGCCGCCGATCCCACGCCGCCGCCCGCGGCGAAGAGCCACAGGCTCGGCCGCATCACGAGCCGCAGGATTCTCGAGTCCGTCGCTCCGAGCGCGCGTCGCAGCGCGATCTCGGCCGAACGGCGTTCGACCGCATAGGCGACCAGCCCCCAGGTCGCCATCAGCGCCAACGCCAGTTGCAACAGGCCGGCGACGCCGCCGGTCCCCTCGACGATCCGGCCGGGGAGCCTCACTTCGTCATAGGCACTCGCGAGTGTCGCAGGTGCGCTGATGACAATTCTCGGGTCCACCATGCGGAGCTCGCGATCGACCGCGGCCAGTGCCTCGCTGGACCCCGCGAGCCGTGCGTGAATGACAAACGTTTCACGGGGCAACTGGGACTGCGGCACGTACACAAGCGGCTGCGTCTTGGCGGACGCCGATCGGTAGGGCACGTCCGCGACGACTCCTACGACCTCGCGCGGGCGGCCACTCATCCAGATGGATCGACCGAGCACCGCCGTCGTCTGCCAGAGTTCTCGCGCCATGGATTCACTGACGATCGCGACCGGCGGCGACTGGGGCGCATCGCCTTCGACAAAGTCGCGGCCGAGCAGGCGAGGAGTACCAAGCAACTCGAAATAGCCCGGCGATACGACGTTGACGTCGATACTCCGCGACTCCGCCTGTGGCGCCTCGGCCGCACGGCCCTCCGAGGTCATGTTGGAGCCGGTCATCGGGATCAGGCCGGCGATCGATACGCTGACTCCGGGTACCCTGCCTGCGGCCACGAGCAGCCGTCGCGACAGTTCACTCGCGTCTTCATCCGACTGCGAGGCCGCACCGAGATCGACCCGCAGAATCGTGAGACGCTCAGCCGCCGGACCGACGATCGGTCGCGCGGAGCCGAGTGACTGCATGAACAACGTGGCGCCGATGAGCAGGGCGAACGACACGGCGACCTGAAGAAAGATCAGCACTTCCCTGGGTCCACCCTTGAGGAACCGGACGCGGCCGCCCGGCGGCCGGTTCTTCAGGCTTTCGGCGATGGCCAGCCGGAGCGCGTGCGCGCCCGGCGCGACGCCGAAGATGACGGGCGCGGTAACTGCCAGCACTGCGGCGAACACCGCGACGCGCCAGTCGACTCCGAGGTTGAATGCCGGGATCACCGGCGGCCGGAACGCGTGGAAGAGCGTGAGTGCCGCGCACACGATCAGCAGGCCGGCGATCATGCCGGCGATGCTGATCAGCAGACTCTCGGTGGCGAGCTGGCGGAGGAGGCGCATTCGTGAGGCGCCGAGCGACAGCCGGATGGCAAGCTCGCGCGTGCGCGCGGCGCCGCGGGCCACAAGCATCGTGGCCAGGTTGACGCACGCCAGGGCAACGACGCCCGCGATGATCGCCATGAACGAGAGCGCGAGTTCTGTGGAGCCGCCGCCTGAGACGAACCGCGCCTCGATCTCGCGCGCCATCGTGACCCGTCGGGTCGAGCCGCGCTGGTCCGTCCAGGTTTTCGGATCTTCCGCGCGAAGGCGCTCGGCCAGCCCTGACAACCGATCCATCGCCTGCGCCGGCGAGACGCCGTCGGCCAGTCGCGCGAACACGACGAAGGCGCGATAGCCGCGCGACGTGAGGGCGTCCGGTGACATCAGTGAAGGCGCCACGCGCGCCGGCGCAAAAAAGGCGGCGCCTTCGTCGAGGCTGAGGCCGGCAAACCCGGCTTCCGTGACGCCAACGACGGCCGCCGTCACGCCGTTCAGCAGGACGCTCCGCCCGGCGATCGTGCGATCCGACGAGAAGCGGCTTCGCCAGAGAGCGTGACTGATGACGATCGGGACGGGTCCGCCGTCAGTCGCTTCGTCGCCAGGACCGAGGAGCCGGCCGAGGTGCGCGCGCAGCCCGATGGCGCCAAAGCAGCCGCCGCTGACCACCGCGCCCCTGGCCGCGATGGTCCGGCCCTCCAACGCGATGTTGCCGCTGACCCGAGCGCTCGCGCAGGTCGCAGCGAATACTCCGGGCGTGGCCGTGAAGTCGCGGAAGTCAGCGAATGAAGTCGATCCGTACAGCCCGCCGCTGCTGTTCGACGTGAAGATCTTCTGCAGGTCGGCCGTACCTCGGCCCGGCAGCGGCCGGAAGAGCACGGCGTTCATGAACGTGAACAGCGCCAGCCCGACGCCGAGCCCGAACGCGAGCGACGCCACAGCAGCCAGCGTCAGGCCCGGCGACTGGCCGAGCGACCGGAGGCCGTAGCGGACGTCCTGGAGGACGCTGTCGAGGCTCATTTCCAGAGAGACGCAGGGAACAACAAGAAGTTAACACCCAACGCCGCACGTCGCAGATCGAAGCTGACGTGGCCGTATGCGGCTCAGGCCTCGGCGGCCAGGAAATCGCTCGCTGCGTCCGCTCGCGTGCGACCTGACGCTCACCGCCGCGCGATCACGTCAGCGTCGACCTGCTCTCCCGGCACCTCGCTTATGCGTCAATCTGTATGCGATCGCCGCGGCCGTCAGGAGCAGCGCCGACGCAAGCAGAAACGGCGCCCCGGGCACGCCGAGGTGGCGGTACCGCCCGATGACGCCGGCGAACAGCAAGCCGAAGAGCGCAGGGCCGAAGATGCCGGTGACGCCCATGATGCTGCCGAGCGCGCCCTGGAGCTTGCCTTGCTCGGTCGGGCCGACGATGCGCGTCATGATTCCCTGGTTCGACGGGCCGTAGAGTCCCCACAGTGACATCACCGGGATGCCGATGGCGAACATCAGGCCAGTTGGCGCCAGGCCGTAAATCGCGAACGCCACGGCGCCGAAGAGCAGGCCGGCGACCAGCGTGCGGCGCTCACCGAATCTCGCTGAAAGGCGGCCGACCAGTCCCCCCTGCACGATCGCCGTGCAGGTGCCGACGCCGGTCATCGCCCAGCCAACGTCAAGCGTCGACCAGTCGTAGCGGAATCCTGCATACAGCACGAACACCGACACCAGCGTCTGATGCGCGAGGTGATACAGAAAATGAAGACTCGCGAAGCCCAGGAGTTGCGGGTACTTGCCCAGCAGTTGCAGCGCTCCCACGGGATTCGCTCGTTTCCATGAGAACGGTCCGCGTCGATCCGGCGGCAGCGACTCCGGCAGGATGAACGTGCCGTACAGGAAGTTCGTCAGGCTGAATGCCGCGGCGACCCAGAACGGCAATCTCGGGCTCGCGGTGCTGAGCAGGCCGCCCAGTGCGGGGCCGATGACGAAGCCGATGCCGAACGCGGCGCCCATGAGGCCGTAGGTCTTCGCTCGCTTCTCGGGCGTCACGACGTCCGCCACGTAGGCGAAGGCCGTGGCGATGCTCGCGGACGTGACACCGGAGATCATGCGGCCCGCAATCAGCCAGCCGAGCGTCGGCGCCAGCGCCATCATGATGTAGTCGAGGCCGAGGCCGAGATTCGAAAGGAGGATGACCGGTCGTCTGCCGAAACGATCCGACAGCGCGCCGAGGACCGGCGATGCGAGAAACTGCGCTGTGGCCCAGACCGTGCCGAAGATGCCGATCACCTCCGCCGCGCTCGCGGTGTTGCCGCCCTCGAACTCCTCGATGAGCCTCGGCAGCACCGGAATGATCATCCCGAGCGCGAGGACGTCCAGGAGCACGGTGACGAAGATGAACGTCACGGCCGCCCGGCCGGGCGGCTTCCCGGCAGTCGCATCGGGCAAGGCGGGCGGCTTGCCCACTGTCGCTGTGTCGGCCGAGGGTTCCATGTCCAGCCGTTCAGCTTACAGCGGGCAGGACCGTGAAGCGG
The DNA here is from genome assembly GCA_964548865.1 of uncultured Solibacteraceae bacterium. Taxonomy (GTDB): domain Bacteria; phylum Acidobacteriota; class Vicinamibacteria; order Vicinamibacterales; family SCN-69-37; genus DASUGC01. Next base: position 23,393 of record CAZJTG010000029.1, read on the forward strand.
CAGATCAGTTCGTGCCTGCACGGTCCTGCATGGGCTGCCAGTTGAACGGATTCGGATCCTAGAGTGATGACCAGTCCCGGCGCACGTCCGTGACGGGCTGCAGGATTCTGTAGCTGATCAGGATCATCCCGAGCATCATGGCCACGCCGATCGCGTCGCCGGTCACGACGTCGAGGCCGATCGTTTCGACGAAGAGCCACGTCGCTGCGGCCCAGAGCAGGGGACCGGTGATGGCCGAGAAGCGGCCGACCATTCCGTACAGCCCGTAGAACTCACCGATGCGATCGGGCGGCGTCAGACGAAGCATGTACGGCCGGTCCGACGCCCAGATGCCGGCCATCGCGATGCCAATGAGCGACCCGCCGATGTAGAGAAGG
>CAZJTG010000030.1:0-18994 GCA_964548865.1 uncultured Solibacteraceae bacterium
GCTCGCACGACAAGACGGGCCGGCACTGCCTGCCCGACGATCGCAACGGCAAGCTCGACATTCCGCGCCACGCGGGCTACTGGCTGCGCGACGACCACGGCAAGCTGACAAAGAGCGTGCAGCACATCTGCTGGGACGGCTGCATGTTCCCGAACAGGACGATGATGCAGCCGGACACGTGGCGGAATGTGCTCAGGACGATGATCGCCGTGCGCGACCTTCACGGCTGGGATTAGGCGCGTCGCTTCGCGTCGCGAAGTTCGAAGTGCGAAGTTCGAAATGCCTCACATGTGAGACACCAAGCCGCGCCCCAGGCGCGGCCCGCCGGAGCGGAGCGGGGCGACGGGGTCCCCGCGAGCGACGGCGACAGGGGGTCCGGCGGGACGAAGTCCCCCGGAATGAATGAGTATGAAGACAGATCTGAACATCGGCCTCATCGGATACGGCTTCATGGGGCGGACGCACTCGAATGCCTTCCTGCACGCGCCGAAGTTCTTCGACGTGCCATATCGCCCGGTGCTCAAGGCCGTGTGCGCGCGCAATCCCGATCGCGCGAAGGCGTTCGCCGCCAATTGGGACTACCAGTCAGTTGAAGCCGACTGGCGCGACATCGTCGCGCGCAAGGACATCGACCTCATCGACATCGCGAGTCCGAATGACACGCACCACGACATCGCCGTTGCCGCGGCCAGGGCCGGCAAGATGGTGATGTGCGAGAAGCCGCTCGGGCGCAATGCCGCGGAAGCGAAATCAATGGTGGAGGCCGTCGAGGCGGCCGGTGTCCCGAACAGCGTCTGGTACAACTACCGGCGCGTGCCTGCCGTCACGCTGATCAAACAACTCGTCGACGAGGGGAAGCTCGGCCGCATCTTCCACTACCGCGCGCAGTTCCTGCAGGACTGGACGATTTCCCAGGATCTTCCGCAGGGCGGCGAGGGCCTGTGGCGCCTCGACGTGAAGGTGGCGGGCAGCGGCGTCACGGGCGATCTGCTCGCGCACTGCATCGATACCGCGCTCTGGCTGAACGGGCCCGTCACCGAGGTGTCGGCGATGACCGAAACCTTTATCAAGGAGCGAAAGCACACGCTGACGGGCAGGGTCGAACCAGTCGGGATCGACGACGCCAGCGCGTTCCTGTGCCGCTTCGAGAATGGGTCGCTGGCCATGTTCGAGGCGACGCGCTACGCGCGCGGTCACAAGGCGCTGTACACGCTGGAGATCAACGGCGAGCGCGCGTCGGCCCGGTGGGACCTGCACGACCTGCATCGCCTGCAGTGGTTCGACCACAAGGATGAAGGTCAGGTCCGCGGCTGGCGAAGCGTCCACATCACCGATGGCGATCATCCCTACATGAAGCGCTGGTGGGTGCCCGGCCTGCAGATCGGCTACGAGCACACGTTCATCCATCAATTCGCTGATTTTCTGGACGCGGCGCACGCCGGCAAGCCGTGCCCGCCGTCCTTCCGCGACGGCCTCGCGACCGACTACGTCACCGATGCGGTACTGGCGTCGGCCAGGAGCCGCTCGTGGGTCGAGGTGGCGAAGACGTAGCCGGCGCCGTTCGCACCGCGATGTTCCGGTAGCAGACGGCGTCACCGTGGTCCTGGAGGAGAAGGTGGCCTCGCTGTAGCGTGCCGAAGCGCGCCACGTCCTTGAACTTGCTCTTCGCGATGGCGGCGTTCAGGGCCGGGCTCTCGAGCTCGTACTCCAGTACTTTCACCCCGTTGAGCCAGTGCTCGACGGTCTTGCCGCGCGCCACGATCCTGCTCTGATTGAATTGTCCCGCCGGACGGAGCGGCCGGTTCGACGCGGGCGCGACGTCATAGAGCGCCGCCGTCTGTCGGTGCGGTCCGATGAGGGCGTCTGGATGCCGTGCGTCGTCGATGACCTGGTACTCGTGGCCGATCGCGGCGTCCATGTCTTCGAGAACGAAGTACTTGACCCCGCTGTTCCCGGCGGACGCCACGCGCCATTCCCACATCAGTTCGAACCGGTCGTAGGTCTCCCGGGTCATGATGTCCCGCTGACCGCGCGTGTCCTTGCCGTCATTTCCGGCCACGCACAGCATGCCGTTCGCGACGACCCAGCGCGTCCCGGCGGCATCGGCCGTCCGGTACCCCCGCCACCCGTCGAGTGTCCGGCCGTCGAAAATCAGCCGCCACCCGTCCTGCATTTGCGCGGGCGTGAGCAGATGGGCGGGCGCCGGGGCCTGCGCGGGCACCACGACGGCCAGCACGGCGACGAGGAGTGCCGTCGTCGGGCCCGTCCGGAACGCCCACGCCTCGGTTTTCATCCAGGAATCCCGACGGGGATGATACATAATCGCCCACGCCTATGAACAAATCACAGCTCTTCATCGCGAGTTGTATCTCCCTGGTCACGACGTCGATGGTCTTTGCGATTCGCGGTGATATCGAACCTGCGATGAGCGCGGCGTTTCGGCTGACGGCCGAGCAGATGGGACTCATCTGGAGCCCGGCGTTCTGGGCGTTCACCGTCGCCATTTTCGCGAGCGGCGCGCTCGTCGACGTCGTCGGCATGCGCTCGCTCCACATTCTCTCGGCCGTGGGTTATCTGATTGGCGTGGCACTCGTACTCGTCGCGCCCTATCCCACGGGCCCGGTCGCGTCGATCTTCGATACGACGGGAACGACGATGCTCTATGTGGGGTTCTTCACCATGGGCCTGTCGCAGGGGCTGGTCGAGGGCGTCATCAACCCGCTCGTCGCCACGATCCACAGCGAGCAGAAGACCAGGATGCTGAACGTGCTGCATGCCTGGTGGCCCGGCGGACTGATCATCGGCGGCCTGGCGGCCTACGGCCTCGGCCTCATGGGCGCGGCCTGGCAGATCAAGTTGAGCCTCATCCTGGTCCCCGCGGCGATCTACCTGTTCATGGCGATCGCTCAGCCGTACCCGAACACGGAACGCGTCGCGTCGAACGTCTCGACGGGCGACATGTGGCGCGAGGCCGCGCGGCCGATGTTCCTGCTGCTCTTCGTCTGCATGTGGATGACGGCCGCCGTCGAACTCGGACCGGATCAGTGGTTCCCGTCGGTGATGAGTTCGCTCACCGGGATCCAGGGCATTCTCTTCCTCGTCTACACCGCGGGGGTGATGTTCGTCCTGCGGACGTACTTCGCTGGCATCGCGCATCGATCGCCGATTGGCACGCTCGTCGTCTGCTCGGTGCTCTCGGCGGTCGGGCTGTACTGGCTGGGCAGCCTGCAGCCAGGCGCCAGCCCGGTGATGGCGTTTGCCGCGGCCACGCTCTTTGGCATCGGCAAGACCTACTTCTGGCCGACGATGCTGGGCGTGACGGCAGAGCGGTTCCCGCGCGGTGGCGCGCTGCTCATCAGCGTGATGGGAGGCGCGGGCATGCTCTCGGTGGCCCTGATTCTGCCGATGATGGGCGCGCGCATCGACCAGCTCGGCGCCGGCGCGGCGCTGCAGGCCGTGGCGGGGCTCGGTGTCGTGCTCTTCGTGATCTTCGGCGGGCTGTTCCTGTACTTCCGCGCGCGCGGCGGCTACACGGCGGTGGCGCTGCCGAACCAGGCACCCGGCGGCAAGCACTAGGCTGGTCGCCGCGTGAGCGCACGGTTTCTGGCTTTCGATCTCGGGGCTGAGAGCGGACGCGCGATCCTTGGACGCCTCGATCGCGGCGTTCTGACCCTCGAGGACGTGCGGCGTTTTCCGAACGTGCCCGTACGGACGAACGGCGCTCTGCACTGGGACATCCTCAGGCTGTGGCATGACGTGCAGCAGAGCCTCGAGGATGTCGCCGGCGTCACCCTCGCGAGTGTCGGCGTTGATTCCTGGGGATGTGACTACGCCCTTCTCGGGGAGCAGGGACAGCTGCTGGAGAACCCGTACCACTATCGCGACACGCGGTGCGACGGCGTGCCGGCGCAGGTGTTCAGGCAGGTGCCCGCGGAACGCATTTACGCCGTCACGGGCATTCAGTTCCTCGATTTCAATTCACTGTTCCAGCTCTACGCGGCGAAGCAGTCCACACCGAACCTGCTGCGTACCGCCACGGCGCTCCTCACGATTCCCGATCTGCTGAACTACTGGCTCACCGGCCGGCTGGCGTCCGAGTACACCAACGCAACCACGACCCAGATGATCGACGCGCGGACGCGATCGTGGGCGACGCCCCTGCTCTCGGAACTCGATCTGCCGACGCACCTGCTCCAGCCGCTCGTCGAGCCGGGCACGGTCGTGGGCGGGATTCAGCAGAGCGTCTCAGCCTCGCGTTCGGGCACGCCTGTCGTCGCGCCTGCCTGTCACGACACTGGATCCGCCTTCGCATCGGTGGCCACCGAGGCGGGCGGCGCGTTTCTCAGTTCCGGCACCTGGTCGCTGCTCGGCGCGGAGGTGGGCGCGCCGGTGATCTCGCCCCGGGCCCGCGATCTGAATTTCACCAACGAGGGCGGCGTCGGCGGCACCATCCGCCTGCTCAAGAACATCGCGGGCCTCTGGCTGCTGCAGGCCTGCATGCGCCGCTGGGCCGAGACTGGACACGCCGTGTCGTACGACGACCTGCTGGTCGCCGCGCGGGACGATCGTCTCGCGTTCCGTTCCGTCTTCGACCCGGATCACCGCAGTTTCTTCAATCCCGTCGACATGCCGGCGGCCATCGCGGCGTACTGCCGGCAGACCGGTCAGATGGAGCCGGCCGGACCGCCGGCGTGCGCGCGCGCGATTCTGGAAAGCCTCGCACTCAAGTACCGCGTCGTCCTCGACTCGCTCGAGGAGCTGACGGGCCGGCGCTACACACACGTCCGCATCGTCGGCGGCGGATCGCGGAACCGCCTGCTCAACCAATTCACCGCGGACGCGACGGGGCGCACCGTCCTTGCGGGGCCGGTGGAAGCCACCGCGCTGGGCAATATCGCCATGCAAATGGTCGCGACCGGCACGGTTGGGTCCCTGGCCGACGCGAGAGGAATCATCGACGAGTCGTTTCCCCTCGAGCGATTCGAACCGGTGGCGACGGATCGCTGGACCACGCCGTACAACAGGTTTCAGGAGCATCGGGAGGTCATGGGTGTCTAAGGAACTGCAGGATTTGTGGAATGAGCAGGAGGCGGCCGCGCTCGAGCGCGATCCGCTGGAATTACTCCGGTACCGATCCAATCTGCTCGGCGCGGACCTGCGGATCACGAACTTCGGCGGCGGCAACACCAGCTCGAAATTCGATCGCACCGATCCAGTGTCGGGACGGCCCGTGCGCGTGCTCGCGGTCAAGGGCAGCGGCGGCGATCTTCGGTCCATGGGCACGGCAGGATTCGCGCTGCTGTACCTCGACAAGCTCGAGCAGCTCATCGACCGCTATCGTGGCGAGGCGCACGAGGACGAGATGGTCGGGTACTACCCGCTCTGTGCGTTCGGCGACAACCGCGTGGCCGCATCCATCGACACCACGCTGCACTCGTTCCTGCCGTTCGATCACATCGATCACCTCCATCCCGACTGGGCGATCGCGCTGGCCGCGAGCGCCAACGGCGATCGCAAGATCGAAGAATTCAACCGGCGGTACGGACGCCGCATCATCTGGGTGCCGTGGCAGCGGCCGGGATTCGAGCTGGCGCTGATGCTGCGGCGCGCTGTCGAGGCGGCGCCCGGTGCCGACGGCCTGATTCTCGGCAGCCATGGGTTGTTCACGTGGGGCGCGACCCAGCGCGAGTGTTACCTCAGCAGCCTTCGGACCATCGAGCAGATGGGCGAGTTCATCCGCGATCATCAGAAGAGCAGCGCGCGGCCGCTGTTTGGCGGCGCCGCCATCACGCAGCCGGCCGTCGATCGCGAGGCGCTGGCGTCCGAGATCCTGCCGTTCCTGCGCGGCGTGGCGTCGTCGAGCCGGAGAGTCGTCGGCCACGTCAACACGTCCGACGACGCCCTGACGTTCGCCAATTCGGCCTGGGCCGACGATCTCTGCCAGATGGGCACGAGCTGCCCCGATCACTTCCTGCGGACGCGCATCTCGCCGATGTTCGTCCCGTGGGATCCCGCGCGCGAGACGCTCGACGTGCTCAAGGAGCGGATCCGCGAGCGTGCCGGGCAGTACCGCCGCGACTACGCGGCGTACTACTCGAGCTTCGCCGAGGCCACGTCGCCCGCCCAGCGGGGGTCCGATCCCGCAGTGGTCGTGGTTCCCGGCATCGGGCTGTTCGCGTTCGCGAAAGACAAGCGGGAGGCGCGCATCACGGCCGAGTTCTTCGTCAACGCCATCCAGGTGATGACCGGCGCGAATGCGCTGGAGGACGCCGGGGGCGCGCCGACGACGACCTGGCAGGCGCGCCATCCGGAGCAGCGGGCCGGATTCAGGAGCTTTCATAACTACGTGGCGCTGCCGCGGGGCGAGGCGTTCCGGATCGAGTACTGGGCGCTCGAGGAGGCCAAGCTTCAGCGCATGCCGCCCGAGAAGGAGTTCAGCCGCAAGATCGCCTTCATCGTCGGCGCCGGCAGCGGCATCGGCCGCGACACGATGCTGCAGCTGGCACGGAAGGGCGCGCACGTCGTCGCGGCTGACGTGAATCTGGCGAGCGCCGAGGCGGCGGCCAAGGAGGCGGCGGCCCTGTCGAACGCCGAAATGACGCTGGCGTGCGAGCTCAATCTCACGTCCCGCGAGTCCATCAGGGCGGCGCTCGCGGCCACGGTGCTGCGGTTTGGCGGGCTGGACATCGTGGTCAACACCGCGGCCGTCTATCCGACGCCCGCGCCTGGGACGCCGGCCGAAGAGGTGTGGGGCCAGGCGCTCAGCATCAACGTGACCAGCAACCACGTTCTCGCCGAGGAAGCGGCGTCCATTCTCAGGATGCAGGGCCTGCCCGCGAGCCTGGTGCTGACCAGTTCGGCCAACGCCGTCGTGCCCAAGCACGGCAGCGAGCCGTATGACGTGAGCAAGGCCGCCATCAACCATCTCATCCGCGAGCTCGCGATGGGCCTCGGCCCGGACATTCGCGTCAACGGGATCGCGCCCGCCACCGTGGTGGCCGGGTCGGCGATGTTTCCGCGCGATCGCGTCATGGCTTCGCTGAAGAAGTACCAGATCGACTATTCGAACGACGAGTCGACCGAGGCGCTGCGCGCCAAGCTGGCGGACTTCTACGCCCGGCGGACGATCACGCGGCGGCCGATTCTTCCAGCCGATTGCGCCAACGCGATCTGCTTCCTCGCCGGCGATCTCAGCGCGCGAACGACCGGCCACGTGATTCCGGTGGACGGCGGGTTGCCGGAAGCCTTTTTGCGGTAAGTGCGGAGGACCACACGATGAACGCCAGACTCACAGCCGTGTTCGTTTGCGCCCTGACGACGATCGTGGCCGCACAGCGTGGCGGCGGCCCGGCGATCCCGTTCGACAACGTGGCCGGCTTCGACAGGATTTTCGACGGGACGACGCTCGCGAACTGGGACGGCGACCCCGCGTTCTGGCGGGCGGAAAACGGCACCATCGTGGGCGAGTCCACGGCCGCCAAACCAGTCACCGAAAACACGTTCCTGATCTACCGCGGAAGCGAACCCGACAACTTCGAGCTGAAGCTCGAGTTCCGGATGAACGCGACAAACAGCGGCGTGCAGTACCGGAGCCGGCAGCTCACGGGCGCCGTGGGCAAGTGGGTGCTCTGCGGGTACCAGGCCGATATCGACTTCAACAACCAGTACACCGGGATGCTGTACGAGGAACGCGGTCGGCCGGGGTTTCTGGCGCCGCGTGGCACCGTGCAGTACGCCGCGCCGAATGACGTGACGCAGGGGCAGTGCAGCAGTGGTCAGCCCGTGGCGCCGCGCGGACAGGGCGCCGGTCGTGCCGCCGCGTCGCCGGCGCCCGCACCGCCGGCTCCGCTACGGGGTCAGATCGGACAGACCCAGGACGGCGAGGCGCTCCGCAGCATCATCAAGGTCAACGACTGGAATCAGCTGCACGTCATCGCGCGAGGCACCACGCTGATCCACCTGCTCAACGGGCACGTGACCGCGATCTTCATCGACGACGATCAGGCGAATCGTTCGATGAAGGGCCTGCTCGGCCTCCAGCTCCATGTCGGACCGCCGATGAAGATCGAGTTCCGGAACCTCTATCTCAAGAACCTCCGGACGATCACCGGGTAGACTTGGCGGCGGATGGCGCCTCGGATGCTCCCTGACCACCTGGCTCGTCCCACGTTCGTTTCCAGCGCGGCCGTACTTGCCGTTGCGGTCCTGGCGTCGGTCGCCACGATCGCGGAGCCGCTCGTGGCTCAGAACCCGCCGCCGCGCGCCCCCGGCGCGCCCGACGCCGTCAAGGACCCCGTCTTCGAGAGCGGCGCGACGACCATCCCGTTCTTTCCGCTCGGCGAGTCACCGCTCGCGCTCCGCGGTCCCTCGCGTCCTGGCATGTTCCTCTCGGCGGTCGGCCGCCGGGCGATCGCGATGGGCGCCGAGGACGGTCCGCTCGAGCTCTGGTCGTGGCCGATCAAGTGGCTGCACGATTTCGAATTGTCGTTCCGGATTCCGAAGTACACGTCGGCGATTCCCGGTCGCGCCGTGGCGCATGCGGTGACGGAACGGCCCGAGGGCGTGACGATCGAATACGCCCACGAGCAATTCACCGTGCGCCAGCACATCTTCGTGCCGCTCGATGAGCCCGCCGTCATCATGCTGCTCGAGGTCGACGCCGTTCGCCCGCTCGACATCGTGGCGAGCTTCGCGCCGGACGTTCACTACGCGTGGCCGGCCGCGCTCGGCGGCCAGTATCTGATCTGGGAGCAGAACGCGCGCGCGTTTCTGTTCTCCGAATCCAGACGAACGGTGAACGCGTTTCTGGGCTCGCCGGCCGTGACGCAGGCCTCGGACGTGCCGGCGCACATGTTCGGCTCAGAACGGCCGCAGCTCGTGCTCGGCGTCGGCGGCGCGACCGAACGCTACACGGCGCCGCGACTGGGCGAGCCGCCGGGCCGTAACGTCAACCTGCATGCGGCGTACATTCCGATCGTGCTGGCGGGCGGCGCGATGCCTCGCGACCAGGCGCTCGCGTTGTACCGCAGGCTCGTCGCGCCTGGGGCCGCCGAGGCCGAGTGGAAGAAGCGCGTGGCCCACGCGCGGACGATCGGCGAAACGCTGTTCGCGCTTCGATCGCCCGATCCGCTGCTCAATCGTGCGGTGGAGTACGCCAAGGTCAATCTCGATGAGTCCCTGGTCTGCAATCCCGACATCGGGTGCGGTCTCGTGGCCGGCTACGGGTTGTCGGGCGCGGCGAGCGATCGGCCGGGTTTCGGCTGGTTCTTCGGCGGCGACGCCGCGATCAATTCGTTCGCGATGACGGGCGCAGGGCAGCTCGCGCATGTGCGCGACGGCGTCCTTCGTTTCTTTGCGAAGTACCAGCGGGCCGACGGCAAGATCACCCACGAGATTTCGCAGGGCGCCGGGCGCGTCGACTGGTTCAGCTATCCCTATCCCTATTATCACGGCGACACGACGCCGTTCTGGCTGCTGGCCGCCGGCGAGTATTGGCGGCAGACCGGCGACACCGCGCTCGTACGCGAGCTCTGGCCCAACCTTGCGCGCGCGTTCGAATGGTCGGCCGCCACCGACACGGACGGCGACGGGCTCATGGAGAACCCGGCCGCCGGTGCCGGCGCCCTCGAAGTGGGCGATCTGCAAATCGGCATTTTGTCCGACGTCTACCTCAGCGGCGTGTGGGTGGCGTCGCTCGACAGATTCGCGCGCATGGCCGACGCGATGGGGGAACCGGCGATCGCCGCCCGGGCGCGCGCGATCCGTGCCAGGGCCCGCGAGACGATGGAGACGAGGCTCTGGCAGCCGGATCTGAGCCAGTACGCCTTCGCGCTGCTCCAGGGCGGCGCGATCAACACGAACCTCACGGCCTGGCCGGCGACCGCGATGTCGTTCGAGACACTCGACGAACGCCGGGGTTACGAGATGGCCTCGCGGCTGGCCTCCTCGACCATCACGACGGACTGGGGGGCGCGCCCCCTCGGCGCCGCGAGCACGCTCTTCGATCCCTTGCACTACAACAACGGGGCGGTGTGGCCGTTCGTGACCGGCTTCGTCGCGCTGGCCCAGTTCAAGTACCACCACGCGCCTGCAGGCTGGTTCGCGCTGCAGGCAATCGCGCGCACCGGATTCGACCAGGCGCTCGGCCGCAACCCGGAACTCTTTTCCGGCCGCCTCTACAAACCGCTCGACACCGCGGTGCCGCAGCAGTTCTTTGCGACGTCGATGGTGATTACGCCGCTCATCCGCGGGCTGCTCGGGATCGACGTGGACGTGCCGGCGCGGCGCGTGACGATTGCGCCGCACCTGCCGCCGGACTGGGACGACGTGGCCGTCGATCGCGTGCCTGTCGCGGGAGGCCAGCTGTCCTTTACGCTCCGTCGCGTCGCAGGGAAGATCACTGCCACCATCGCCCGCATGGGGGACACGGCGCCGATCGAGGTCGTCTTCTCACCTGCATTGCCGGCCGGTGCCAGAGTCGCCGCCGGCGGGGGCGCGATCTCAAAGGACACACCGGGCGACGTGCATGCGACCGTGAAGGCCATGGTTGCCGATGCGGCCGAGCTGAGCGTGTCGTTCTCGGGCGGCTGGGCCATCATCCCGCCGTCGATGCCCGCGATCATCGGCCGTCGGTCGGAGGCGGCGCGCGTGATCGATGAGCGAATCGACGCCGCCGGGCGGTATGCGGTGTCACTCGAAGGGCGCGCGGGTCGCAGCTACGTGTTCCGCCTGCGGGCGCCCGATCAGGCCGCGGCGCGCGCCGTCGCCGTCGATTCAGGCGGCGGTGCGTCGGCAGCCCTGGCGGAAGTTCGTCCTGGCGCGTCAGAACGTCTGGTGACGGTCACGTTTTCCTCGAGCGGCGCCAACGAAGACGGGTACGTGGCGGGCACGATCGCGCTTCGGCCCGGTCTACGCGCTGGACTGCGAGTCGCGGGCGAACCCTCGCCCGTGCAACCTGCCTATATGGCCCTACGCCGTATCTACAAGGTGAAGTGACGCTCGGTCGTCCCTACTTGACCAGCAACTCGCCGGCCATGCCCGCGGCGAAGTGTCCGGGAAACGTGCAGATGTAGTGATACGTCCCGGCGACCTTCGGCACCGTGAAGCTGATTTCGTCGCGCTCGCCCGGGCCGATGAGTACTGAGCCTGCGATCACCTGGTTCTTCCGCTTCGGGGGAATGAAGTCCGTCTCCCGCGCGAGGACCGCGTCGTCGGCGAACCCCTTGGGATCGACGCCCAGCCGGAGCAGCAGCCAGTTGTGCGCCATGACCAGCTTGGGCAGCGTGCCGGTGGAAAAGAACACGATGCGCAGGCGCTCGCCCGGCTTCGCGGTGATCCGGCTCAGGCTGTAGGACATCTTTCCATCAACGGGATCGGCCACGCTGATATTGACGGTCCGCTCCGGCACGCCTGGGCCCTGAGCGCGTGCCGCGACGGCGACGGCCACGGCCGCCATGGCCAGTGTCAGGTGAACGATCGTACGGAAGCGCATGGGCGTCAAGAATACGGTACCGAGCGACGTTTTGTGCCGTCCGTCAGCGCCCGCGGCCGACAAACGAGGCATCGAGCGCGCCCGTCGAGCCGACGCCGAGCAGCTTCAGCGTCCTGACGATGTCCGTCCTCAGGATGTCGATCGCTCGAGTGACGCCGGCGCCGCCAGCCGCGCCCAGGCCGTAGGCATACGCCCGGCCGACGAGAACCGCGCGGGCGCCAAGGCAGAGCGCCTTGACGACATCGCTGCCTCGCCGGACGCCGCCGTCGAGCAGGACCTCGACGCGTCCGTCGACGGCAGCCACGACCTCCGGCAGGACGGTGATCGTCGCCGCGACGCCGTCGAGCTGCCGGCCTCCATGGTTGGAGACCACGACCGCGTCGGCACCGGCATCCATCGCCCGGCGCGCATCGTCCGCCGTATGGACGCCCTTGGCGACGATCTTGCCCGGCCACGCCTCACGAATCCATCGGAAGTCATCCCAGCTGACCATCGACGTTTCGAGCGCGGCGCCGACATCGGCGTACGGCATCGGGCCGTCCGGCAGGACGACGTTCGGGAAACTCATGAGCCCGCCGTCCCGAAGGAAGGCGAGAAGCCATCGTGGCCTGGCGAGAAACTGGGGCAGATAAGGCAGCTGCGTCCAGACGTGCCCTGAAACGAGTTCCTTGGCGCCGTTGCGGACGTCACGCTCGCGGAGACCGGCGACCGGCGTGTCGATGGTGACCATGAGCGCGGAACATCCGGCGAGTTTGGCGCGATCGATGGCGGCCCCGGCAACGTCGCGTCCACCGACCAGGTAGAGCTGATACCAGAGCGGACCCCGCGTCGCCCTGGCGACATCCTCGACTCGGCAGCCCGAGAGCGTCGAGAGCACGTACGCCGTACCGGCGTCGCCGGCGGCTGCGGCGGCGGCTTCCTCGCCGCGCGGATAGAACATGCGACTGCTGCCGACCGGTCCCAGAAGAACGGGAAGGGTGAGTGTGGTGCCGAGGACGGTCGTCGAGAGGTCGCAGTAGGCGGTGGCGACCGCGGATCGCGGCCGGAGCACGATGTCCTCGAACGCACGGGAGTTTTCGCGGAGCGTCACTTCCGCGTCCGCGCCTCCGTCGATGTAATCGAAGACGACTCGAGGCAGGCGCCGCCGCGCCAGGCGGCGAAGGTCCGCGATGTTGACCGCGCGCGGGGAATCCACCGGTCCGGGCACCCGTGGATTCTAGTCGCGCCCCTTCACCGCGCGCTACGTTACAACGACCAGCCCTCGCGATAACGGTGCTGGATGAACGCGTTGGCCTCCGCGACGTTGGTCACCTGCATCGTCGGGCCGTCCCAGAGGAGTTTCTGGCCCGGGAACATCATCGCCACATTGCCCAGCAGCACTGTCTCGGTGAACGGCCCTGAATAATCGAAGTGCGACGTCGCCTGGCCGTTCTTCTGGATGGCCTCAATCCAGTTCTGCTCGTGGCTCCCGGTGATCCGCGGAATCGTCTTGCGCGGACGCTTGTAGGACTGCATTCTCTTCTCTGGAATCAGCCGCGGGCTCTCGCCGTAGGTTTCGCACATCAGCTTGCCCTTCTCGCCCACGAAGAGTGTCCCGCTCTCGGGCAACCGGCGATCCATCTCGAGTTCGTCCGGGCGCTCCGGCAGGAGCCCGCCGTCGTACCAATGCAGCCTGACCTCCGGCAGATTCCTGCCGCGCGCCGGGAACGTGAAGTGCACCATGGTCGCCGGCGGAAAGCTGTCGTTGTAGCGGATGCGGCGGCTCCCCATGGTGCCGTTCTCGCGCTGGAACGGCACGACGTTGTAGGCCAGGTAGGCGGTGACGCTCGACGGCGAGCCGAGCTTCAGCGTCTTGTAGGCCGGATCCATCACGTGGCAAGCCATGTCGCCGAGCGCCCCGGTGCCGAAATCCATCCACGCGCGCCAGCTGAACGGGTGATAGGCCTCGTGAAACGGCCGCACCGGCGCAGGCCCAAGCCACATGTCCCAGTTGAAACCGTCCGGCACTGCGCGGTCGTCGTTCGGCCGCTGCATTCCCTGCGGCCAGATCGGCCGGTTGGTGAAGCAGTGCACTTCCCGTACCTTGCCGATGGCGCCATCGGCGATCCACTCTTCGATCAGGCGGACGCCCTCGCCCGAGCGGCCCTGGTTGCCCATCTGCGACACGACTTTGTAGCGTCGCGCGGCCTCGGTGAGCGCGCGCGCCTCCGACACGGTCCGGGTGAGCGGCTTCTGCACGTACACATGCTTGCCAAGCTGCATCGCCGCCATGGCGATCACGGCATGCGTGTGATCCGGCGTGGCGACGATGACGCCGTCGATGTCCTTCTGCTGCTCGAGCATCACGCGAAAGTCCGTGTACCGGACGGCCTTCGGGAAGTTTTCATAAATCTTCGACCGCGCGGCCGCGCGCGCTGCCGCTGCGCTCTCGTCCACGTCGCAGAGGGCCACGATGTTGGCGACCTTGCCGGCCGCCTCGGTGTTGGCCGTGCCCATGCCGTTCACGTAGCCGATCGTGGCGATGTTGACCTGATCGCTCGGCGCCTGGAACCCGGGTCCGCCGAGCACGTGCCGCGGCACGATCATGATGCCGGCCGCGGCCGTCATCGTCCCGACGAAGTCGCGACGCGTGGGAAGCGTGGAGTCCTTGATTTCATCAGCCATCGTGTTCACCTGCCGGACCACATACTACTCGCCCGATGCGACGTGTGGTCCCTCAAAATACTTCAACTCGTCTTCCAGGACCCAGGCCTCCAGCCCGGCGTGCGCGCGGCAGTAGTCCGCGATGTCGGCGAGCCGCGCGATCATGAAGGCCGTCGAGAGCGCGTCGGCCACCGCCGTCGGCGAGTCGTCGGTCCCCGCCCGCCGGCTGAACTCCGCGAGCGCCCCACGCGGCGCCGACACCCACGCGGCGCGCCTCGCCCGCACGGGCTCGCCCGTCCCGGGATCGATGATGTGGTCCCGTTTCTGGATGCCTGACGCCCCGAGTACGCGCCCGGTCGCGCCCACGCGCGCGAGCACGCGATGATCGCCCGGATTCGAGAGGGTGATCGGCCAGTCGGGCTGCCCCTCGGGCGGATCGAGGGCCAGCACCGAGCTCTGCCCGGCGTCGATCAGCGCCCGCCTCACTTCCCAGTCCTCGAGCACATCGGCCATGCGGTCGACCGCATACCCCTTGCCGATCGCCCCAAGGTCGAGCTGCACGCCGGAGGCTGACGCCGAGACGACAAAGGCCTCGGGATCGAGCGTCAGGCTCTCGAAACCTGTGCCTTTGCTGACGTCGAACGCGCCGTTCGACTCGGCGAACATGACCGCCGACAGTTGCAGGCACTGCATCGATTCGAAGCCCACGATGGTCGACTGCCCGGCGGCAAGCGCGTTGATCCTGGCGATATCGCTGTTCTCGATGAAGCGGCTGAGATGCTGCTCCAGCCGATCCACGACCTCGAATGCGGCGCGGGCGGCCTGTTGCGCGTAGGCCGCGTCCGGATGGGTGCAGCGGATCTCGAACGACGTCGCCATGGCCGTGTGCCGAAACTGGAGCATCGGACCCGCTCACTCGCCGGGCGCCGCTTCGCCGGATGCGCGCGTCGCATCGACCCGGTCGCGCATCCAGCCAATGAACGTCGCGACCACGAAGATCGCGGCCGCCGCGACGAAGACAGCCGTCGACGTTCGATGAACGGAGAGAAGCGACAACTGCCAGACTGACGCGACGACGGGGAAGAGCGACAGCGCCACCGACGCGCCGGCTGGAATCACGGCGACGGAGGCCACCCAGAACGCGACTTTCGATACGAGCGCGACGTACGTGGTCGCGCTCCGCGTCGCCGCGGCGCCCCATGGCCGCCGCAGGCGGCGCCAGTCGGCGGTCTCGAAGCGGCTGCGAGCCGCCCAGAAGAACATGGCCATGATCGCGCCGACGAGGAACACGGGCCCGGCGGCGACATGGACGAGGAGCCAGCGCCCCGTCAGCGTGCCTCCGGAGAGAAGCGCCGGAAGCCCGCTCAGGACGGCCGCGCCGCAGGCCACAGCCGCGGCGATATTCGCCGCGACGCGCGCGCGGCGCGCCGTCATCGTCCGGACGGAGAGTCGCCGCATGGCGGGCGTCACATACCCGGCGACGAACAGGATCAGCAGGCCTGTGGCCGATACGACCGCGACTTTCATCCACGTCCGGTACCGGAACGTGCGCGCGAAGGACGCCACGTGCGCGGCGTCGAGGCCCGGCTGGAATCGCGACATCTCCCACGACTGGGCGCGGCCGCCCGCGATCGGCGAGTCCACGGCCACCTGACCGACGAAGATTGGCGCGGCCCCGTCATGGCATTCCTGACATCCGCGGGCGCCGAGCGAGGCCGAGGCGGGCCGCACATCGTGCGCGATCGGCCAGAGGTACGGCTTGGCCGACGCATGCTCGCCGGCCACGACACGCCCGTTTTCCAGGCGATGAACCTCTCCGCCGGCGAAGTACGCGGCGGTCGCTCCCGCCTGCAGATCGTTCTGGAGCACGGCGAGGATCCGGCCAATCGTCGGGGGATCGAGATTCGACCAGCTCCCGTCAGCCGCGCGCGCCAGCGCGACCTTACCCTTCGTCATCGCGGCCTTCACGCGATCGATCGCGATCGGCGCGACGACGCCGTTCGCAATCGCGCCCCAGAACGCCGGCCACAGCAGGCGGTTCGGCACGATCACGCCGTCCTCGCGCGCGAACACCGGGTAGTACAGATGCGGCAGCGCATCGTCGGCCTTGTTCACGTTCTGGCCGCCCAGCCGGTGCGCGAGGCTCGTCTTCACGCGGCGCGTGCTCGGTTCTGGCTGCGGGCCCGAGTGACACGCGGTGCACGAGAGTTTCTGAAAGTGGACCGGCGGCAGGCCTTCGTGCCTCGGCGTCGGCGCGCCCATGCGTCCGCTGGCGAAGACGCGATCGGGTTCGGTCGCAAGGTGGCAGCCGCGGCAGGTGAGCGTGGCCGCGCCAGGCGCGCCGAGCGCCGGGTCACCCTCGTATCCGCGCGTCATCTCATGATCGAGGCCGTTGCGGTGGCAGTCCACGCACGACATCCCCCGCGCCATGTGCACGTCCACGTCGGCACCCCAGCGGGCGTCGCGCGTGTGTGCGACGTCCACGGTCGTGTGGCAGAAGTAGCAGCGCGACGACGGCACCTCGCGCGCGATGTCGAAGACCACTTTCCCGTCGGGCAGGAAACGCCCGCCCGCGTAGGCCACCGACGGCACGCGCGGGCTCAGATCGTCCTCGACCCGCGGCATCAGGTAGTCGAACGTGTTGGGCATGTCCCGCGCCGCGCCCGACACGGTTGCCAGTCCGCTGGCGGCTGCCGCGGCCCAGCGGAAATTCTCCAGGCCGATCTGCCGGGCGTACTCCGCGTGGTCGTAGGCCGCGGACGCGTCGTGGCAGGCGAGACAGTTCGGCGCCAACTCACCCGACACGGCCCATCGGACCTGGAGGTCGGCGCGGCGCTCGCTGCGGCCGTCGAGGCCGCCGGGCGTGCGGCCGCCGAACCGCGCGGCGAACTGCCACGGCGACAGACCGATCTGGGCCGGCGTAAATGTGCCGGGCCAGGAGTGATTCGAAAGCGGGATCTGCGTCGCCGTGTCCGGATCGATCAGGATCCACGGTTCGCCGCGCCGGCCGCCCGGAGAGCCGGCCACGCCCGTCCTGAAATGCCAGCCGCGGCTGATGGTCTGGACGTTATGGCACGCGCCGGCACACGTGTTGCTCGGCGAGAAGGGCAGCAGCGGCACGTCGCCGGGGCTGATGACCTGGTCTTCGGCGTCGTGGAGCGGAATGCGATGGACGGGCCGGGCGCGGCTGCCGTCCGTCTCGTCGCCCAGCAGCGGTCTCGGGCGCGTGACCGCCGGCGGGGCGGGCGGGCCACTCTGCCGCTGGGCCATCGCGGAACCGGCGAACGCCGCAACCCAGGCGACGACCAGGACACTGCCGATCGCGCGCGGTGAGTACATCGCGCGCTAGATCTCGAAGTCCGACGGCTGGAACGTCACGCGACGGCCGGCCTCGATGGCCTCGTTCACCTTGAGGACGGTCACCGCGGTTTCGAACCCGACTTCGCCGGGACAGTTGAGCTGGCCGCGGCCGCGGATCGCGTCGAAGAAGTTCTCGAGATGCGGCTGGTGGTAGAGCTTCCGCGACTGGACCGGGAACGAGTAACTTGGCGGCGCCGCGGTTTCGCGCACGTCCAGCACGGCGCCCGACTCGCCGGCCGGCGCCGGCGCTTCGGTGGGCGCCAGCAGCAGGCCGCGCTTGACGAGCGGACCCCAGTCGGGCGCGTTCGCGATGTCGCGAAACACCTTGGCGCGGGCGCCCGACTCCGAGATTTCCAGCGCGCCCTGATCGCCCATGAAGAGCTCGTAGTACCCGCCAAAACCGTTCGTGGTGATCGTCTGGTAGAACGCCCGCACGGTTCCCGATGCGGTCGGATAGTCGTAGATCGCCATCACCGTGTCGTGCCACTCGTGCGTGTCTTTGCTGTAGTAATCGGTGCCGCCGCTTGCCACCACGCCGGCCGGCCGCGTACCGAGGAACCAGTTGAAGATGTCGATTTGATGCGAGCCCAGATCGACGATGGGACCGCCGCCAAGACCGCGGTACCAGCGCCAGTTGAGGAATTGCTCCATCGATCGATAGCCGTATTTCTCGAGCGTCGCCGGCGGGATGTTGTACTTGGCGGGCATGCTCAGCAGATCCTGGCGCGAGCGGTTCCACTGGCCGTTCACCGTCGTGATGCGGCCGAGCAGCGCCGCCTCGCGGATCAGTTTCTGATAGCTGAAGCGATAGCGCGGGTTGCTTCGGCGCTGGTGCCCCACCTGCAGGAGCTTGCCGGCCTCGCGCGCGGTGAGGACGATTCGCCGCGCATCGGCGACGTTGGTCGACATCTCCTTCTCGCAGTACACGTGCAGGCCGGCCTTGAGGCAGGCCGTGGCGTGCTCGGCGTGCCAGAAGTCCGGCGTCGCGACGATGGCCGCGTCGAGCCGGCCCTTCTCCTTGGCGAGCATCTCGTGAATGTCCACGTAGGCGGTGTGCTCGTGGCCGTAGACGCGCAGCCGGCCGGACACGTACCGCTGTCGGTACTCCGCCCAGATGTCGCAGAGCGCGGTGATGCGGATGTTCGGGATCTTCTGGCACGACTCGAGCAGCACCATCCCCTGGTTGCCCGCGCCGATGAGCGCGACGCGCAGGTCGTTCGTGCCACCGGCCGACGCGGTGACGCCGCGCGTCCCGAGCGCCAGGCCTGCCGCGGCCGCTGTCTTGAGGAAACCCCGTCGGTCGATCGGGCTGAGCGTGTCGTTGGAATTCATCATTAGTGCGGGGGGACTTCGTCCCCGCCGCATCCCCCCTTACGCGCTCGCTCGCGGGGACCCCACGGCCCCACTCCGCTCGCGCGGCTCACTCGCGCAGCTCGTTCGCGCCAGGGACTTCGTCCCCGCCGCATCCCCCCTTACGCGCTCGCTCGCGGGGACCCCACG
>CAZJTG010000030.1:19094-23731 GCA_964548865.1 uncultured Solibacteraceae bacterium
GCCCCACTCCGCTCGCGCGGCTCACTCGCGCAGCTCGTTCGCGCCGGGGACACTCTAACGCGCTATGGCAGGACCGGCAAGGAACGGCGGACTGGCCTAGAATCTCCCCGGGAGGCACTGTGAGACCCAACCTGACAACGGGCGCCCTGCTGCTGGCTCTTTCTGCCGCGGGACTCCTCGCACAAACACCGAATCCGCGGCTCGCCGAGTTGCAGAAGTGGACGGTTCACGACGAGACGCGACCCATGCCCCCGGTGGTCGACCCCGGGCCGGCCGGGCCCGCCTCACCGGTGCCGTCCGACGCCACCGTGCTCTTCGGCGGGCAGGACCTGTCGGCGTGGGTCAATAACAAAGGTGCGGCGGCCGCCTGGACCGTGCGCGACGGCTACTTCGAGGTGGTCAAGGGCACGGGATCCATCAGAACGCGGGCCGAGTTCGGCGACGCCCAGCTCCACATCGAGTGGGCGACACCCGCGTCGGGCGAGGGGGCGGGCCAGAATCGGGGCAACAGCGGCGTGTTCCTCATGAACATCTACGAGGTGCAGGTCCTCGATTCGTACAACAACAAGACCTACGCGGACGGATCGGCCGCGGCCATCTACGGCCAGTTCCCGCCGCTCGTGAACGCCAGCCGCAAGCCGGGCGAGTGGCAGTCCTACGACATCGTCTTTCGCGCGCCGAGATTCGACGCCGCGGGCGCGCTCCAGGAACCCGCGCGCATGACGGTCGTGCACAACGGCGTGCTCGTCCACGACAACGTGACACTCACGGGGCCCACGGCCCACAAAGCCCGGCCGCCCTACAAGGCGCACGCGCCGAAGCTGCCGATCTCGCTTCAGGATCACGCGCACCCGGTGCGGTTCCGCAACATCTGGATCAGGGAATTGCAGTGACTCGCGCGACGAAGTTCGCCGTATGCGCTGTCGCGCTTGTGGCGCTCGTCGTGAGCGCGGCTCCCGGCGCCGTGTCGCCGAAGGCGCAACGAGATCAGGCGGCGAAGAAGAAGGCGCTCGTGGTCTGGGGCGGCTGGGCGGGCCACAAACCGAAAGAGACGGCGGAGATCTTCACCGGGTGGCTCGCGACGCAGGGGTTCGACGTCGAAGTCTCGAACACGCTCGACTCGTACGCCGACGCCGAAAAGATGGCCGGGCTCGCCGTCATCATCCAGAGCGTCACGATGGGACAGATCACCGGGCCGCAGGAGCAGGGCCTGCTCGCCGCCATCCGCCGCGGAACGGGCTTTGCCGGCTGGCACGGCGGGATGAGCGACGCCTTTCGCGCCAGTCCCTCATACGAACTGATGGTGGGCGGATCGTTTGCCGCACATCCGGGCGGCAGCGTCGAGTACGGCGTCAACATCGTGAAGCGCGACGATCCCATCACGCGGGGCCTCGCCGACTTCCGGATACGGTCGGAGCAGTACTACATGCTCGTCGATCCGAGCATTGAAGTGCTGGCGACGACAACGTTCTCGGGACAGGGCATGCCGTCCACGAAGGATGTCGTGATGCCGGTGGTGTGGAAGAAGCTCCATGGGGCGGGGCGCGTGTTCCACTCGACGCCCGGCCACTCGCCGGCCGACTTCAACGTGCCCGAGGTGCTGGAGATCATGAAGCGCGGCATCCTGTGGGCCGCGCGCGTCGCCGGCGCGGGCGACGATCCCAGGCCCGGCAATCCCTACGGGTCAGGCCGGTAGGCGAGCGCCCGGGTTATTTTCCCGGCGCACCCGCGCGCGACGCCAGGAACTTTTCCCAGAGCGTGCGCTCGATGTACACCGTCAGCACGACCTCAGGCCGCAGGCCGTAGAACTCCGATACATAGCGTTCGCCCAGGGTCGCAGCGACGGCATCCGCGTTTTCAGCTGATGCGATGACGACAGGCGCGCGGTCGAGCGGCCGCGCATCGCTCGCGGCCGTCCAGTAGCCGACACGCGTCATGCGCCGCAGGTACCAGGGGAGCGGCCATTGCTCGTACGGCCCCGCGACCACGGTCACAGGCATCCCCGAGCCATCGGCGTGGACCGCCGACAGGTCCTGCACGCGCCCGACGAGCCGCAAAAAATCCGGCACGGTCTGCGCGTACACGTAGGGATTGCGGGGATCGGCCGGATAGCGGACGTTCGCCTGGACATTCTGGAATCCCAGGTGGGTTGCGCCGGCCAGGAACAGGAGCGCGACGACTGCGCGAACCGCCGGCGCCCGGGAGATGTCCCAGAGGGCCCTCGCCCCGAGGCCGGCGACGAGCGCGAGACCGGCGTAGAACGGCAGCAGATTCCAGGGCGTCTTGTAGGGAATCGCCGAGAACACGGCCGTGGCGATGACCGCGTAGAACGCGACGTACCGCGGCCAGAAACCCGCGCGCGCGCGGAACGCGGTGGCCAGTCCCACGCATGCAAGTACGAGCACGACACCCTCGCTCCAGGTGACGCCGCCGGAAGACGAGTACGCGAGCAGACGCAGGTAGTAATCCCAGGGCTGGACGTGCGGTCCCGCGCTGACGCCGCGATCCACGTAGAGGCTGAATGCGCCGATCGCTTCGAACAGCCCGGAGGGCCGGCTGAACCACGACGAGTAGAAGACGAAGGCGATGAACACCGCGGCCGCCACTCCGGCCGCGACCATCGCGAGTCCACGGCCGCGCGGGGCCGCGGGTCGCTCGCCATCCGTCTCCGCAGTCCTGAACCGATGCGCCAGCGCCGCCGCCGCGAGCGCGGAAGCGATCGCGATGACCGCGGTCTCCTTGGTGGCAATCGCCAGCCCCGCGATGAGGCCGGCTCCGATCGACGCGCCCCTGCTCGGCCGCGATGTGAATCGCCCGAGGGCGATGACGAACGCCACGACGAAGAAGGCGAGCAGCGACTCCTGGATGTAGAACCGGCTGAAGTACGTGAACGCGGGCGAGAGCGCGACCACGAACGCGCTCGCCGCCACGGCACCGCGGCCGAGGCCGGCGGAGAGGAGGCCGAAGAGCAGGATCAGGCCGGCGCCGAAAAGCGCGGGCACGGTCCGGAGCGTGCGCTCGTCGAGGGAGGCCGGCGTGAACTGGCCCCTCGCCCAGGCGAATGGCAGTGTCAGGTAGTAGAGCGTCGGACCGTGGTGATCGGTGGGGTCGTACTGATACTCGCCGTGTTCGACGAGCGCGCCGAACTTGACCGCCTGATTGGCCTCATCGTGGTGCACCGGCCGCGCGTCGATCGCGACGAAGCGAAACGCGAGCCCCGCCGCCAGCGCCGTCGCCAGCAGCCCGCCGAAGACGGCCCTGTTCATTTCACCGGCGTGCCGTAGACCTCGACTTCGACGTAGTGATTGAGATCGTTCGTGGTGTTGCCGTTCGAGTACAGGCGCACGTAGCGGCCCTTGACGCCCTTCGGATCGAACAGCCGGCCCTCGGCGACCTCGATGTATTCCTTGTCCTTGCCGATGCCCAGACCCGCCGAGTTGTCGTGATCGTTGTTGAAGACGGTGATCACGCCCCTGAGGAAGTCCTTGTCGTCGGCCACCTGGACGATGACGTCGCGGTAGACGCGCGCCTGGCTGTGGTAGTGCCACGTCAGAATGGCGTGCAGTGCGTATGCGGCGCCGAGATCGATCTGGACCCACTGCTTGCTCGGGCCCAGCTCGACGAAGTAGCCGTCGCCGCCGGCCTTCTCGCCGTCGTTCACCATGTCGAGCTCGCCGATGACCGGCTGCCGGTCACTGGAGGAGACGGGCCGCTTGATCGACAGCAGTTTCGTGCCGACCGGCACCATGAACGGCCCGCGCGACTTGCCGGTGACCACTTCGAGGTTGGCGCTCTTGATATTGGTGGGCGTCCCGACGAACATCGGTTTCGGGAGCGTGAGTTTCAGTTCTTCCTTGTCCGCGGCCTGTCGGGCCGCGACCGGAACGAGGAGGAGCGCCGCGCAGGCGGCACCGGCTATCAGTCGATTCGTCATTCTTTGCTCCGTTCGCGCGGCTCGCTTCGCGCGCGATCTTCAGTCACTTTCCTGATTTCGGCAGGCGCGGCTTGATCCGATCGATCGTCGCCTGTGCTTCCGCCTTGATTTCGGGTTCCTTCGAGAACCCAACCGCCAGATCCAGAGCATCCTGGCACGGAAACCGCCCCAGCACACCCAGGATGAGCCTGTATTCCTCCGGCCGCCATGCGAATCCGGCGGCGGTTCGAAGGTCGGCCGCCACGGCCGTCGGCTCGCGGTGTGCGTCGAGGCCGATGATGCGCACGAGGCCGGCGATGGCGAGGAGCCGGTGCGTTTCGTTCCGCGAATCCCTGGCGAGCCGCATCACATCGTCTTTCGCCGCGCTCGTTGGCCAGCCGACAAGGGCGCGGAGCGCGGCGTCGTACACGGCTGCGTCAGCGTCCTCGAGCGCGGCCCGAGCGACGGGCAACGCGGCGTTGTCGCCGATCATGGGGAGCAGCGCGATAAGACGGACCCGCGCCTCTGTCGCTGTCGTGGCCGCGAGACGATTGCGGACGAAACGCGAGCGCGCATCGGCGCCGGCCACCTTCTGCGCGAGCGCCACCACGGTCCGCTCGGCCTCCGTGCGTTCGCGATCATCTGAGGCTGCCAGCAGCGCGTCCAGCACCGGCACGGTGTCTGACGGCGTGCCGAGCGCGCGGAGCGCCCTCAGCGCCGAGAG
>CAZJTG010000031.1:0-23544 GCA_964548865.1 uncultured Solibacteraceae bacterium
GATACTGACGTGATCGTAGCGACGGTCGCGTTCGGCATGGGGATCGACAAGGCGAACGTGCGAACCGTCATTCACGCGGGCCTCCCGTCGAGCGTCGAGGGCTACTATCAAGAGATCGGACGCGCTGGCCGCGACCACGATGGTGTACTCCATCGCGCCGGCGTCCTCGAGCGTCTTCACGACCTGTGCCACCGTCGACTGCTTCTGGCCGATGGCGTTGTAGATGCAGATGACGCCGAGGCCCTTCTGATTGATGATCGTGTCCACGGCGACGGCCGTCTTGCCCGTCTGCCGGTCGCCGATGATGAGCTCGCGCTGACCGCGGCCGATGGGCACCATGCCGTCGATGGCCTTGAGGCCGGTCTGGAGGGGCTCCTTGACGGGCGAGCGATCGACGACGCCGGGAGCGAGACGCTCAATCGGCATGAACTGCTTCGCGGCGATCGGACCCTTGCCGTCGATCGGCTGGCCGAGCGCGTTCACCACTCGGCCAATCAATTCGTCGCCCACCGGCACCGAGATGATGCGGCCGGTACGTTTGACCGTATCGCCTTCCTTGATGTCCTGCGAATGGCCCAGGAGCACCGCGCCAACACTCTCTTCCTCGAGGTTCAGCGCGATGCCGAACAGCCCGTGCGGGAACTCGAGCATCTCGCCGGCCATGGCGCGCTCGACGCCGTGGATGCGCGCAATACCGTCGCCGCAGGAGATGACGGTGCCCACTTCAGCGACGTCCACGTCCACCGAGTAGTTGCCAATCTGGTCGCGGATGATCTTCGAGATTTCTTCGGCTTTGATCTGCATGTTGGTTGCTAGGTGTTGGTGGCCAGTTTCTGGCGAAGCCTGGCGAGCTGCCGCACGACGCTGCCGTCAAACACGAGGCTGCCGACGCGTGCGATGACGCCGCCCACAATCGCGGGGTCAACGCGCTCGGACATGGTGACGTCGCGGCCGGTCGCCGCGCCAAGCGCCTTCTTCAGGGCCGCGCGGCTGGCGTCGGACAGCGGCACCGCCGTCACGATCTCTGCCGGCACAATCTTTTTCTCTTCGAGCAGGCGCTCGGCGTACGCTTCCTGGAGCGCGCCGATGGCGCCAAGACGGTCCCGATCGGCCAGCATCAGCACGAGGCGCGTGACTTCCGGCGTGACCGTGCCCGACGCCTTCATGACCTCCGCCATAATCTGCTTCTTGACGTGCGCGGGCACCGATGGCGAGGCGAGCACCCGCGAGAGATCGGCGTGACCGGCGACGACTCGCGTAATGGCGCCGAGGTCGTCGCCGGCGCGGTCGGCCTGGCCGGACTTCGTGGCCACGTCAAACAGCGCGGCGGCGTACCGGCGGGCGATGGATCGATCACTCACGATTGAAGACTGGCCTCCATGCCGGGCACAACGAGCCGTCGCGAAACGTTAATTTATACCATTCACCGCGAGCGGGCAGCAAGGCGCGGAGCGTCGGTCAATGCAGTTCTACTCTGGCCGGTTGGTCGCCCCTGGGGACGACTTCCCCGATCACTGCCACGGTCTGGCCGGCGGCCTCCAGCTGCTGCATGACGAGGGCGACGTCATCGGGACGAAGCGCGACCAGGAGACCGCCTGACGTCTGGGGATCCATGCACACAAGGTGACGCTCGACCTCGACGGCCGGAGCCGCCGTAAACCCCGTGAAGTGTCTGGAATTCGCGCGCCCGCCGCATGGCAGGAACTCCCGGGCGAGCTCCAGGGCGCCCGGCAGAACGGGCAAGTTCAGCGACTGGAGCGACAGGGCGGCGCCGCTCGCCACCGCCATCTCCAGGGCATGCCCGGCGAGGCCGAAGCCTGTGACGTCCGTGCACGCGCTCACCGAGCCAGCCGGCAGCGCCCTCAGGCTCCTGGCCGCCGCGTCGTTCAGCTGCTTCATTGAGGCGACCGCCGCCGCGAAGATCGCCTCGTCGTTATTGCCGTACTTGCGGGCCCGGACGACGATGCCGGTGCCGAGCGGTTTCGTCAGCAGGAGCACGTCCCCAACCCTCGCCCTCGCGTTGGTCAGGATGCGGTCGGGGTCCACTTCCCCCGTCACCGAGTAGCCGAACTTGATCTCCGGGTCGGTGACGGTGTGCCCGCCCAGAAGCGCAACGCCGGCTTTTCGTAGTACATCGCCACCGCCACGGAAGATCTCGCGGATGACGCTGGCCGGGGGACCGTCCTTGGGCAGCGCGGTAATCGCCATCGCCGTTCGCGGCAGGCCACCCATCGCGTAGACGTCGCTGAGCGCGTTGGCCGCAGCGATCTGTCCAAAGTCGTACGGGTCATCGACGATGGGAGTGAAGAAATCGACGGTCTGCACGAGGGCGGGTCCGCCGTCCCACCGGTACACACCGGCGTCGTCTGCCGTCCGGAAGTCCACGAGTACGCGAGGGTCGGACGAGCACTCGAGGCCGTCGGTGAGCTGGGCCAGGAGCGCCGCATCGAGCTTGCTCGCGCAGCCCGCGCAGTCGGCGTACTCGGTTAGGCGTTTAGACATGGAATCATCTGTTTCTTAGTTCGCGTGGGGCCCCACCCCCACACGCCGGTCTTCGGACGCTCAGCGCCCTCGGCTACGCTCGGGGCTTCGCGCGCGTTCGCGTGGGGCCCCACCCCCACGCGCGGATCACGTTGCACGGCTCGCTTTGCTCGCCGGCAGACGCCTTCGAGCTCGCTACGCTCGCGACTCGGCGCGTCATGGTCGCGTCAGTGTTTCGAAAAGCCGCTGGAGTTCGTCTTCGTTGCCGAAATCGATTTCAATGCGCCCCGCGGCGCCCTTGCGCACGATTCTCACGCGAGTCCCCAGCGCGACCTTGAGCTGATTCTCCGCGGCGCGCGTATTCGGGTCAATGCGCTTCGGCGCTGGCGGCACGTGCGGGCTGATCTCGCGCCGCGCCAGCGCCTCGGTGTCGCGCACCGACAAGCCGCGTGACACGACTTCCCGCGCGACGCGACGCTGCGCGGCCTCGTCGGTCATCGTCACGAGGGCGCGCGCGTGCCCCATCGAGAGCGCGCCGGACGAGAGGTCGTTTCTGACTTCGGCCGGGAGTTTCAGCAGGCGCATGTAGTTCGCGACGGTCGCGCGGTCCTTGCCGACCGCGGTGGCGATGGCCTCCTGTGACATCTGCAACTCGTCGACGAGACGCCGGTAGGCCTGGGCCTCCTCGATCGGGTTGAGGTCCTCGCGCTGGATGTTTTCGATGAGCGCCACTTCGAGCAGACGCTCGTCGGGGACGTCGCGATAGACGACAGGGACCTTGAGCAGTCCGGCGCGCTGGGCGGCACGCCAGCGTCGTTCGCCCGCGACGATCTCGTGTCGATCACCGACGCGGCGGACAAGGATCGGCTGAATCACGCCGTGACTGCGGATGGACTGCGCGAGTTCCTCGAGCGGGCCTTCCTCTATCAGTGTGCGAGGCTGTTTCGGGTTCGGCGTCAGCAGATCGATGTCGAGCTCTGCGGGCCGCGCCTGGGCGCCGTCGCGCACGGGCGGCGGCGGCGGCGCTGCCGCGCCTGGAATGAGCGCGCTCAGTCCGCGTCCAAGGGCGGGGCGTTTGTCGGCCATGTGCTGTGGTCTCCTCCTCCGGGAACGTCGTTCCCGGATCCCTGGCGTGCGCCGTCGCGCGACCCGCCTTCAGCGACCCATGGCGTCATGGGATCGCCTCGGCGGCCGCAATGCGGCGGCCGGCGAACTCGTGCGCGAACGCGACGTATGCTTCGGCGCCGCGCGACCGTGCGTCGTACAAGATCACGGGCACGCCGTGGCTTGGCGCTTCGCCGAGCCGGATATTGCGGGGAATCACGGTCTTGTAGACCTGGGGGCCGAAGAACTCCCGGATGTTGGCCGCGACCTGCTGGCCGAGATTGGTCCGCTCGTCGTGCATCGTGAGCAGCACGCCCTCGATCTGGAGGCGCGGGTTGAGGTGTTCTCTCACACGATCGATCGTGGACATCAACTCAGCGATACCTTCGAGTGCAAAGTACTCGCAGTTGAGCGGTACGAGTACCGTGTCGGCGGCGACGAGTCCGTTCAGCGTCAGCAACCCGAGCGACGGTGGCGAGTCGATGAAGATGAAATCAAAGTCCGGACGCAACGCATCGAGAATCCGCTTGAGCCGCGCTTCGCGCTGCGGCGCGTTCACGAGTTCGATTTCCGCGCCCGTGAGATTGCGGTCTGCTGGAATCAGCGAGAGATGCTCGATGGCCGTCGGCATGACGTAGTCGCGAGCGACGGGTTGATCCGCGGTGAGTGCTTCGTAAATCGTCCCCCCAGGCGCGGATTGACCTTTCAGTCCGACGCCGCTCGTGAGGTTTGCCTGCGGATCGAGGTCTACAAGCAGCACGCGCTGGTTGGCGATCGCCAGGCACGCGGCCAGGTTGATGGCGGTGGTGGTCTTTGCAACGCCGCCCTTCTGGTTGGCGACAGCGATAATATTGGTCATGTGGCCAACCAATCAACGGTGTAGGCTTTGCTATTGTTTTCCAAGGTTGCAAGGCCGTCAAGGGCGTGTTCCACGTGGAACATGTCCAGCTAGAACCTCAAGGTAATGGCTGGCTCAGCGCTAGAGCCACCTTTGGTGCCGGTGGGCCTGGCCAGAGCGCTTGATCGCTTCAGTTCTTCCGTGGCGAAGGATGGGAATGCCTGGCAAGGACGATGAGCCTCGCCGTTCCAGGGAGTTTGTGTGTGTGCTCGTGCTCGAACATTGCTGAAAAGACCGCCGGCCTGGTCTCGGCTGAGGCGAACCAGAACAGGCGCCCGCCTGGTTTCAGCACGGCCGCAATCGCACGCCACAAGTCCGGATCTGAACGCACGGCCCGGACGCTAACCACATTGGCACAGTGGTGGAGATGTGGCCGCTCCTCCAGCTGTTCAAACCGGCAGTTTGCCGTCTCTGTTTCCTTGAGGGCAAGCTGACGAACGGCGTCGCGCAGGAAAGCCGCCTTTCTTGTCCTGGCCTCGACCATCGTCAGTGTCACCATCGGGGCACAGAGCTTGATGGGAATCGCCGGCGATCCTCCGCCGGATCCCAGGTCGACGAGGACCCCTTCAGAGAGGCCTGTTGCGTGAACGGCGCAGGCAGGTTCAACCAGGAGTCTATCTATGGCATCGTCGGCGGCCGGCTCAAGCTTGAGGGCGGTCAGATTCAGGCGCCTATTCCATTTGGCTATAAGGCCAAAATAAGACAGCATCCCGTTCTTGGTTTCCTCGGGCACGGTCAAGCCAGCCGCGCGAAGCCGGTCGTCCAGTTTCTGGCGGATGTCGTCGAACGCCACCGGCCTATTGTGGTCGTCCCAGGGAGTGTTGGAAATGGAAAGTCAGGACCGTCGCGCCAGCCGTGATGCGAGGATCGCAACGGCGGCGGGCGTCACGCCGGGGACGCGAGAAGCCTGATCGATCGTGGCCGGCCTCACGGCCACCAGGCGCTCGACGACTTCTCGCGACAGACCAGGCACGATCTGATACTCGAAGTCTGCCGGAATCCGGTGCTGCTGCTGCGCCAGCGTGCGCTCCCACTGCACCGCCTGCCGCCGGACGTAGCCTTCGTACTTGCACTCGGCCACAAGCGTCGCCTCGTCGATGTGCGCCTCTCGCGCCAGAGCCTCGACGGTGAAGCCCTGTGCCACCACATCGGCGAGCGACACTGGCGGACGCGCGAGCGCGCGCGCGACGGAAACGGATTCGCCCTCGATCGCGACCCGTGTGGAGAGGCTCGCCGCGCGGTTGCGCTCGAGCCGGGCTCGCCGTGCCTTGAATCGATCCCACCGCGCATCGTCCACCAGTCCCGCGTCGCGGCCGATCGGCGTCAGCCGCAAATCGGCGTTGTCGATGCGGAGAAGAAGCCGGTGCTCGGCGCGTGATGTGAACATGCGGTACGGTTCAAGACAACCGCGCGTCACGAGATCATCGATGAGGATGCCGACGTACGCCTCATGCCGCTCCAGAACAACAGGAGAAGCATGGCCGGCCTGGCGCGCGGCGTTGATGCCCGCGATGAGGCCCTGCGCCGCGGCCTCTTCATAGCCGGACGTCCCATTGATCTGGCCTGCGAGGAAAAGGCCTGAAATACGCTTGGTTTCAAGGGATCTTTTAAGTTCGGTGGGCTGGATGAAATCGTACTCGACCGCGTACGCATGCCGAAGCACTTCGGCACGCTCCAGACCGGGCAGCGCACGAACGATGGCGTCCTGCGTCCGGCGCGGGAGACTCATTGACAGGCCGTTGACGTACACCTCGTCGACGTCGAGGCCCTCGGGCTCCAGAAAAACCTGATGGCGCTCCCGCTGCGGAAAGCGCATCACTTTGTCTTCGAGCGACGGACAGTAGCGCGGGCCGATGCCAGCGATCTGCCCGTTGTACAGGGGAGACAGCGCGATGCTTTCGCGGACGAGTTCGTGCAAAGCGGGCGTCGTGTACAACACGTGGCAGGCAATCTGGTTGCGCGGCCGCGACTCCGATACAAACGAAAACGGGACGACGTCCGCGTCGCCCTCCTGCGCCTCAAACCGCGAAAAGTCGATGCTGCGGCGATGGAGGCGCGGCGGCGTCCCCGTCTTGAGCCGGCCCATCTCGAAACCGAACGACGTGAGTGAATCCGCCAGTTGACGGGTCGGCGGCTCGCCGGCGCGGCCGGACGGATGTCGCTCGTCACCGATGTGGACGAGGCCGTTCAGAAACGTGCCGGTGGTGACCACAAGCGCGCTGCACGACACGGCGCCGCCGTCCTCGAACTCCAGGCCCGCCACCCGCCCTCCCGCCGTGAGCACACGGCCGGCGCGGCGGAAAAGCCAGGTGATGTTGGGCTCGTGCTCGAGCGCGGTACGCACCCAGCGTCCGTACGCCGGCTTGTCGGCCTGCGCCCTCGGCGACCACACCGCCGGCCCACGGCTCCGGTTCAGCAGCCGGAACTGGATGCCCGTCGCGTCGATGGCGCGGCCCATCAGACCGCCAAGGGCATCGATCTCTCTGACGAGGTGGCCCTTGGCCGTGCCGCCGATCGCCGGATTGCACGGCATCAGGGCGACGGTCTCGGGCGACAGGGTGACCAATCCGACGCGCCGGCCCAGGCGGGCCGCCGCCCAGGCCGCTTCACACCCGGCGTGACCGGCGCCAATTACGACAACGTCGAATTCAGGTGATGGCATGGCGGAACGGATCTGGAGCCGACTCATCTTACCCGCGTTGGGTCGGCGGACCTGATTCGCGGACGGCCGCATCCCGTGCGAGACGCTCGCTTACCGGCAAGTCGCGAGGTCCGAGGCCCGAGCGAATCGGGTCCGCCGGCCCCTCGCCGCCGCCTCACTTGCCGATGCAGAACCTCGTGAAGATGTGATGCAGCAGATCGTCTGGCGCCCGCCGGCCCGTGACTTCCTCGAGTGCTTCGCGCGCGCGAGACAAATCGACCAGGACCATCTCCTCCGTCGATCCCGCATCGAGCGCCTGCCGGCCCAGGGTCACGTGTTCTCGCGCGGTCTCGACAAGCTTCAGATGACGCACGTTCGTGATGGCGGGAGGATCGGCGAACGGCTCACGCTCGAGCAGGGCCTCGGCCACCGCCATCCGCAGCTCCGCCATCCCTTGGCCCGTCACGACGGAGATCGGCGCCGACCATCGGTGATTCGTCGGGAAATCGCCCGTCGTCCAGCGCGCCGGCAGGTCGGCCTTGGTCGGCACGATGATGGCCGGCGTCTCGATGGCGCCCGCGATCGTTCGATCGTCCTCGGTGAGCGGCTGGCTGCCGTCCACGAGCACGAGCGCGAGCGCTGCCACGTCCTGGGCCTGGCGGGCGCGCCTCACGCCCTCTGCCTCGATCTCGTCGCGCGCATGGCGGAGGCCTGCGGTATCGACAAGTGTCAACGCGAGGCCGTTGACATCGACGCGCTCCGTCAGCAGGTCGCGCGTCGTCCCGGGAATGGCTGTGACGATGGCCCGTGGAGAACCCGCCAGCGCGTTGAAGAGGCTGGATTTCCCTGCATTCGGCCGTCCGGCGATGACCACCGTGCGGCCTTCGCGGATCACGCGACCGGCGCGGCCATCCGCAATCAGCTGATCGAGGTCATCGCGAACCCTGAGCAACGCGTTCGAGGCCTCTTCCCGCGTGACGAAGTGAAACCCCTCCTCCGGAAAATCGAGCGAGGCCTCGAGGCGGGCACTGAGATCGAAGAGCTCCGCATCCACGCGGCCGATGGCCGCGGTGAGCGTGCCCTCGAGTTGATCCATCGCCGCGCGCGCCTGGAGCGGCGTCACCGCCTCCACGAGGTCGGCGACCGCTTCGGCTTGTGGCAGATCGATTCGGCCGTTGAGGTACGCGCGCAGGGTGAACTCGCCTGGCTCGGCCACCCGCGCGCCACGATCGACCGCGGCCTTGACGATCGCGGCGAGCAGCATCGGGCTGCCGTGACCGGCGAGTTCGACGACGTCCTCCCCTGTGTAGGAGTGGGGCGCGACGAACCAGGTGGCGACCACCTGGTCGATCACCGCACCATCGCGATCGTGCGCGTGGCCGAAGGTGGCGTGCCTTGGTGTGAGCGGGGTGCCCGGAACGAGATCGAGCAGGGCGGTCGCGATGCCCGCGGCCTGCGGCCCCGACAGTCTCACCACTCCGATACCGCCACGACCCGGCGGTGTGGAGATGGCGACGATGGTGTCGTCGGTGGCGAACACGGGCGCGGGCCGGCCGGGGCTAGCCTTTCCGCGAAATGAGAACCGTCTTCAAGAACGCGTCCCCAATGCTTTCGGATGTGACGCTCTCGTCTTCGGCCACCGCGAGATGCACAATGCGGCGCGCGTATGGATTGAGCGGGCCAATCTCCTGAGGCGTCCCGGACGTCTTCGCCTTCTCCGCCAGGACCCTCGCCATCTGCCGAAGTTCCTCGTCCTTGCCCTTCCGGAATCCCAGCGCGTCCACGACGTAGTGGCGGTCCCCTCGCTCGTCCCGCCGGAACGCCGTGTTGACGATGACCTGCAGGGCGTCGAGCGCCTCGCCTTTACGTTGGAGCAGGGCCTCCGCGCCGTCGCCCGTGAGGTTCACTCGCAGGTGGTCGGGCGTTTCCTCCATCCCGGCCTCGAGCGAGAGCCCCATCGCGGACGTTACGTTCAGAACAAACTCGACAACCCGATCATCCAGCGTGCTCATCGTCAGGCCTTTCTCGCGGCGGTAGCGGAGGTGGAAATGAGATGGTTCGTCAGGTACTGCTGGGCGATCGTGAGGATATTGCTGACCAGCCAGTAGATCACGAGACCGGACGGCATGCTGAGGAACATCACCGTGAAGATCACCGGCATCATCAGGAAGATCTTCTGCTGCATCGGGTCCGCCGTGCTCGGCGTGATCTTCTGCTGCCAGAACATCGTCGCGCCCATCAGGATCGGCCAGACGTAGTACGGATCCTTGATCGACAGGTCGTGGATCCAGCCGGCGAACGGCGCGCCCCGCAGCTCGATCGCCGAGTTCAGGAGGTTGTAGAACGCCAGCAGGATGGGAAACGTGAGCAGCATGGGAATGCAGCCGCTCGCGGGATTGACGCCCTTCTGCTTGTATAGGGCCATCATCTCGGTGTTCATCTTCTGGCGCTCGGGATCGGCCATCTTGTACTTCGCGTACCGCTCCTGGATGGCCTTGACCTGCGGCTGCAGGGCCTGCATCTTCTTCATCGACACCATGCTTCGGTGGCGCAGCGGGAAGATCAGGATGTTAATCAGGACGGTCAGGACGATGATCGACCAGCCGTAATTGCCGAGGTAGCCGTTGATCCACTTGAGCGACTGGAGCAGCGGCACGACGACCTGCGCGAACCAGCCAAAGTCGATCGCGCGTGTCAGTTGGACGTCTGCCGCGCGAAGATGATCGAAGTCCTTCGGGCCGAGGAAGAACTTCGTCGCCAGCGTCTGGCTCGGAGCGGCGCCGGGATTCGGCCGTATGGAGAACGACACCCACGCACGGTGCGATCCATCGGTCGCGCCTGCGACGGGCACTGTCAGGGGCGCATAGTCCACTTCCGTCCGCTCGGCTGAGGGGATCGCGGCGGCGAGGAAGTAGTGGTCCTCGACTCCCGCGTACCTGATCGCGCCCTGGTAGCGCGCCTGGGCCTGAACGTCGGCGCCCGTCATGCGCGCCACGCTGTCGTCGAGATAGTGAATGGCCCGGGTGATCAGTTGCGCATCCGTCGACAGGCCGGGGCCGACGGCTGGCCCAAAACTGATCGCAAACGGCCTTGGCGACCCCGCCTGTTCGAGCGAGAACTCGGTGTTGATGACGTACGGCTGCTTGTCGGGC
Source organism: uncultured Solibacteraceae bacterium (assembly GCA_964548865.1). Classification (GTDB taxonomy): domain Bacteria; phylum Acidobacteriota; class Vicinamibacteria; order Vicinamibacterales; family SCN-69-37; genus DASUGC01. The sequence goes on from CAZJTG010000031.1 coordinate 10,277, forward strand.
TGGAAGTAGAACGTTTTGCGCGCGATCGTGCCGTCGGCTGTCTGGAGCGTAAAGGTGACCGTGCCCGGCTCGGCGCCCAGTGTCAGCCGATCGACGGTCGAGCTGTACACGGAGGACGCGAGCGTGGACGTCAGTTTCGCGTCGTCGGTGGTGATGGTGAAGGGACGAATCGTATTTGGCGGAAGATCCTGTGGAACAAGCTCCAATGGTGTCGCGGCCTTCTCGAGCTGATCCCGGTCGGCCTGGTACTTGAGCAGTTGCCAGCTCTTGAGTACGGCGCCTTGCGTCGTGAACACCGCGCGCACGCTGTCGCTCTCGATGACGATGTCCTTGGCGGCGGCATCCGGCGCGACTGCCTGCGCGAGTGCGGCGGGAACGACGGGCTCAACGGGCGTCGGGGTGGCGGCAGTTCCCGGGGTGGGTGTCGCCGCGGGCGCCGGCGTGGGCGGTGGTGGCGGCACCATGAACGTCTGGTAGACGGTCAGCAGGCCGAACGACAGAAAGATAGCGAGAAAGACCCGTTTCTCAGTGGACACGTGCATCTCCCGATCTCGGCGCCGTGCGCGGCGGGACCGGATCGAATCCTGAGCGCCCCAGAGGATGGCAGTGCGACACGCGCTTCAACGAGAGGTAGGTGCCTCGCGCGAGCCCGTGTTCGGCCATCGCTTCCATGGCGTAGTCAGAGCAGGTCGGCAGGAAGCGGCAGGCGCCGCCGGCGAACGGACTGAGGATCAACTGGTAGGCGCGAACGGCCCCGATCCCCAGGCGCACAGCCAATGTCATTCGGAACCTCGACTATCTTTCTACCGTGCGCCGCGCAGTTTCTTCAGCGCGGCGCGAAAATCGGTGGCCACAGCGTCGAAGGGCGCGCCCACCAGATCCGATCTCACGATGACGACGAGATCCAGATCGACGACGCCTGCTGGACGTGAATCCTCACGCCGGAACAACTCTCTCACGCGTCGCTTCGCGCGATTGCGTGCGACGGCGTTTCCCACGCGTTTCGAGGCAATGATCCCGAGGCGATCGCGCCCCAGGGCATTCGGCCGGCCAAGGAGTGTCAGGAACTTTCCCGGCGCGCGCCGGCCGCCGGACTGAACCGCCGTGAATTCGACCCGGCGTCGCAGTCTGGCCGAGCGGCCGAACCGGTGGGACATGCGAAACCGCGCGGTTACTCCGACGAGACGGTGAGCCGCTTGCGGCCCTTCGTGCGCCGCCGCTTGAGAACGATCCGGCCGTTCTTGGTGCTCATGCGCACACGAAATCCATGAGTGCGGCTGCGGCGACGGCGATTGGGTTGAAACGTGCGTTTCATTGTGCTCTCGACTCTCCGGCTCTCCAGCGCTCGCGCCCGATTGGGCGGGTGGCCACCAGGAGAAACATGGATCGTAGTCAACGGTTTGAAGGAGTGTCAATTCGCGGTTGTCCGCCAGGAGGCCATCGTGGTAGATTCGCCGCCCTTCGATCCGGCCCTGTCGGCGGGCGTCAGTTTTCCACACCTGTGGAAAAACCTGTGGAAATCGGCGGTTTTCGGAGGTTCATCCGTGTAAGTTATTGCAAAATAAAGAGATAAATCATGGCGAAAGTAGTCTCGGCTGGGGCAGACCATGGTTTTCCAGTAGGATTCGAGGGTATGGCGCGGTGATCGACTTCCGACAGGCGAAAGTCCGAACACCTGGGTCAGGCGGTTAAGGTCATGTCGGGCACGGTCTGGGACGAGGTCCTTGGTCGAATTGAGACCAAGGTCAACAACTACAGCTTTCACACCTGGTTTCAACAGACCGCGCTCCTCAGGGATGGCGGAACCAGCCTGCTCATTCGTGTAGGCGACCCGATGGCGGTCGAGTGGTTGAACAAGCACTACGCCGGCGTGATTGCGGAAGCTCTCGCTGAAGTCGGCCGGCCCGGTGTCAGTTTTTCTTTTGTCCCGGAAGGCAGTGAAAGCGCAATCCGCTCGGCCCAGGAACCGGCGCCGCCGGGCCCAGACAACGGAAGCGCAGTTGCCGACGAGGGTCCCGCCGGCACGGGCCTCGCCGGACTCAGCCCCCGCTACTCCTTCGACACGTTCATTGTCGGCGCCTCGAATCAGTTCGCCCATGCCGCGTGCCGCGCGGTGGCGGAAGCGCCGTCTCGCTCATACAACCCGTTGTTTCTTTATGGCGGCGTCGGGTTGGGCAAGACACACCTCATGCACGCCATCGGCCACTATGTCCTGACGCACAGCCCGGGGTTGAAGCTCACTTATATTTCCGCCGAACGCTTCATGAACGAGGTCATCAACGCGATCCGTTACGACCGGATCCTGGAATTTCGGGAGCGTTACCGCAGCGTCGACGTGCTTCTTGTGGACGACATTCAGTTCATTGTCGGCAAGGAGCGCACCCAGACCGAGTTTTTTCACACGTTCAACGCGCTGCACGACGCTCAGAAACAGATCGTGCTCAGCAGCGATCAGCCGCCGCACCAGATCAGCGAACTCGAGGAGCGGTTGCGAAGCCGGTTTGAATGGGGCCTGATCGCCGACATCCAGTCGCCCGACCTCGAGACCAAGATTGCGATTCTCAAGCGCAAGGCGGACGCCGAGGGCGTGTTTCTGCCCGATGATGTGTCGCTCTTCATCGCGGGACGGATAAAGTCGAATATCCGCGAGCTCGAGGGGTCGCTGATCCGCCTGCTGGCGTACGCGTCGTTGACTGGCCGCGAACTGTCGATGACCCTGGCGCAGGAAGTCCTTCGCGATGTGCTCCGTCAGGAAGAACGGGCGGTGACGATCGACACGATCCAGAAGTTCGTCGCCGAGTATTACCAGCTCAAACTGGTCGAGTTGAAATCACGAAACAACGCGAAGTCGGTCGCGATGCCGCGGCAGGTGGCCATGTATTTGTGCAAGTCGCTGACGAACGCGTCGTTGCCTGAAATCGGCAAGAGTTTCGGCGGCAAACATCACTCGACGGTCATCCACTCGATCCGGAAGGTCGAGGAAATGCGAAAACGCGAGCCGACTTTCAACAGCCTTATCAACACCCTGACCGAGTCGCTTCGCGCGTAATTTCCCGCCGTCCGGGAACGGCGGCCGGTGTTTTCCACAGGCCATATCGATGGAACCTGTGGATGGGTTGTTGACGGCGTTTTCGGCGCCGGATCTGAACAGCCCGCGGTCCTTCCGGCGGGTCCGATTACCACAGAGTTATGCACAGGCTAAGTGACTGATAAGTAAGTCACTTACAGACACAGTTTGACGTACCAACAGCCCCTTATTCCTGTTATACTTCTTTGTCTTTTCTGATCTCCTTGTTTCAAGGAGGGATCCCGCACCGTCGCGGGTTTCCCCAACGACGAAAGACGAGAGGTTGCCCTGCCCATGGAACTCGTCGTCCGCAAGAACGACCTGCTCAAAGAACTCTCTCTGCTTCAAGGCATCGTCGAGCGGAAGAACACGATTCCGATTCTTGCGAACGTTTTGATCGAGGCGTCGAAGGACGGCATCTCTCTGCTCGCGACCGATCTTGATGTTGGTCTGCGGAGTCGTTGCGATGGGACGATCGGTAAGCCTGGCGTGCTGACGCTGCCGGCGAAGAAACTGTTCGAGATCGTCAACGCGCTTCCCGAAACAGAAATCCGGATCGAGGAAGACAAGGGCGGCAAGTCCGTGACGGTGGCGGCCGACCGGTTTGAGTCACGGCTCCAGACACTGCCGGCGAGCGAGTTTCCAACACCGCCGAGCGAGGCGGGTGGCGTCGAAGCGACGCTGCCAGGCGCCGCACTGAAGCGGCTGATTTCACACACACGGTTCGCGATCACCAGCGAGGACACGCGCTACTTCCTGAACGGCGCCCAACTCGTGTTGCGGCCGGACGCCATGAGCATGGTGGCCACCGACGGCCACCGGCTCGCGTTCATCAGCGTGCAGGAATCGCCCGGCAAGAAGGTCTCGAGCGACGTGTTACTGCCCAGGAAAACACTGAACGAGGTCGCTCGCCTGATCGACGGCGGCGAGGGCGTCCAGTTTTCACAGGGCGAGAACCACCTGTTTTTCAAAGCCGGCGGCCGGCTGTTGATCTCGCGGAAGATCGACGCCAACTTCCCGGCGTACGAACGCGTCATTCCCAAGACCAACGACAAACGGATCGACTTCGATCGCGATCGCCTGGCGTCGGCCGTCCGGCGCGTCCGCCTGTTGTCGAACGAGCGGTCGAAGGCCGTGAAGTTCGTCATCGGCAAGGACCAGGTTGAAATCACTTCGAGCTCGCCGGAAATCGGCGAAGCGCACGAGGTGATTCCCGTGGACTACGGCGGCGACGCAATGCAGATCTGTTTCAACGCTGATTACGTGGACAACTTCCTCGGCGTGGTGGAAACCGAAAACGTCAGGCTCGAGTTCAAGGACGAGATGAGCCAGGCGGTCGTCAAACCAATCGGCGCCGAAGGCTACGACTACACCTACGTGATCATGCCGATGCGCATCTGACGGGATAACTGAGCCTGAAATACGGAATGTCAAAGACTGACGCAAAGACCGGCCAGGCCGTGCAGGGACCAAGCGCGGTGCTGTCCGGCGGCGCCGAGGACTACGGCGCGGACAAGATCAAGGTCCTCGAGGGCCTCGAGGCTGTCCGCAAGCGCCCGGCGATGTACATCGGATCGACGGGGCCGGCCGGGCTGCACCACCTCGTCTACGAAGTCGTCGACAATTCGATCGACGAAGCGCTGGCCGGGTACTGCAAGAACGTCAACGTCACCATCCATATCGACGGCTCCGTCACGGTGGTCGACGATGGCCGCGGTATTCCCGTCGATATGCACGAAAGCGGACGTTCGGCCGCCGAAGTCGTGCTGACGGTGCTCCATGCCGGCGGCAAGTTCGAGAACTCGGCTTACAAGGTGTCCGGCGGGCTCCACGGCGTCGGCGTGTCGGTCGTCAACGCGCTGTCGGAGTGGCTCGAACTCGAGATCTACCGGAACGGACGCGTCCATCAACAGCGCTTCGAGCGTGGCGTGCCGAGCGGCGACCTCTACATCACGGGCGTCACCGAGAAGCGCGGCACCAAGGTGACCTTCAGGGCGGATCCGACCGTCTTCGAGACGACGGAGTTCAGTTTTGAAACACTGTCGCAGCGCCTTCGCGAACTGGCGTTTCTCAATGCCGGCGTCTCCATTTCCATCGACGACGAGCGCGACGGCCGCAGTCACCGGTTCCTGTATGAGGGCGGCATTCGCGAGTTCGTCGAGTACCTGAACAAGAACCGGACGGCCGTCAACGAAAAGCCGGTGTACATGGTCGGCGAGCGCGACAGCATCGTGGTGGAGATCGCGCTTCAGTGGAACGACAGCTACACCGAGACCACGTATACGTTCGCGAACAACATCAACACAACCGAAGGCGGCACGCACCTCTCGGGTTTCCGGGCGGCGCTGACGCGGACCATCAACCACTACGCGACCAAGAACAACCTTGCCGAGAAATTGAGCGAGAGCGTGAGTGGCGAGGACATCCGCGAGGGCATGACGGCGGTCGTCTCGGTCAAGATTCCCCAGCCCCAGTTCGAGGGTCAGACGAAGACCAAACTCGGCAATACCGAGGTCAAAGGCATCGTCGAGGCCATCGTCAACGACAAACTGGGCGCCTTCCTCGAGGAGAATCCAGGCGTCGCCAAGCGGATCATCGCGAAGGCGGTAGACGCCGCGCTCGCGCGCGAAGCCGCGCGCAAGGCGCGCGATCTGGTGCGGCGGAAGGGCGCGCTGGACAACACAGCGCTGCCTGGCAAGCTCGCGGACTGTCAGGAACGGGATCCGTCAAAGAGCGAGATCTACATCGTCGAGGGCGAATCCGCAGGCGGGTCGGCAAAACAGGGCCGCAATCGCGCGTTCCAGGCCGTGCTGCCAATCAAGGGCAAGATCCTGAACGTTGAGAAGGCCCGATTCGACAAGATGCTCGGCCACGAGGAGATCCGGACGCTCATTGCGGCGCTCGGTTGCGGCATCGGCACGGACGAGTTCGACGCCTCGAAACTCCGCTACCACCGGGTCATCATCATGACGGACGCCGACGTCGACGGATCGCACATCCGCACGCTGCTGTTGACGTTCTTCTACCGCCAGATGCGCGATCTCGTGGATCGCGGGCACATCTTCATCGCGCAGCCGCCGCTGTTTCGGGCCAAGCGCGGCCGCCAGGAGACGTTCATCAAGGACGAGCGGTCCCTGGAGGCGTTCCTGATCCGGCGCGCGGCGGAGTCACGCACGGTCGTGCTGGCGAATCAGAAGGAAGTGTCCGGGCAGCCACTCGAACGCTCGCTCGAGCAGTTGATGGCGTTTCGCAAGCTCCTGCAGGTGGTCGAGCGCCGGGGACCGGCGCGCAAGGCCATCCTCGCACTGCTCGAGGGCGACGCACGCGACAAGACGTTCTGGGCGGATCGCACGGCCATCGAGGCGCTGGCCGCCCACCTGAGGACGCCAGAGGTCGCCGCGGAGGTGGTCGAGGATCCCGAACACCAGGCGCTCGCGGTCGCGATCGACGACAAGACCGCGGGCTACAGCCGCAAACAGCGGCTCGACCTGGACTTCGCGACCACCGGTGAGTTCAGGACCTTGCTCGCGGCGTACCGGGACATTCGCGAGCTTCTGGCTGGAGCCGTGACCATCCGCACCGTCGCGTCGACCGCGCCTGAGGTGGCCGACGCCGACGAAGACGCCACCGAGCCGGCCGACGGGCCGCTTGAGGTTGAGGTTGACGCGGTGGCGCGGCCGGCGGGCAAAGACAGCGACAAGCAGGTCGAGGGCATCGACGACCTCGTCGAGTACTTCGTCGCCGCGGGGCGACGCGGTCTCGCGATCAACCGGTACAAGGGCCTCGGCGAAATGAACCCGGACACGCTGTGGGAAACCACGATGGATCCAGAGAAGCGCACCCTGCTCGAGGTCAAGGCCGAGGATCACACCGAGGCCGATCTGATGTTCACGACGCTGATGGGCGATCAGGTTGAGCCGCGTCGCAAGTTCATCGAAGACAACGCTCTCGATGTCAAGAACCTCGACATCTAGCTGGGGCAAAGGGCAAAGGTAAGGCGTGGATCCGAATCAATCCAGAATTCCCGTCAACATCGAAGACGAGATGAAGCGCTCGTACATGGATTACGCCATGAGCGTGATCATCGGTCGAGCGCTGCCCGACGTGCGGGATGGCCTCAAACCCGCCAATCGCCGCGTGTTGTTCGCGATGCGGCAGATGGGCCTGGCGTCGAACCGCCCCTACCGCAAGTGCGCGAAGATCGTCGGCGAAGTCATCGGCAACTACCATCCGCACGGCGACGCGCCGGCCTACGACACGCTCGTTCGTCTCGCGCAGGACTTCAACATGCGCTACACCCTGGTCGACGGCCAGGGCAACTTTGGGTCGGTCGACGGCGATCCGCCGGCTGCGTACCGCTACACCGAAGCGCGTCTCGAGTCGCTCGCCGAAGCGATGATGACGGACCTCGACAAGGACACCGTCGATTTCCGTCCGACGTTCGACGAAACCAACGAAGAACCTGTTGTTCTGCCCGCGCCGTTTCCGAATCTGCTGGTGAACGGCTCGACGGGCATTGCGGTCGGCATGGCCACGAGCATTCCCCCGCACAACATGCGCGAGGTCATCGACGGCGTGCTGGCGGTCATCGAGCGCCGCCAGGCGCCAGCGGACGAGAAGTTCCGGGTGCTGATGCAGGCGATCCCGGCGCCGGACTTCCCGTCCGGCGGCACGATCGTCGGCCGCGCCGGGATCTACCGCGCCTACCGGGAGGGTCGCGGCGGCTTCACGATTCGCGGCCAGGCGGCGTTCGAGGAGGCCAAGAAAGGCGATCGCGTCTCGATCGTCGTGACGGAGATTCCGTACCAGGTCAACAAGGCCACGCTCGTCGCGGAGATCGCCGAGCTCGTTCGCGACAAGAAGATTGAGGGCATCTCCGACCTGCGTGACGAGTCGAGCCGCGACGGCATGCGCATCGTCATCGAGCTGAAGCGCGGCGAGCTGCCCGATGTCGTCCTGAACAACCTCTACAAGCACACGAAACTGCAGATGAGCTACGGCATCACGCTGCTGGCCATCGTGGGCAACCGTCCGCGGGTGCTGTCGCTTCTCGAGATCGTGGAGTTGTTCATCGACTTCCGGCGCGATGTCGTCCGCCGGCGGACCGAGTTCGAGCTGCGAAAAGCCGAGGCGCGCGCCCATATCCTCGAGGGCCTCAAGATCGCCCTTGACCATCTTGACGCGGTCATCAAGCTCATTCGTGGCTCGAAGAACCCGATCGAGGCACGCGCGGGCCTCGTGGCGAGCTTTGGCCTCACGACCATCCAGGCGCAGGCCATTCTGGACATGCAACTCCAGCGGCTCACAGGACTCGAGCGCCAGAAGATTCTGGACGAGCTCGCGGAACTCAGGAAGACGATCGACCGGCTTCGTGCGATTCTCTCAAACGAAGAGCTGCTGATTGCGATCGTCGTCGAGGAACTGAAGGCGATTCGCGAGAAGCACGGCGACGGCCGGCGGACGCAGATTACCGAAGAGGCCGCCGGCGAGTTCCGCGTCGAGGACCTCATCGCCGACGAAGATGTCGTCATTACCGCGACGAGCACCGGCTACATCAAACGCACGGCACTCGACGCCTACCGGAGCCAGCGCAGGGGCGGCAAGGGCCTCATCGGCATGACGACGCGCGAAGAGGACGTCGTCGAGCATCTCTTTGTCGCCAACACTCACGCCTATCTCCTGATCTTCACGGACCTCGGGCGCTGCTACTGGTTGCGCGCGTACGACGTGCCCGAAGTCAGCCGCAGCAGCAAGGGCAAGTCGATCGCGAACCTCGTGAAGATGGCCGAGGGCGAACGGATGTCGTCCCTGCTTCGCGTGCAGGCGTTCCCGGATCAGGAAGGTCAGCGCTTCATCGTGATGGGAACGAAGAAGGGCACGATCAAGAAGACCGACCTCGTCGAGTTCTCGAACCCGCGATCGGCCGGCATCATCGCGATCCAGATTGACGACGACGATCGACTGATCGCCGTCGAGGAGACCGACGGGACGAAAGATCTGATTCTGGGATCGCGAAACGGCATGGCCATCCGCTTCAATGAATCAGACGTCCGTCCGATGGGCCGGACGGCCCGCGGCGTCCGCGGCATGCTGCTCAGGGACGGCGACGAGGTCGTGGCGATGGGCGTGGTCGGCGAGGGCTCGACGGTGCTGACGGTCTGCGAGCGCGGCTACGGCAAGCGCACCGAAATCGAGGAGTACCGGTCGCAGACCCGGGGCGGCATCGGCCTGAAGGACATCTACACGAGCAAGCGGAATGGCCCGGTGGTGGACATGGCCTGCGTGACCGAGCAGCACGAAGTGTTCCTCGTCACCGAACAGGGCCAGATCATCCGTATGAAGGCCGGCGACATGCGTCCCATCGGGCGAGACACGCAGGGCGTGAGACTCATGGACCTGGCCGAAGGCGATCGTCTGGTGTCCGTGGCGGCGCTGCTGGAAGTCGAAGACGAATCGCCGGCGACGTAAACGGGGCCGACGCCCCGGCCGGCCTTTCAGGGCCGGGCATCAGGCTGGTTCGAGCCCCGCGAATCTCGCGAGCAGCTTCTTCGTGCCAACAGACGCGAACCTCACGGTGACCTTCACGTCGTCACCCTGATCCTCCACATCGACAATCGTGCCGACGCCGAACTGGCGGTGGCGGACGCGCATCCCCGCCCGCACCGCGCCCGAGGCCGACTGATCTTCCGTTTCGTACGAATAACCTCTCTCCTCACCCGCCTTGGGCTGGTTGCGGTATCCCCCTGCGAACTTGCGTGCGTACGGATTTCGCGTCTCATAGCCGGCGTTCATCCAGCGGGGCGGCGCGGCGGGCTGAATGCGATCCACCAGGTGGTCGGGCACTTCGTCGAGGAACCGCGAGGGTTCCGTGAACTGATACTCACCGAACACGCGGCGACGAGAGGCGCCGGTCAGCACCAGCCGTTCGCGAGCCCGGGTCAGGCAGACGTAGCAGAGCCGGCGCTCCTCCTCCACCTCTTCCTCGTCCTCAGCCGAACGCGAGTGGGGAAACAGACCCTCCTCCATGCCGGCGACGACGACGACCGGAAACTCCAGCCCCTTCGCGGCGTGCATGCTCATCAGCCACACCCGCGCTTCTCTGGCGCCATCGGCCTCATCGGCTTCCGACAGCAGCGAGAGGCGATCGACGAATCCGCCAAGGGAAGGATCGTCGTCGCGTGACTCGTACTCGCGCGCTGCAGAGACGAGTTCCATGAGGTTTTCGATGCGGCCTTCGGCCTCCTCGGAGCGTTCCTCCCGCAGCCACGCAAGATAACCCGTCCGATCGAGCATCAGTCCGATCCCAACCGAGACGCTCTTGCCCGGCATCTCCGCAGCCAGCGAGACGATCACGTCGCGGAAGGTCTTCAGGGCGGTCAGGGCGCGCGGCGGGAGTTGCCGACGATCGATCGCCACGACGAGCCGTGCCCAGAGCGACCTCGGCGACGGCGCTGGCTGAAGTCCCGCCATCAGCAACGGCGCCGACTCTTCCCCGCTCTGCGGGTCCACGGCCTCGAGGGCGTCCATGACGGACTTGCCCACGCCGCGCGCGGGCACGTTGACCACGCGTCTGAAGCTCACATCGTCATGCGGGTTGATCAGCAGCCGAAGATAAGCCAGCGCATCCTTGATTTCCTTGCGTTCGTAGAACCGGACGCCGCCAATGATCCGGTAGGCGACCCCTTCGCGCATCAGGGCGTCTTCTATGGCGCGCGACTGGGCGTTGGTCCGGTACAGCACCGCCGTCATTGCGTCCGGCTGGTGGCGCGCGGTTTCACGCACGCCTCGCGTAATGAAATCGGCCTCTTCGATTTCGTCCCCGGCCCGGTAGTAGATGATGCGGGCGCCGCCCTGCTGGTTGGTCCAGAGCTTCTTGTCCTTGCGGTTCCTGTTCCGGCTGATCACGGCAGACGCGGCTTCCAGGATGACCTGCGTTGAGCGGTAGTTCTGCTCGAGCTTGACGACGCGCGCATCCGGGAAGTCATGTTCGAAATCCAGGATATTGCGAAGGTCCGCACCGCGCCACCGGTAGATCGACTGGTCGGGGTCGCCGACGACACACAGGTTGCGGTGAGTTTCCGCCAGGCGCTTGATCAGCATGTACTGCGGCCGGTTCGTGTCCTGGTATTCGTCGACCAGGACGTACCTGAACTTGCGTCCGTAGAAGTTCCGCACCTGCTCGGCCCTCTCGAACAGGTCGACGGTCCTAAGGAGCAGATCGTCGAAGTCCAGGGCGCCGGCATCAGCCAACGCGCGCAGATACGCCTCGTAGACGCGGCTGATCTGTTGATCGCGGAGGCTCCAGCCCGTGGAGCGCATCTCCGCCGGGCCTTCCATCCGGTTCTTGGCCTGACTGATGCGCGAGAGCGCGGCTCGCGGCTGGATCATTTTGTCGTCGATCCCCAGCGCCTTCAGGGCCTGCTTGACCACCGAGATCTGGTCGGACGAGTCGTAGATCACAAAATCCCGGGAGAGGCCGATGGCCGGCCCCTCCCGGCGGAGCAGGCGCGCGCACAGCGAGTGAAACGTCGAGATCCAGGCCTGGCGGCAATCCGCGCCGAGGATCCGTTCGACACGCTCTCGCATTTCCTCGGCGGCCTTGTTCGTGAAGGTCACGGCCAGGACCTGGTCGGGCGTGGCGAAACCTCCGGAAATCACATGGCCGATGCGCGCGGTGATGACCCGCGTCTTGCCTGAACCCGCCCCCGCGAGAATCAGCAGCGGGCCTTCGGTATGGAGGACCGCGTCCAGTTGTTCAGGATTCAGTGACGACAGTTCGTTCATTGCGGAGCAAGCAAGAATAACAAAGAGAACGACGCCAACGACGCCATTGACACGAACAGCGCCAACTTTAGGGCACAGTGCGCCGTGGGATACGATCCTGTCTGCCGATGGCGCAGACCCTGTTCCAGAAGGTGTGGGATCTCCATGCCGTTCGCCGGCTCCCCAACGGACAGACGCAGCTGTACATCGGCCTGCATCTCATTCACGAGGTGACGAGCCCCCAGGCTTTCGATGAACTGAACGCGCGCAACTGGCGCGTCAAAGCCCCCGACCGGACGTTTGCCACGGTGGATCACATCGTACCGACAGGTTCGCAGGCCCGCCCGTTCGCGGATCTCATGGCCGAGACGATGACCCACGCGCTCGAGCGCAACTGCCGAGCGCACGGCATCCCCCTGTTCGACCTGGCGAGCGGGCTTCAGGGCATCGTGCACGTGATCGGCCCGGAGCAGGGGCTGACCCAGCCGGGCATGACGATCTGCTGCGGCGACAGTCACACGTCCACGCACGGCGCCTTCGGCGCCTTGGCGTTCGGCATCGGCACGTCACAGGTGCGCGATGTCCTCGCATCTCAGACGCTCGCGGTGACGCCGCTGAAGGTCAGGCGCATCGATGTGACCGGTACGCTCGCTTCCGGCGTGTACGCGAAAGACGTCATCCTGACCATCATCGGCAGGCTTGGCGTGAAAGGCGGCACCGGCTACGCGTACGAGTACGGCGGCGAGGCGATCGACCGCATGACGATGGACGAGCGGATGACGATCTGCAACATGTCTATCGAGGGTGGCGCGCGCGCAGGCTACGTCAACCCGGACCAGACCACGTTTGACTACCTCCAGGGCCGGAAGTTCGCGCCCTCGGGCGATGCGTTCGCGCGCGCGACCGCGTGGTGGGCCCGAATGGCGTCCGACCCGAACGCGAGCTATGACGACCGGGTCGCGATCGACGGCGCGGCGATCGAACCCACTGTGACCTGGGGCATCAACCCTGGGCAGTCGGTGGGCGTGGGCAGCCGGCTGCCGAACCCGTCAGACGTGCGCGCCGACGATCGACCATCTGTGGAGGAAGCCCTCGAGTTCATGGGCTGGTCCGCGGGCCAGCCTGTCGCCGGCACGAAGATCAACGTGGCGTTCGTGGGGTCGTGCACAAACGGCCGTCTGTCGGACCTCCGCGAAGCGGCGAGGATCGTTCGCGGACACCGGGTGGCGCCGCACGTGCGGGCGCTCGTCGTGCCCGGGTCGCAGGCCGTGCGGCTCGCGGCGGAGCAGGAAGGCCTGCACGAGATCTTCCGTGACGCCGGGTTCGACTGGCGCGGCGCGGGATGCTCGATGTGCCTGGCGATGAACCCCGACCGTCTCGAAGGCCGGGAGATTTGCGCGTCGTCATCGAACCGAAACTTCAAGGGCCGCGCCGGACA
>CAZJTG010000032.1:0-7051 GCA_964548865.1 uncultured Solibacteraceae bacterium
GGCTGGCTTCGCCAGCCGCCATCTCGATCGCCGCAAACGCGCCCCACGAGACTGCCAGCCGTCGCGGCGGCACGCTTGCGGCGATCGTGACCACGCGACCGTCACGCGCCGCGAAGATCACGTCAATCGTGAACCGCATCCCGAACGTATGCACCGCACTGCAGGGCGCGATGACCAGCGCCGCGCCAGGCGCGAGCCCGGCGCGGCCGAGGAGGCCGCGCTTCCGCGCGGCCGAGTTGCCCGCCACCTCGACGGCATCCGCCAGCACCCGCTCGGGCCCGCCGGAGGCGGGCGCGAGCGTGATTACGGCCTGGCTCTGCATCCCCATCAGGAAGTGCGGTCGGCCCATAGTCGGTGGGAGTGTATCTCGTTCAAAATTGCGCACTTCGGCCACCTTGACCAGAATTGTCAGGCGGGCTGACGGCAGACGCCGATTCTGCCGACAACCCGGTCTGGCGGCGGCCACACAGGATGGTAAGCTGCGTGGTAATAGAAGCCAGGGGTCTGGTAGACGACCGGCGTTTCGGCCGGCGGGCTGAGTCCGGGCCAGCTCTATTCATGGGAGATGACAATGACCGCAATCAAGGCGTTCGCGATTCGACTGATTCGTGACGACGACGGCCAGGATCTGATTGAGTACGCGTTACTCGCGACCTTCGTCAGTCTCGTGGCGATCGCCGGGGCGTCCCTGCTTGGAAGCGCCCTGCAAAGTTGGTACAGCACCGTCGGAAGCCAGGTGAACAGCGCGGCTGTCACGGCCTCAACGGCCGTCGGCGGCGGAAGCTAGCGCTCGCGGACCGCGTCACGTGACGAGGAGCCTCGTCGGTCGACTTTGCTGCGACGAGGGCGGGCAGGATCTCGTTGAGTACGCCCTCCTAACCACGGTCATCGGCCTGGCCGGTGCGCTGGCTTGGACGTTTGTCAGTCAGGCGATCGGCGGCACCTATTCGAGTTGGGTGTCTGGCGTCGACAGCCTGGCCGATCCGCCGACACCGTCAGGCTCCGGCGGGTCGTGATTGTTCCGCCCATTGCCGCGGGTGTTCTCTCGCTGACGGCGTGCCTTTTTGACTTGAAGCAACGGCGCATCCCCAACGTCCTGACGTTCGGGGGCGCCGCCGTCGCTCTGGCGTTTTCTCTGTGGACCGGCGGGTTCGCCGGTCTGGTTATGGCGGCCGCCGGGTGGGCCGTCGGACTGCTGGCGTTCCTGCCGATCTTCGCGCTACGCGGGATCGGTGGAGGTGACGTCAAGCTGCTTGCGGCGCTCGGGGCGTGGATCGGGCCCGGGCAGGCCGTCTGGCTGGCGTTGTGGACGGCCCTCTCGGGTGGAGTGTTTGCGCTGGTCGTTGCTGGCCTGCACAACTACGGCGGACAGGCGTTTCGGAACGTGTGGGGAATGTTGAGCTATTGGCGGGTGATGGGATTGGGGCCGCACCCCGGACTGACGCTCGAGACGTCGCCGGGACCGAAGCTGCCGTACTCGATCCCGATTGCCGCCGGGTTGGGGCTGACGCTGTGGCTGGCATGACGCGCAAGCGCACGCATCGTGACGGTGAGCTCGGCGCCGAGCTGATCGAGCTGGCGATCGTCCTGCCGATTCTTCTGTTGTGTTTTGCGGCGATCGTCGATTTCGGGTTTCTGTTTCAGCGGTACGAGGCCGTGACCAATGCTGCGCGGGAAGGTGCCCGGCTGTCGACCCTGCCGAACTACACCGTCGCGGACATCCAGTCGCGCGTCGTGAGCTACTTGAACGCGGCCGGGAT
Source organism: uncultured Solibacteraceae bacterium (assembly GCA_964548865.1). Lineage (GTDB taxonomy): Bacteria > Acidobacteriota > Vicinamibacteria > Vicinamibacterales > SCN-69-37 > DASUGC01. Next base: position 1,761 of record CAZJTG010000032.1, read on the forward strand.
GACCTGTCCTGTGCCCGCCAACTGTGTCACCGTCAACCAGTCGGCGACCCGGACGCTCGTGCCGAGCGGTCGGGTGATTTCGGTGTCGGAGGTGATGGTCACCTATCCCGCCGGATTCAGCTTCATCGGCCCGATGGCGGGACTGATTGGAGGCAGCGGTCCGGCCGCGATCACGCTGCGCGCTACATCGATCATGCGAAATGAAGCGGCCGCGGGCGGGTCGTAACTCGGGGTGATGTATGGATAGACGCACGCGTGCAGTGATCGTGGTCGTCGTGGCGGCGCTTCTGGCGTCGATCGCCGCCTACGGGGTGTTCCAGGCTATCCAGACCCAACAGATCAGAGAGGTCCCGGTCGCCGCGCGGTTCACCGTGGTGGCGGCTAGGACGATCCCGGTCGGCACGCAGTTGACGCCGGAGATGATTCGTGTGGCCGGCTGGCCCGCGGACGCACCGGTCGCGGGCGGATTCGCGAAGCCAGAGGAAGTACTGGGCCGGGGTGTGACCGTGGGGCTCGTCGAGAACGAGCCAATTCTCGAATCGAAGCTGGCCGCCAAGGGCACGGCGGCCGGACTGGCCTCGGTGATTCCTCCGGGCATGCGCGCCATTGCCGTGCGCGTGAACGACGTCATCAGCGTGGCGGGGTACACCCTGCCCGGCAGTCGCGTCGACGTCATCGTCACTCTGAATCCCGGCCAGGAGTCAATCTCACGGATCGTCATCAGCAATGTGCAGGTGCTCAGCATCGGCCAGAGCATTGACACGGGTCAGGCACGGGAAGGGAAGGCCGCTCAGAACCCGCCGCTCGTAACGCTGGCACTGTCCCCAGTAGATGCGGAGCGGCTGGCGCTGGCATCGACGCAGGGACAGATCATGCTCGCGCTCCGCAATCCGATGGATACCGAGAGCATCACGACGTCCGGCGCCCGCGTGTCGGCGCTGTTCGGCGGTTCGGCGTCGGCCGAGCCCGTGAAGGCCGCGGTGCGATCGCAGCCGCGGCCGGCTGCCGCGCTTCCGCCGCCTCCCGCGCCGAAACCTCCGTCAGTCGAGGTGATCATGGGAACCACCCGCAAGGAGCAGATCATAAAGAAATGACTGATATTCGAACGTTCTCCGCTGGCTGGTTCCGGCTGGGTGCGGCAACTGTCGCGCTCGTGCTAGGCGTGTCCGGTCCTGCCGGCGTCACCGCCCAGCAGGCCGGCCAGGGTGCCGTCGCCCCGTCTCAGCCACCGGAGCGCCTCAACCTGATCGTCGGCAAGTCGCTCGTCCTCGATCTGGCGTTCGACCTCGAGCGAGTTCAGGTCACCGACGGGGAGATTGCCGAGCCGGTTCCCGTGACCCAGCGCGAGTTGGTGATCAACGGAAAGAAGGCCGGAACCATCTCCCTGCTGATCTGGGGAGGCGGTCGCCGCATCGAATACGAGCTCGTCGTGAGCCCCGGCGTCACGACGTTGCAACAGCGGATGCAGGCGTTTTTCCCGGGCGAGGACATCGAGGTCGATATCACTACCGGTTCGGTGATTCTGTCCGGGCGGGTCTCGAGCAACCTCATCATGCTGCGCGCGGCGGAGATTGCCGCAGCGAGTTCGGGCCAGAAGATCATCAACATGCTGCAGGTGCCCGGCGGCGGCGGCAGCCAGCAGGTGATGCTCCAGGTGCGGTTTGCGGAAGTGAACAGCCGGCGCGTCCGCGAGCTGGGCGCCAGCCTGTTCACGACGAGGACCGGGTTCACGGCGCGCAGCACCACCGGGCAGTTTGCCGCGCCGAATTTTGAAGACAACTCGCAGAGCGCGCAGTCGGTGCAGGGCCTCGTGTTCGCGGACTACCTGAACCTGTTCTTCTTTCAGCGCAACGAAGGGATCGGCGGAGTGGTGCGGGCGCTCGAACAGAACGGCTGGTACGAGAGTCTGGCCGAGCCGAATCTGATCGCGTACAACGGGCAGGAGGCCAGTTTCCTGGCCGGCGGCGAAGTGCCCATTATCTCCGCGTCCGGCAACGGCGCGACCAGCGTGACCTACAAGGAATACGGTGTGAAACTGAAGTTCACGCCGACGATCGCAGGCGACGTGATCCGCCTGCACGTCCGGCCCGAAGTGAGCGCGCTCGATTTCGCCAACGGCATCACCCAGTCGGGGATCCGGGTGCCGGCGCTGACGACCCGTTACGCCGACACCGAGGTCGAACTTCGGGATGGCCAGTCGTTCGCGATTGCGGGTCTGCTGGACAACATCGGCCAGGAGGATCGCGCGAATATTCCAGGACTCAGCCGGATTCCCATCATCGGGAAGATCTTCCAGACCAAGTCGAACCGCTCCGACCGCACCGAGCTGATGGTCTTGATTACTCCCCGCCTTGTCCGGCCGCTCGATCCGGACGAAGTGCCGCCGCTGCCGAGCGTTCGGCCGCCGGCGGGCCGTGGGCGCGGCGGTGGGGGAGTTGGAGACTACCTTCAGGGTGGCGCCGGCCTGCTCGACACGCCCCCAGCGGGGCGCGGCGGCGGCCGCTGACGGGACGACGGACCCAATGATGCGCAGCGAAACCGCGAACAGGTCGGAACGGGGTGCCGTGCTGGTGCACGTGGCCCTCGCCCTGCTTGCGTTGATGTCGCTCACCACGTTCGTCGTGGACTACGGCGCACTGTGGACCTCCCGGGGACAGGCCCAGAACGCCGCCGACGCGGCGGCGCTTGCGGGCGCCGTGTCGCTGGCGTACGACAACAACCCGCAGACGGCGCACGAGAGCGCGACGTCGATGCTCCAGAGCCATTGGATCTGGGGACAGCCACCGATCGTCAATCCGACGGACATCACGATCTCGCCCTGTCCCGACGATGTCACGCAGACCTGCGTCAAGGTCGATGTTTATCGCAACCAGGCGCGAGGCAATCCGATCCCGATGATTTTTGGACGACTCCTGGGCCTGACGCACCAGGGTGTGAGAGCGACGGCGACGGGCCAGGTCTTCGTGACGAACTCCGGCGACTGCTTCAAGCCCTGGGGCCTGGCAGACAAGTGGACGGAAACCGATCCGTCCGGCTGGGGCGCAGGCGCGTACTACAATCCACCGCTGGATAGCTACGCGCCCCCCAGTTCGAGCGGGCCGGGAACCGGGTTCACGGTGCAAGCCGATCACGGAAGGGCCCTTCACCTGAAGCTCGGACAGTCGGGAGACGTGATCAACGGCGGGTGGTTCCAGGCCATCAATACGGAGCGCAACGGCAACATGGCGGCCTACCAGGCCCTGGTGGCCGAGTGCGAACCGGCCCTGTTCAAGATCGGGGATTCGATTCCACGGAACACGCGGCCTTACGGCACGCTGCTGACTGAAACACAGTCGGGCGTCGGCTCCATCATCGCCCACGACCCCCTGGCGTCCTGGGATCCGACCGCGAACGGCGGCCAGGGCGGCGTAATCAACAGCTGTGCCCAGGCCACTCCCCCCTGCGTGGACAGCTGGACAGGTCTGCCGCACCGGGTCAGTCCCAGAGTGGTCACGGTACCGGTGTTCGATCTCGATCACTACATGGCCACCGGCGGGCCCGGTGCTGGCACCGTGAGGGTCGTGAACATGGTCGGGTTCTTCGTGAGCGGCATGGTGGGCAACGACGTGTTTGGCTACGTCGTGTCGAAGCCCGGCGTGCAGATTCCATGCTCGCCTGGCCCGTGCCCAACCGCGCACGGATCGGCTGTCTTTACCAAGATCACTAGTTTGGTGCGTTGACGTGAACGGGGCGTAAGTGACTGAAGGCATTGTCATCGTTGAAGCTCAGGACAGGCAGCTCGGCGTGCTCGCACGCAGCGCCGGGCTGAGCGCCGTCTCGGCGACCGATCTGGCGTCGCTCGAGAGCGGTAAGGCCGTTCCCGATCTTTTGATCGTTGATCTTCGCGGGCAGGTTGGGTTCCCCCAGGAACTCGCAACCTTCAAGCGCCGCCATGCCAGGACCGGCGTCGTGATCGTCGTGTCGGAGTTCGATCCGGCCGTGATGCTTGCCGCGATGCGTGCGGGCGTCACCGAGGCGCTGGCGGATCCCGTGTCACCGGCGGACCTGCGCTCGGCGGTCGAGCGGCTGTCGGGCGCGGACTCGAGCGGTGGCGGGCGAGGCAGGACGCTTGCATTCGTCGGCGCCAAGGGCGGCGTCGGCAACACGACTCTGGCCGTCAACATCGCCGCCCTGCTGGCGACCGGCCGCCGCGCGAACGTGCTGGTCGTGGATTTGCACATCACCGGTCACGGCGACGCCGCGCTCTTCCTCGGCGTGGAACCGCGATTTTCGATTGTCGACGCGCTGGAGAACGTGCACCGTCTGGACGGGACGTTCCTGCGGAGCCTCGTCGCCACGTCGAAGTCGGGCGTCGACGTGCTCGCCTCGCCGGCGTTGCCGTCGGTACGCCATCCGGAGGGCAAGGACCTTCGAGTGCTGCTCGAGCGCCTCGCGTCGCACTACGACTACGTGGTGCTCGATCTGCCGCGCTCGGATTTCGGCGTGCTCGACGCCATTGAACCGGTGTCCGCGGTGTGCCTGGTGTTGAATCAGGAGTTGCCGACGGTGCGGCGCGCGTCTCAAATCGCCGCCCTGCTGCGTCAACGCTACGGGAAGGACCGGGTCGGCGCGGTCGTGAGCCGGTACGACGCGCGCGCCGACATCGGCCAGGACGACATCGAGCGCGTAGGCGGCCTGCCGGTGTGGGCCGTCCTGCCGAGCGATTACCGGCGGGCGGTTGCGGCGGCGAACGTCGGCCGGCCGCTCGTGTCCGAGCCGAGCAGCCGGCTCGCCAGCTCGATGCAGGATCTGGCAAGAAAACTGTCCGGCATTTCCCGTGAGGAAGTAAGCGTGGCCGCGAAGCCGAAGCGCCGCGTCGGAGGCATCTTCTAATGCTGCCTCCGCTGAAGTCGGGGGCCGAGCTCCGGCACACGCAGTATCAGGAAGTCAAGACGCGGGTCCACGAGCAGCTCCTCGGCCGGCTGAACCTCGAGCGTCTGTCGCAGGTTCGCCGGACGGAAGCCGAGCCGGAGATCCGGTCGGTCATCGCCGCCCTGCTCGAAAAAGAGGCGGAGAAGACGCCGCTCAGCCTGTACGAGCGCGAAGCCATCGTGGTCGACGTGTTGAACGAGCTGTTCGGCCTGGGACCGCTGGAAGTGCTGCTGGCCGATCAGGACATCTCGGATATCCTCGTGACCCGGTTCGACCAGATCTACATCGAGAAGCACGGCGTGCTGGAGCCTGTCGCGGCGGTGTTCCGCGACGATCGGCACCTCATGCGGATTATCGAGCGTATCGTCAGCACCGTCGGC
>CAZJTG010000032.1:7061-23392 GCA_964548865.1 uncultured Solibacteraceae bacterium
TGTGGACGCGCGGTTGAAGGACGGCTCGCGTGTGAACGCGATTATTCCGCCGCTCTCGATCGATGGGCCCGTGCTTTCGATCCGGCGTTTCCGGACGGACCGTCTCAGCTCGGGCGATCTCGTGCGAGGTCAGTCCCTCACAGCGCAGATGCTGGCGTTTCTCAAGGCCGCCGTGGCCGGCCGGCTCAACATCATCGTGTCGGGCGGCACGGGCGCGGGCAAGACGACGCTCCTCAACATCCTGTCGAGCTTCATTTCCGACCGCGAGCGCATCGTGACGATCGAGGACGCGGCCGAACTCGTGCTGCGCCAGCGGCACGTCGTGCGCCTCGAGACGCGTCCGGCAAACATCGAGGGGAAGGGCGCGGTGCGCCAGCGGCAGCTCGTCATCAACGCGCTGCGCATGCGCCCCGACCGCATCGTGGTGGGCGAGGTGCGCGGCGACGAAGCGCTGGACATGCTTCAGGCCATGAACACCGGCCACGACGGGTCGCTCACGACCGTCCACGCCAACACGCCGCGCGACGCGCTGTACCGGCTCGACACCATGGTGGCCATGGCGAACCTGAATCTGCCCGAGCGCGCGATCCGCAATCAGGTGGCGTCCGCGATCCACCTGATCGTGCAGATCGCGCGCCAGTCGGACGGCAAGCGCTGCGTGACCCAGATTGCCGAGATCACCGGCATGGAGGGCGACGTGATCGCGATGCAGGACATCTTTCTGTTCGAGCGCACCGGCATCAACCCGCAGGGCCGCGTGACCGGGCGGTTCCGCGCCACCGGTGTGCGGCCGAAGTGCAGCGAGCGGCTGCTGGCGGCCGGGGCCGAGCTGCCGGCCGAGCTCTTCGAGCATCTGGAAGTCGTACGCTGATGTCGGATCCCGCGCTGCTCCCCGCGATCGTGTTCGTCGGCGTGTTCCTGATGGTCTGGGGCGCGTACTTCGTCCTGGTGATGCGCGACGAGAACCAGATGCTCGCGCGGCTGCAGCCGAAGCGACAGAAGAGTGCTCAGCGGCCGGATGTGTTGAAGCCGGAAGAGACCATGAGTTCCGTCGGCACGCTGAACACGGTGCTGACGCGCCTCACGGTCAGCGGGCCCGTCCAGCGGTTCCTGTTCCAGGCCGGCGTACCGATGAGCGTCAGCGTGTTCCTGCTGCTGATCGGGTGCTCGGGCGTCGGCGCGTTCGTCCTGGCGAGCATCCTGTCCCGCTCGCTGCTGGTTGGGCTCCTCTTCATGCCCGCGGCCGCGATGCTGCCGTACCTCTATGTCAGGTGGAAGCGCCACCGGCGCATGCGCAAGTTCGAGGAGCAGTTTCCGGAGGCGATCGATCTCGTGGCGCGCGCGCTGCGCGCCGGTCACTCGCTGCCGACGGGCCTCGGTATGGTGGCAGACGAATTGTCCGCTCCGGTCGGGACGGAATTTCGCATCCTGTTCGACGAGCAGAACTTCGGATTGACGCTCCCGGATGCGATGCGCAATTTCGCGCGCCGGATTCCCGTCCTCGACGCCAAGTTTTTCGTGACGGCGGTCCTGACGCAGCGCGAAGCAGGCGGCAACCTCGCCGAGGTGCTCGACAACCTCGGGTCGGTGATCCGCGAGCGTTTCAAGGTCAGGCGGCAGGTGCAGGTGCTGTCGGCGCATGGCCGGATCACCGGCTGGGTGCTCGGTGGTCTGCCGCCGGCCCTTGCCGCCGCGACGATGGTCATCAATCCGAACCACCTCGGCGTGCTGATGAGCGATCCGCTCGGACGGCAGATGATCGTCGGCGCGATCGTGCTGCAGGTGCTCGGCATGCTGGTGATTCGCCGCCTGGTGGACATCGAGTACTAGGGGCAGTGAGGAGCTTGTGACCCCGGACGTCTGGTTGACCATCGCTGCGGTCTTTGGCGCGGTTGCGCTCGCGACCGGTGCCGGCGCGGCACGACTGCTCCGGGACGCCACGCCGGAGCGGCGGCGCCTCCTGCGCTCGATGTCCGCCTCGTCGGCGACGGGCGTCGTCCTGGAATCGACGGCGCTCACGCCCGAGGAGTCCAGACTCGTCAAGCAGCTCACCGCGCTCGTCCCGAGATCGCCCAGGGAGCTCAGCGCGCTGCGTCGGCGCTTTCAGCGCGCCGGCTACTACACGCTGATGCCCGTCGCCGTGTACACGGTGGCGCAAGTGCTCCTGCCGATCGTCGTGGGCGCGCTTCCGCTCATCTGGATGCCGCTCCAGCGGGCCTGGCCCATCGTCATCGTGGCCGGGCTTCTGGGTTTTCAGCTGCCCGGGTTCTGGCTCGTGCGGAAGATCGCGCGGAGGCAGCGTCTCATCGACAACGGCCTGCCCGACCTGCTCGACCTGCTCATCGTCTGCCTGGAAGCGGGATCGTCGATGGACCAGGCGATCATCAAGTCCACCGACGAACTCGAGCTGTCGTACCCCGCGCTCGCGCATGAGTTCCGGATGGTCGTGACGGAGACGCGGGCCGGCAAGCCCCGCATGGAGGCGTTTCGCAACCTGGCCTCGCGAACCGGCACCGATGACGTCCGATCGCTGGTGGCGATGCTCGTGCAGACGGATCGGTTTGGCACCAGCGTCGCGCAGGCACTTCGGACCCACGCCGAAGTCTCGCGAACCAAGCGCCGGCAGCGTGCCGAGGAGCGGGCCCAGAAGGTCGGCGTCAAGCTGGTCTTCCCGCTGGTGTTCATGCTCTTCCCTGCCTTTTTTGTCGTTACACTAGGGCCGGCGGTGATCCAGTTCATCAGGGTCATGGCTCAGCAGGGCCGCTAAACCCGGGAGGCACGCTCAATGGATACGACTCAGATCATCCTGCTCGTCCTCGGTGGAGTCTTTCTCGTGCTGTATCTGCAGCGCCGGAAGAGCCGCCTCGATCGCGAGGACTGAGAGGATCGTGACCGGGATACCCGTCCGTCGGCACCGGCCGGCCCTCGCGGCCGCCATGGTCGTGGGCGCGTCGCTTTCCGGTCTGGCGTGTGCGGTGCGCGCGCAGCCATCGGCTGTATCTCCTGCTGTTCCCCCCTCCAGCACGGACCGTCGCGCGTCCGCGACGGTCGAGACCACGGATGCCGCGCTCGCACGGGCGCTGGCGGTGTCCAGAGGCGATCCGTCGGCGGACAACCTGGCCGCCATTGCCGCCGAGTACTCGCGGCTCGGTGTCGCCGACCTCGCGGTCGACTTCCTGACCAGGGCGCTGTCGCGAGAGCCGCGCAATCCGGCGCTTTACGCCGCGCGCGCCCGTGCGTGGCGGGACTGGGGCCGCCCCGATCTGGCGTTGGGGGACGCGCATCGGGCGGTCTCGATGTCCCCGGAGTCCGCAGACGCGTACAACACGCGGGGGACCGTGCAGTTCGTGCTCGGTCTGGCCGACGATGCCGCAGCGAGTTTTCGCCGGGCGCTTGAACTGGCGCCGTCGGCGCCGTGGGCGTTGAACAACCTCTGCTACGTCGCGTTCACCACCGGTGACGACGCGGAGGCCGTGCGCCGATGCAGGGCGGCACTCGACCAGGATCCCTCATCGATGACCGCGCGCAACAACCTCGCGCTCGTACACGCGACGGCCGGACGGCTGTCCGAGGCCCGGGCGGTGCTGATGGCTTCCGGTGATCGCGCGGCGGCGTTCTTCAACTTCGGGATCGTACTCATGGCGCGCCGCGACTATGCCGCGGCGGCCGATGCCTTCGCCGAGGCCTGTCAGCCCGGAGCCGCGTCGGCCGTCGCATGCCGGCGCGCGATTGAGGCCCGCGCGCTCGCATCAGGTCGCGCCCGGAAACCCCAGCCGTGATTGCATCGACCGCCGGTCCCTATCGCTCGGCCGATCTCCCGATGCCGGCCACGCTCGAAGCCACCGGGCTTCGCCTCGATCTGGTCGTTCAGCTGCTGACGAAGTCCTTGCACCTCTCGGGTGAGCTGACCGGGGCCGAGTGGGCGGATCGGCTGGGCCTTGGATTCAGGGCCATCGAGCCGGGTGTTGAGGCCCTCAAGACGGACCGGCTCTGCGAGATCGTCGGCGGCACGGCCATGGGCCCGCTGACGTACAGGTACCGCATCACGACGCTCGGCCGCGAGCGCGCAGGTCTGTTTCTCGACCGCAACATGTACGCCGGCGTGGCGCCCGTGCCGCTGGATCAGTACCGGCGCTACATGCGCGATTTCGACGAGACGATTCCCAAGCGAATTTCACGCGCCGACGTCGAACGGGGGTTCTCGCATATCGTCCTGAGCCAGGACGTGCTCAACCAGCTCGGGCCGGCGGTCAATTCGGGCCAGTCGGTGTTTGTGTACGGTCCGCCGGGGAACGGCAAGACCGTCATCGCGCAGGCGATCCGCAATCTGCTCCCCGGCGATATCTGGATTCCGCACGCAATCGAAGTCGACGGGACCATCATTCAGGTCTTCGATCCGGTCAACCATGATGCGTTCGCGCCGCCCTCCGGCGGGAGCGGCTTCGAGGCGATCAACCAGTACGACCGCCGCTGGGAGCGCTGCCGGCGTCCGCTGGTCACCGTCGGCGGCGAGATGATGCTCGAGTCGCTGGACCTGACGTTCAATCCGACGTCGGGTATCTACCGCCCGTCGTTGCAGCTGATGGCGAACGGCGGCGTGCTCGTGATTGACGACTTCGGGCGGCAGCGCTGCTCGCCGGTGGCATTGCTCAATCGGTGGGTACATCCGCTCGAGAGCCGTGTCGACTACCTGGTGCTGCAGTCCGGCCAGAAAGTCGAGGTGCCGTTCCTGACGCTGCCGGTGTTCGCCACCAACATCAGGCCCGCCGAACTCGTTGACGAGGCGTTCCTGCGCAGGATTCAGTACAAGATTCGAGCCAAGAATCCGACCGCGGAGGAGTTCGCCCGCATCTTCGAGAAGGCCTGTCTCGAGCGTGGCATCGACTACGACGTCGCGCACGTGCGCCACCTGCTCCAGGTCTACGACCGCCGGCAGATCGCGTTCCGCGGTTGCCACCCGCGCGATCTCATCAGCCAGGCGCTGGCGCTCGGCCAGTACCTCGGCGAACCCAAGCGCCTCACGATCCCGTTGATCGACGCCGCGGTCGCGACGTATTTCGTGGATGAGGCGCCGGACGCTATCGAGTCATGAAGACGGGGTTCTGGATCCTGGCGCTGGCCGGGCTCCTGGCCGGCGCCGGAGCCGTGCGCCCGTCAGGGCAGGCGCCTGGGACGAGGACGCTCACGGTGCAGCTCACGTCGCCGCTCGGCCGCACGGGGGTGGCAGGCCCCACGCGCATCGTCGCGCGCATCACGTTGCCGCCGGGCACGGTGCTCGGCGCCGTCCAGTTCTTCGTGGACGGCCGGCTGGTAGGTGAGGACAAGGACGGCGCACCGTACGCCGTTGACTGGATCGACGAGAACCCCTTCCTGCCACGCGAGATTGCCGTCTCCGTCTCGGACTCGCAGGGTCAGGTCGCGCGCGACTCGGTCTACCTCCGCCCGCTGGAGCTGACGGAGGCCGCCACCGTCTCGAGCGTCGTGCTCGAGCCCACGGTTGTGGACAAGTCTGGCCGCCCGATCAACGGGCTCACGGCGGCGGATTTCACCGTCCTGGAAGACGGCGTTCCGCAGACGCTGGATCTCGCGAGGCCGGACGTCGCGCCGGCGACGTACACACTGCTCGTCGACAGCAGCCAGAGCATGGCGCGCCGCATGGACTTCGTCCGCGATGCGGCGCGGCAACTTCCGAACCACTTGCGCCCCGGCGACGCCGTGATCATCGCGCCGTTCACGAAAGCGATCGGAACCGTGACCGGTCCGACCAGCGATCCGGCGACGATCGCCGATGCGATCGACGGCATCCAACCTGGAGGCGGCACGGCGATCCTGAATGCCCTGGTCACTGCCTCAGCCAGGCTCGGCACGATCGACAGCCGTCACATTCTGGTGCTCATCACCGACGGCTACGACGAGCACAGCAACGTCGCGTTCGAGCGTGCCCTCGACGCGGTGAAAGCCAGCAAGGCAACGGTCTACGCGATCGCCATCGGGGGCACCGCCGGCGTTTCGCTCAACGGCGAATCGGTCCTGAAGCGCCTGGCGGCGGAGACCGGCGGGCGCGCCTTCTTCCCCGCGCGCGAGTTCCAGCTGACGGACATCCATGGCCTGATCGCCGCCGACGTGCAGCAGAAGTACGTGATTTCCTACACGCCCACCAACCAGGCGCTGGACGGCGCCTGGCGCGCGATTACAGTGAAGACGAACTCTCCCACCCACGTCGTGCGCGCGCGGGCCGGGTACTTCGCGCCGGCGCCGCCCCCGGTCCGGCCGCAGATCGAGCTCACGATTCGAGACACGGCCCGCCGGCAGGTGGACATCAGCCTGGAGGACCTGGTCGTGATCGAAGACGGCGTGGAGCAGCAGGTGGAGGCGTTTCAGGAATCGACGGCAGCGGTGTCAGCCCTGCTCGTGCTCGATGCCAGCGGAAGTATGCGCCGCGACGTGGCCGCTGTGATTGACTCGGCGAAGTCCTTCATCGACGCCCTGCCCGCCAAGGACGGCCTTGGCGTGATGCTCTTCGCGGACAGGGTCACCGTCGCGCACGACCTCTCGACCGACCGCGATGGCGCGGCGGCCGCGGTGGCGCGGTACCAGAGCGGCGGCGGCACCGCCCTCTACGACGCCCTGTACCAGAGCATCACCCGCCTGAAGAGCGTGGCCGGCCGGCGCGCGATTGTCGTGATGACCGACGGCCGTGACGAAGACAACCCCGGGACCGGACCAGGGTCGGCGCGCACGCTCTCGGACGTGCTGGGGCTTTTGAAGGAAGCGAACACCTCCGTGTACTCGATCGGTCTTGGGCCAAACGTCGATCGAGCGACGCTCGAGCGCATCTCCCAGGCCTCGTCGGGAGAGTCGTATTTTCCTCTGGAAGTGTCGTCGCTTGGCGCCGAGTTCAGGCGCGTGCTTGAAGATCTCCGGCGCCGTTACGTCATCAGTTACACCTCCACCAATTCCGCCCGCGACGGCAGCTGGCGCACGGTGGAGGTCCGGTCGAAACGCGAGGGCATCGTCATCGGCGGCCAGTCCGGCTACCGCGCGCCGGCCAAGTAGGGAGGGGGTCGCCATGGTCCTCGTCCTCTGGGTCATCGGCCTCGCGTCCTTCATCACCGTCCTCCTGGCCAGTCGCGACCTGCGACTGGTCGGACGCTGGGGCGCCGTCGCCGGTGCCGCGCTGGCTCTGTGGATCGTCGGGCCGCACTGGGTGACCACCCACCACCTGCGCCCAGAGCATCCGCTCCAGTGGTTGATCGTGGCGGCCTTCCTCGCGGCGGTCGGCGCGATCCTTGGCGCCGTCCTGTCCGCCTTGATCGTCTTTCCCGCTGCCGCAGTTCTTGTCGCGCGGGGGCGCGAGTTTGAGGAGCGGGTGCTCGGCCCCGCGCTACTGGCCCTGGCGAGCGTGCCGCCGGGCTATCTCCTGCTTTCTGCCCTCCTGGAGTGGATTCCATTCGGCCAGGTGTCGGGGCTTCGCCTTCGCGCGCCGGAAGTCACGGTCGCAGCCGTGGCGTATGCCGTGTTGTGCGGCGTGACCGCGGTCGGCCACGCGCGGCTGGTGCAGAGGCCTGGACCTCGTGCGCACAAGGTCCTCATGGTCGCCTCCGTCACGAGTCTCGTCGTCGGCGCCATGGCCCTGCCGGCTCGTCGCGGCGGCGACGCGTGGCAAGCGGCGGGGCCGGTGCCGCCCCTGGCGCGCGAGGCGCCGGCGGACTCGACGCGCCGCAGACCCTTGGTTGTGATCGGGCTCGACGCGGGGAACTGGACGACGTTGCGGCCGCTGATTGAGTCCGGCCGGCTGCCCAACCTGGGCCGTATGGTGGGGAACGGCGTCTCAGGGAGCGTCCAGGCGCTCTGGCCACCGTTCTGGTCGGCGCCGGCATGGGCGGCGATTGTCACCGGTCACGACGGCGAGAAGACCGGAGTGCACGAGGACCTCACGGCGCGCGCGCCCGGATTGCCGCCATTCGAACTGCCGCTCCGGGTCGACATCCTGCTGAATCCCTTCTCCATCGTGGAACGGCTCATCATCGCGGCCGGGGCAGTCACGGCCGAACTGATGCCACGCGATCAGCTGAGGGTCCCGCCGGTGTGGGAGAGGCTGGCGCCAGCGGGCATTCGCACGGCCGCCATCAGATTTCCGTTCACGCATCCGGCGGCCGGCCAGGCGGATGTGGTGGTGTCGTACATGGTGGCGACGGACCTGTGGGAGGCGGCGGGAGTCAAGCGCGGCACCGCGGCGGATCTGGGTAGTCCGGAGCGATGGGCGGGCGCCGTCGCGGCGCGTTTCTCCGAACCTGCCGACGAGTCCACGCTGCGTCGGATCTTCCCGCGCGGCGCGTGGCCGCAGCCTGCCGACGCCGTCGTGGACCCGGTCGCGGTCCTGAGGAGAATGCTCGACATCGAGGAGCGCGTGCTCGACGTCGCCGAGCGCGTCGTGGCCCAGGAGCCCGACCTGGACGTGATCATGGTCTTCATTGGCAGCCTCGATGAAGTGAGCCACGCGTTCTGGCAGTACCGCTTCCCGATGGACTTCCCTCAGCGCCCGCCGTCGGCCGCCGACGTCGAGGCGCTCGGCGACGTCATCGACCGCTACCTCGAGTATCTCGACGAGCGGATCGGCCGATTGCTTGCCAGCGTGCGGGTCCAGCCCAACGTGCTGGTCGTGTCCGACCACGGCCTCCAGTCGAGCCCGGACGAACCGATGTGGCGAGGGTGGCATTCGCCGGACGCGATCTTCATCGCTGCCGGGCCAGATATCGAACGCCGTGAATCGACCGTGAGCATCTCGTACTACGACATCGTTCCGACGATGCTCGAGTTGGCCGGCGTGGCGAAGCCGCCTGACCTCAAGGGCCGATCGGTGCTCGGCGATGCGCGCTAGTCTGGACTAGGCTAGCCCGCCTTCAGATGCTGAAGCTCAGGAATCAACGCGAATGACGTGGCGAATCGGCTCACGGGCTCTCCTCGCTGATTGATTCGATCCGCCGCCACGACGCCCAGGTGCCGGCCCGCGGACTCGAGATACGGGACCTTCTGCGGATCCAGTCCGATGATGCGGGCGCACGTGGCGTCCACGGCCACGGGATCCGTGCCCATTGCGATCAATCCGAGCTGCCGCGGGTTGCCCATGATCGGCCCGTCGCCTTCCATGGCGGTAATGCCGTCGACGATGGCGAGGTGCGGGCGAAGCGTCGCCGTCAGGTCGAAGATCGACTGGTCGATGCCTCTGATGTGCAGCACGTTCTTTGGCCATCCATACACTGCGCCGGGCACGACGCCGAAGAGGTTCTTCATGCTGCACGTGAGGCCGGCCCAATGATGAGTCTTGAGCTTCGGCATCGTGACGATGAAGTCCGACTGCAGCACCGTGACCGGCAACGCCAGCTGGCCGAGGCCCGTCCGGCCGCCAGCGAGCGGCACGACGCGTACGTCATCGTGGTTCAGGTCCGTGAAGGCCGCCCCGAGCTCGCGCAGGTGGTCGCCGAGACCCGTCGCGGCGAGCAGGTACTCGATGTCGCGCCGGTGTCCTGGGCCCTCGGCGACGGCTACCGAAGCCGCCCCCGCGCGACCGAGCGCGACGGCGGCGCCGGCGACGACCAGCGGATGAGTGTTGATCGAGGTACCCGGCTCATACTCGACCATGTTGGGCTTGAGGAGCACACGCCGGCCCCGCACATCGATCCCGAGTTCCGTCAACCCCCGACCGATCACCTGGGCGAGGTCGTCCGAATAGCGGTCCACGGCGAACAATCCGACCGTGGCGCCGGGTTGTCCGTCCGGACGCAGCCGATCGCACGCGCTGACGACGACCGGCGCCGCAAGCGTCGTGAGAAACCGCCGGCGCGAGAGCCCGTGACTGTCAGACTGCGAATGCATCGAATCCACCCTCCGGCCGGGCAGCCGCATACAGGCCGCAGGCCAGCCCGAGAGTCGCGCGTGCGTTGCTTTCGCCCGGCAGCCGCCGGCGCACCTCGCCGAGCACAGTCGTGCCGGACCTGTAGGCCGTGAGCGCGATTCCCGCGAGCGCCAGCGATTGCGTCGACTTTTCCGAGGCCGCCTCCTGCGCGAGCCAGTTCACCGCCTGCCTCGTGACGGGAAGGTCTTTGCGATCCTGCATGGCCAGCAGTCCAAGGGCGGTGGTCGGAACGTAGGGAAAGAGGTCGCGCCCGAACGCGTTCGCGCCGCCGTAGTTCCAGCCGCCGGGCGCGCAGGCGCGGTCAAGGAGCATGCGTTCTGCCACCGTAATGCGATCCGAGACTGCGGTCGCCGGCAGCTCCCGCCGCAGGCGCTTCATCAGCAGCAGGCAGAGGCTCGTCGGCTCCACCCAGCTGAAGGTCCCATCGATCCATGGCCAGGCCTGCAGGCTGTTGTCCTGCCGCAGCGCCGGGCTCGGCTCGAACGCGAGGCCGTGAACCCCGAGCAGCTGCGTCGCAATCCGGCGCGCCGTGTCCCTGCCGCGCGGGTGTGTCCGGAGCGTCAGCGCCGCCAGCGCGTTGAATGCGAAGTTCACTGGCACACCGGGGACGTCCACAAACCATCCGCTCTCCTGGCGCCATTCGAGAAGCACGTCGGCGTCGAGCGGCTGGGCGGAAGCACGCGCCAACGCGAGGAGCGCCCAGCAGGTCGGCTCCAGCCTGCTCGTCTTGCCCGCCTCGTAACCCCAACCGCCGTCGGGATTGCGGCGGGACGCGAGGGACGACGGGAGGTCCGGCATCATCGCCTGCGCCGCCGTGCGATCGGCCGATCGGAGACGAACCCGAACGCGCCCAGTGGAACGAGCGTGGCGATCATGAATCCCCAGTACCAATTGTCGGGCCGGCCCACGGCCATGAACAGGACGAAATATGCGGTCACGACCCAGGCCAGTCGCCGGCCGACCGCGTCCTGCCAGTGCCACAAGCCGGCCCAGAGGAGGGGCACAGCGACCGCCAGCACCCACGGGCGCGCGGCGCCGTGGGTGATGATGGCGAAGACCGAGCTGTGGAGCGATTTCAGGACGAATGGCCAGCCACCCGTCACCAGCCAGGTGTTCGACAGTCCCTGCGGTGGCATCGCCGCCAGCACGTGGGACACATGCCAGGCATACAGCACGGCGAAGACGGCCACGACGCCGAGCCATGCGACCGCCTCGTGGCGCCGGCGCTCGATCAGCGCGACAGCGGCCATGACCAGCACGAACGGAAGCGCCAGTTCGCGTATGGCCAGGGCCGCCGCGCCACACGCCACGCCGCTTCTCCACCAGCCCAGCCCCGAGCAGGCGACGGCCGCCGCAACCAGCAGGCCTGCCCAGATTTCGTAGAAGACAATCGATGGAGCTATCGAGATGAGGGGCACGATTGCAAATCCAACGACCGGCACCGCCACCATCGCTGCGCGGGGCCGCGAGCGCCTGATGGCCATCAGCCACAGCACGATCGCGCCGACGCCAATCCCCACGATAAGTCCGCGGCCCCACAAGGGCGACGGCGGCAGGGCATTGATCCAGGTCAGCGTGGGAAGCCGCCAGTTGAATACCGGACGGACGGCGTAGCCGCGCGATGGGAGCTCGACCGCGAGCGCCTCGTAGTAGCCCTGGCCGGCCGCGACTCTGGCAGTGATGGCTTCGTACAGCCTGACGTCCGTGCTTCCCGTCGTCGCCGGCGCAGGCAATGCGATTCGGCCGCGCGACGCGGCGACCATGCCCCAGACGACCAGCATCGCGACGGTAATCCAGAGCCACTTCCTACCTGCCGCCGGCACGGGCCGGATTATTGCAGAAGCCCGATGAGTGAGCGTGAGCCCGTGTCGCGGGGCTGGTCTGACGCCTGCGCGATTGACGGCCGGGATGAGGTGTCGCGGCGCGAGCCTCAGGCGGAGCGCGGCGCCGCTGGCCTGACCGTCGCCGCGATCCGATTCGGCTCGCGCACGACACCTCGTCCTGGCCGCGCCCACAACGTCTGCCGTGCCGGCTGCGTCCAGGACGGAAGTCCCAACCGGAGACACCACCGAGCGTGTTGAGCGGCCGCGGCCTCCGACGGAGCTCAGGCCGCCCCGAGCATTCTCGAGCGGCAGGCCCCGGGACAAGATTGAATGTAGAATCCCCGCCAAGCCGTTTGTTCTGGAGTCGAACCCCATGAAACGTGTCCACGTCGTCGTGCTTGCCGCCCTCGTTGTGCTCACGGCCGCCCTGAGCGCCGGACAGGCGCCATCGGGCGCCAGTCGAATGAATGCAGATGTCTTCGCGAGCCTGACCGCCCGCAATATCGGCACGCCCGTCGTGACGGGCCGCGTGCAGGACATCGAGATCGATCCGAAGAATCCGAACGTCTGGTACGTCGCCTCGGCGTTCGGCGGCCTCTGGAAAACCACCAACCGGGGCGTCACGTTTGAGGCGATCTTCCCGCGATCGGGAGAGGTCGAGGCGTTCAACCTCTGCTGCGTCGTGGTGGATCCGAAGGACTCGAACATCGTCTGGCTCGGCACCGGCGAGAACAACAGCCAGCGCAGCGCGCACTTCGGCACCGGGTTGTACAAGTCGCTCGACGCGGGCAAGACCTGGAATCGCGTTGGGCTCGCGGACTCCGAGCACATTGGCAGGATCATCATCGACCCGCGCAACTCGAACACGGTCTGGGTCGCCGTGCAGGGGCCGCTCTTCAGGCCCGAAGGCGGCGGCGAGCGCGGTATCTACAAGACGACTGACGGCGGTGCCACGTGGACGCGCTCGCACTTCGTCAACGACGTGACCGGCTTTACCGACATCGTGTTCGACCCGAAGAGCCCGGACATCCTCTACGCCGCCACGTATCAGCGCATGCGTCACGTCGGCCAGATGATCGGCGGCGGTCCCGACGGCGGCGTGTTCAAGACGACCAACGGCGGAAGGTCGTGGACGAAGCTCGCTGGCGGACTGCCGGCGTTCGAGGTCGGACGCATCGCCCTGGCCGTGGATCCAAAGAAGCCCGGCCGGGTGTACGCGCTCATCGACGCCAAGTGCCAGGTCGCGGATTGCGGCGGTCGGGCTGGCGGCCCCGGCGGGGGTCGTGCGGGCGGCGCGGGCGCCGGTGGCCGTGGCGGCGAAGCCGCCCCGGCCCCGCCATCGACGCCGCTGATGCCGGCAACCGAGAACGACTCACGCGGCTTCTACCGGTCGGACGACAGCGGCGCCACGTGGACGCGCGTCAGCCGGTACCGCGGCGGCGGTCCGGCCTACTACTCGGAGATTTTCGTCGATCCCTGGCAGGCGGACACCATCTGGTCGATCAACACGAACATGGAGTGGAGCCGCGACGGCGGATCGACGTGGTCGCCGATCGGTATCGAGCGCGGGTCCGGCGCCCTGGCCGTGCACGTCGATCATCACGAAGTGGTGTTCGACCTGACCAACCGGGATCATCTGATCATCGGCAACGACGGCGGCGTGTACGAAACCTATGAGCTCGGGAAGCTCTACGCGAATCCGGGCCAGCAGGGCACCGAGAATCTCGCGGACTGGCGGTTCTTCGCGAACCTGCCGATCACGCAGTACTACCGCGTGTCGGCCGGCTACGAGCTGCCGTTCTACACGGTGTGTGGCGGCACCCAGGACAACTTCTCGAGCTGCGGACCCTCGCGCACGTCGCACACGCTCGGGATTCGCACGAGCGACTGGTACAACGTCCTCGGGGGCGACGGCTTCACGACGCAGCACGATCGCGGCGACCCGAACATCGTCTATGCGACGTCCCAGGACGGCAATCCTGGCCGGTTCGACCGCCGCACCGGCCGATCGACCGGGATTCGGCCGAATTTCGCGACCGCGCCGTATGCGTACGGCACGACGCCCGCACCTGCTCCGGCGGGTCCACCAGCCGGAGGAGGCGGCGCTGGTGGAGGACAAGGGGCCGGCGGCCGCGGCGGCGGGGCGGGCGGCGATCGCCCGAACTGGGACGCACCGTTCATGACGAGCGAGCACTCGCCAACGCGTCTGTACTGGGGCAGTCAGTATCTCTACCGGACCGAAGATCGGGGCGCGTCATGGACGCGTATCAGCCCGGATCTGTCAAGGAGTCTGAACGCGCTCGAGCTTCCGATTATGGGTAAGGTCTGGCCGGCCGGATCGATCGCGCTGCGCGAGTCGACCACCGCCCTGTCCAACATCGTCTCGATGGACGAGTCCCCGCGATTCGAGGACCTGCTCGTCATCGGCACCGACGACGGCCTCGTGCAGATCACCGAGGACAGCGGCCGGACGTGGCGGAGGGTGGAGGATTTTCCGGGCGTGCCGAAGTGGGCGTACGTGACCGATGTGGCGGCGTCGCCGATCGACGCCAACGTCATCTTCGCCACCATGAACAACTGGCAGCGCGGTGACTTCAAGCCGTATGTCGTGAAGAGCGTCGATCGCGGCCGCACGTGGACGAACATCACCGGCGATCTGCCGGCGCTCCATTCGGCCTGGTCCATCGAACAGGATCACATTGCGCCGAACCTGCTCTTCCTCGGCACGGAGTTCGGCCTGTTCTTCACCGTGGACGGCGGCCAGCGCTGGGTGAAGCTCAAGGGCGGCATGCCGGCCATGCAGGTGCGCGACATCCGGCTGCAGCGCCGCGAGAGCGACGTCGTGATGGGGACGTTCGGGCGCGGGTTCTGGGTGCTCGATGATTACTCGCCGCTGCGTGAAGTGAGTGCGGAGGCGATGGGCGAGGAGGCACGGTTGTTCCCAATGCGCCACGCCTATCAGTTCACGCCGTGGGGCGTGGCACAGGACGGATCAGCGGGCCTGGCGACGCTGGGCGGCAACTACACGATGCCGAATCCCCCGTACGGCGCCGCGCTGACATATCACGTCCGTGAAGATCTGCCGGCGGACACGTCGCTCGTCGCGAACATCATGAACGCCCAGGGGACGCAGGTGCGCCGCGTGACGCTCGCCAAGACTGCGGGCCTGCATCGGACGTACTGGAACCTCGGCGCGGATCCGGGCACCGGACGTGCCGGCGGTCCTGGAGAGACGATGGGCGAGGTGCCCGGGCTGGTCTCTGAAGAACGCGATCAGGCGCAGCAGGGTGCCGCCGGCCAGGGCGCTGGTGCGCAGGCCGCCGGGCGCGCGGGTGCTCCCGCAGGGGCGCCGCCAGTGCAGCTCGGCCGCGGCCGCGGCGGTGGCGCGCCCCAGGCGGATCCTGGACGGTATCGGGTCGTGATCGGCAAGCTCGTCGGCGACACGTTCACGCCGATCGGTCAGCCGCAGTTTGTGCAGGTCATCGAACTGCCGGCACAGAATTACGTGCTTTATCGATAGGGTGCGGGGTGCGGAGTGCGGAGTGCGGAGTGCTGAGTGCGGAGTGCCGGTTTGGCGCTCGCCGCTCGCCACCCGGCACCCGGCACCCGGCACCCGGAGTCTGTCACGAACACATCGCGCAGACACGCATGAACGCACGGAAACCTGTCACCTCGACGTCGGGTGACAGGTATCCGTCGCGTACCGGCTCGGTCCTGAGCAGGTCTGTGCTCAGGTACTTCTTGTTGCTGTCCGCGAACACCGTGACGACTACCGCGTCCGGGCCGATCGCGTCCTGAACGTTGAGCGCGCCAAGCAGATTGGCGCCGGACGAGATGCCCACCGCGAGTCCGTTCTGCGCCAGTTGCTGCGCCATCAGGATCGCGTCCCCATCAGACACCGAGATCACGGCGTCCAGTTCGTCGAGTTTGACGATCGCCGGGATGAACTCGTCCGAAACACCCTGGATGCGGTGGTGACCGACTTTGTGACCGGTCGAGAGCGTCGGTGATTCGGCCGGCTCCAGTGGATGGATGCGCGCCGACGGCCGCATCCGCTTGAGGTATTTCCCGACACCCATCACCGTACCGCCGGTGCCGACGCCGGCGACGAATGCGTCGGGCTCGACGCCGGCGGTCTTGAGCTGCATCCAGATCTCCGGTCCGGTCGTCTCCTGGTGGGCGCGCACGTTCGCCTCGTTCGCGAACTGCTGTGGGAGGAATACCGACGGGTCAGCCTCGGCAAGTTCTTCAGATCGCCGGATGCTCCCGAGGAATCCGCCCTCGTCGCGGCTGATCGGAACGATGTCGGCGCCGAAGCTGGCGATGAGCGACATACGTTCCGTACTCATCCAGTCAGGCATGAAGATCGTGACGGGATGATGGAGCGCGCGCCCGATGGCCGCGAACGAGATCCCCGTATTACCGCTGGTCGCTTCGGCGATTCGCTGGCCGGGCAGCAGACGCCCCTCTCGGTAGGCGTGCTCGATGATGTAGAGCGCCATCCGATCCTTGATGCTGCCGGTGAGGTTCAGCGACTCCTGCTTCGCGTAGATGACCCGAGGCTGGCCGCGGTAGACGAGGTCGATGGCCAG
>CAZJTG010000033.1:0-23344 GCA_964548865.1 uncultured Solibacteraceae bacterium
GTAGCGGACGTAACGCTTCACGAGCGGCGGCGCATACGGCGACTCCGGATGCGATCCGAGCGTCAGCCGGATGGCATACCCCTGCACCGGTTTCGCAATCGGCACCGACCGTACCACGTGCCGCATCTCGAGAATCTCCGGAGCGTCCATGACGCGTGAGACCTCGGTGGTTCCCGCCTGCGTCGTGCGCTCGAGAATTTCGTGCATCGCCGCCTCGGCAGGATAGAGCACCTTGAGCTTGAAGAAGAACCGGTCGAGCTGGGCTTCGGGCAGCGGATACGTGCCCTCCATCTCGAGCGGGTTCTGTGTCGCGAGCACGAAGAAGGGCTGCTCCAGCTTGTAGGTCGACTTGCCCACCGACACGCTGTGGTCCTGCATCGCCTCGAGGAGCGCCGACTGCGTCTTCGGCGTCGCGCGGTTGATTTCATCAGCCAGCACGACGTTGGCGAAGATCGGCCCGGGCTGGAACTCGAAGAACGTCCCGCCATGCGCGTGTTCCTGGACGATGTTCGTGCCGACGATGTCGGCCGGCATCAGATCCGGCGTGAACTGGATGCGCGAGAACTTGAGATGGAGGACGTCGGCAAGCGTGTGCACGAGGCTCGTCTTGCCCACGCCCGGGATGCCCTCGAGCAGCACGTGGCCGCCCGCCAGGAGCGCGGTCACGGTGTTCTCGAGCAGTTCTTCGTTGCCGACGATCCGGCGCCCGACTTCCTTGGTGACTCGCGAGAAGCGCTCGCGAAACTGTTCGATGTGCTGTTCGACGGGTACGGCAGTAGTCATTTTTTCCGACTGAAATAATCGAGCAGGAGTTGACGCCGCGCCTCGGGCACGGGCGGCGGCGCGGCGGACCGGCTCGGCTCGTAGGCCGCTGGCGGCGCGACGCGGGTGTATCCGAGCGTCGACTTGCCCTGCTCGGTCTTCTTGCGACGATCTTCCTTGTCCTTGGCCTCGGCGAGCGCGTCCTCGTTCGCCTCGATCATTTCCTTCTTGAGCGCCTGGGCGAGCATCGTCACGTTGCCCATCGCGGTCTGGTCGTTCTTCTTGCCGCCGGCGCCAGGTCCAGAGTCTCCGCCCATCGGACCGCCGCCGCCCATCATCATCTTGCTCGCGGCCTCCGACGCTGACTCGCGGACAAGCGGCGACGCGGCCTGCTGCATCGAGGTCTTCTCCGCCTGCTGCGACCCCATGCCCTGCTGGCCGGTCTCCTGGGAGGCCGACGGGTTGTTCGGATTCGTCTGGCGCTCGCCCTGCTGCGCGTCGCGATTGGCCTTGTCGTCGAGCGCCCACTTCACGTCTTCAGGAAGCCCGGCGGTGCTCTTGTCGGCCGGCTCGGCTCGCGGATCCTTCGACGGATCCATCTTGTTTCTGGCCAGCTCGGCGGCCTTGGCCTGCTTCTCCAGGAGGTCCAGCAGCTTCTTCTGCAGCGTGGGATCCATGTTGGCGAGCAGCTTCTTCATTTCCTCGAGCGACATCTGTTCGGCGTCCTTGGTCAGAGCGCCCTTCTTCATCTGCTCGAGCAGCGCCGCCAGCTTTGCCGCCATCGCCGGATCGAGCGCAGCCGCCAGTTCCGGATCGTCGATCGCGCCGGAAGCGCCACTCGGTCCGCCCGCTCGGGCCGGCACGTAGATCGACACGGCGATCACCGACAGCGCCATCACGCCGGCGCCAGCCCAGTGCCGCGCGGCCCTGACGGTCGGATAGAGCGATGTCCAGTCGACGGCCGCCGCACGCGCCGAGGCCGTCCGCAAGTGGTAGTCAGCCCACTCGTCGCGCTCACCGTTCGACTCAAACCAGTGCGCGCTGCGCAGCTCACCACGGAGGGCGGCATCGCGGTCCACTTCGGAAGCGACCGTATCCGAGGTCGGGCGGGCGCGGCGCATCGCCCACGCGTACATCGCCAGCCCGGCCACCGCCAGACCCAGCGCAATCAACGGGATCCAGCGCGACCAGCCGAACAACCGCCCGGCGCCCGCAAAGGCCAGCAGCGCGGCGGCGACGACCGGTGCGGCGCGCGACACCACACGATCGGCACGCCGGCCGCGGCGCAGCCGGTCGGCCTGGGCGACAAGCTGCTGCGGAGTTCGATCAGTCTGGCTCATGGACACTTAATGAAAACGCCTAAAGATACCCGATCAAACGTGGCTCGTCACGTTTACGCGGCGGGCTGGTCGACCGGCGTCGCCCGCCGGATGGGCATGCGGACCAGGCCATCATGCGGTCCGCTACGCACTCGTCGCCGAAGGATTTACGACGCTGCGGGCCGGATCCTTTCAGGAATTCGGCGAATCCCCGATGAAGGCCCGCGCCTCCCCGGGCACCCGGGACCTCGCGACGAACCGGCCTGCGCCTCACGCGCCCCCCATCGGGTTTGACGCGTAGATCACCCGTTCAGTTGACGGGCGTAGTCGGCGGCGTCGAAGTGCCCCTGAGAATCCAGGATCAGTCCATCGACGTCGAACAGCCACTCTTCGTATCCGCTGATTCGAACGGCACGGCCGGTGCCGCCGGGCCCGGTGTTCGTGCCGGTCAGCGTCCAGTGGTAGGTGGCGCGGCCAGCATCCCCATCCTCGGCCCCGACCAGGCGATCAAACCTGACGATCAGGTCCGGAAACGCCGTCATGAAGCCCTGCGCCGCGGCCGCGATCGCCTCACGGCCGACGGCCGGCGACCCGCGGTTGATGGTGAGAGCGCCGTGCGGCGCGAAAAACTCGCTGACGCGGCCGGCATTGTGACTGCACCATGCCGCCGTGTAGCGCCGGGCGAATTCCTCTGGACTGGTCGACATGGTCGACTCCGGGCTCTTCTTTCGGAGCGTCCGCACGCCGGCAAGCAGCATCAGGACGCCCAGGATGAACGCGAAGTACTGCCCTGCCGCGTTCGCGCCCTCGCCGACCTGTCCTGACACGATCCGGGGGCCCGCCGTGGCCAGAATGAAGCTTCCCCAGATGACCCCAACCCAGCTGAAGATCCTGATGCGCAAATCCGGCGGCCTCCTGGTCACGCGAGTCGTCGAACACGCCTGGCACCGGCCCGGAGCGCCGCCCAGGCCAGCCGAACGGTGAACACGATCGTAATTATCAGCACTCCCGCGACGGCCGCGGCCAGGTACGGATGCTCGCTCGCGAACCAGGTCAGCCCGATCGCGACGACGTCCTCGGCCGCGCTGAGCAGGATGTTCGACATCGGCTCAGGCGATGCGGAGACGGCCCCTCGCAGGGCGAGCTTTCCGCCGTGCGCCGCGAGGGCAACGAGCGCGCCGAGCAATGCGATGCCCATCTGCATGCCCGGCGACCCGGGCGCCGACGCGCTCCAGGCCAGCATGGCACCGGCCGGCACCCGGACGAACGTCTGCAGTCCGTTCCAGACAAGATCGAACAGCGGAATCTTGTCGGCCACGAACTCGATGGCGAACAGGAGCAGGCATGCGCCGAGGACCCACCAGTCCGACAGGACGGCGAGGGGCGCCGGCAGCGTGACCACGCCGAATCGCGCGAGAAGGCCGAGGGTGCCCGCCGTCGCGTAGACGTTGACGCCGGCCGCGAAGCTCGCGGCCAGCATCATCGCGAGGAGTGCGTGCTCATCCATGGTCGGCGCGCTCCACTCCGCTCGATGACGGCCCGAGCCCGGCCCGTGCGGCGACCTCGGGGGACAGGTTCGCGCCAGTGACGATGGCCGCGGCGGTCTGAGGCGCGCCGTCGCTCCTGCGAGGCGCGTCGCGTAGCAGCGCCGCGAGCGCGGCCGCGCCCGATGGCTCCGACACAATGCCCGTGACGCGGTGGAGCCTGCCGATGGTCTCGAGCATCTCGTCCTCGCTCACCGCGACGACGTCAGTGAGAAGGTCGCGGAGCGCCTGCACGTTGGCGGGGAGCGGCTGTCTGACAGCAAGGCCGTCCGCGACTGTCGGGGCGTCGGCGGTCTCCACGACGGCCCCGATCTTCCAGGAAAGCATATAGGCGGGCGCACGTTCGGCCACGACGCCGATGATACCGATCGACCGCGTCAGGAGCCGCAGTGCCGTGGCCACACCGCGAATCAGCGCCGTGTCGCCCATGGGTATGTACACCCAACCGTTCGTGTGCAGCGCCGGCACATCCTCGACCAGCTCCGCGCCGATCGTGGCCGTTCCCATGGGGACGTCCGGACTCGATGCATCGTGCAGAAAGAAGGCGCCGGTCGCCCGGGCGTACTGACCGGCGGCTGTGATGGCCGCCGTCAAATCGCGGCCGGTCTCAATGAGCGCGGCGCCTTCCGCACGAATGCGCGCGAGCTTGACGGGGTTCGAGTTCTCCGGCACGAAGATGCGCGCGGGCACGCCAGACAAGCGGGCCGCCCAGGCCACGGCCGCGCCGTGATTGCCCGTGCTGGCGGCGACCACTTCACCCATCTGCCCCCGGTCGAGGGCCGCGCGAAGCGCGTGGGTCGCACCCCGCACCTTGAAAGATCCGGTCGGCAGCACCGTCTCGTTCTTCAGATACACGGAGAGCATCGGCGTCCCAAGGCCGTCGGCCCTGACGCAGGGCGTTCGGGTGAAGTGCCTGGCCAGCTCCAGCCTGGCAGCCGCCAGGGCGCCGATGGTGATGCTCACAAGGCTTTCACCATTCTACGAATGAATCGCCGTGCCGCCTTGACAGTGGGCGGAGCCGGGTGAAGCATCTAATCAAGCCGGAGGTCAGATGCGACGAATCCTGTGGCTCTCGGCGGCGTCCCTCTTCGCTGCCGTCAGCCTTCACGCTCAGAACCCCATCCCTGAGAAGTTCACCAACCTGCAGGTGCTGCCGAAAGACACGACGCGCCAGAACCTGCTGCCTGTGATGAAGAACTTCGCCCAGAATCTCGGCGTACGCTGCGAGCACTGCCACGTGGGTGAAGGCAACGACCTGTCGAAGTTCGATTTCGCGTCCGACGCGAAGCCGGCGAAAGCCACTGCGCGACGCATGTTACTCATGGTCGGCACGATCAACGGCGAGCTGCTGAAGGACGTCGGCGAGCCGGCCGCGCCTGGTGCGCCCAAAGTCACCTGCTTTACGTGCCACCGTGGCGCGCCAAAGCCGCTGACCGCCCCGGGCGGTCCCGCCGGAACGTGAGCCTGGAACTCGTTTACTGAACCTCCTCGATAATGGCCGGGTGAAAAGACGCCCCGCGGGTCACGTGTCGCTCGACCGGGCGCTCTCGAAACTCGGCCTCGCGTCGAGGAACGACGCGCGTCGGCTGATCGCCGCGGGACTCGTGACTGTGAACGGCCGCACGTGCACCGACCCCTCGACGCCCGTGGTGCCGGAGCGGGCGCGGATCTCCATTCGGGGCGCCGCCGCCTCGGCTGGGCGCGCCGGACGCCGCGTGCTTCTGCTTCACAAGCCGCGCGGCACGGTCACCACGCGGCGCGATCCCGAAGGGCGTCGCACGGTCTTCGACGTGATTGGCGACGCCGGGCGCGGACTCATCGCCGTGGGACGGCTCGACCAGGCCTCGACGGGACTCCTCCTGCTGACCAATGACACTCAGTTCGCGCACCGGCTCACGGACCCGGCCAACGGCGTGCGGAGAACGTACGTCGTCACCGTCCGCGGCCGTGTGTTGCCCGACACAGTCCGGCGTCTCACATCCGGCCTCACCGTCCCGGCCGGGAGCGGGGGGCGAACCGAACAGCTGTCGGCGACGAGCGTCGAGATTCGCAAAGCGTCCGGACGCGAATCCCATCTCATCGTCGAACTCCGCGAGGGCAAGAACCGCGAGATCCGGCGCCTGTTCGACGCGGTGGGCCACGAAGTGACGCGCGTCCACCGCATCGCGTTCGGCGAATACGCGCTCGGCGATCTCCAGCCTGGGAAGTGGATCATCCTCGCCGAACCCCCTGACGGCGGCACACGAACACCCGATCGGTCTGGCCAGCCTCATCGACGAGCCGCTCGACCGCCGACGCGGTGAAGCCTGTCGACTCGAGCGTGCCCATCCATTCCGCCATTGAGAACAGTCCCCCGACGTAGCGATCCGTTACAGGAACGACCCGGGCGCCGTCGCGAAGAAGAACCGCGTACTCGACCTGATATTGGCTATCGGCCGGGTCCGGATCCCACACCCACTCCACGCCCCTCATCGAGCGGGGCCCGGCGTCGGCGCCAATGAGCGTGGATGCCTCACGAAAGCGCTCGCGTACGTAGTCGGGTGCGAACAGCGCGGCACCGCCGGGTCGCGTGTGCGCGAATGCCGTCGCCATCGTCCGCTGGAGATCGTCCAGCGTCGTCATGTGGCATAGAGCGTCGTGCACCAGCACGGCGTCGAACTCCCGGCCGAGGCGCAGTGTCCGCATGTCGCCAGGCAGATGCTCGCACTCGGGGTTGATGTCGCGGCTGAGCGCCTGCATCCCCGGTGAAATGTCGGTGAGCGTGCACTGGGGGAACAGGCGCTTCAGGTAGAAGGCGTTGTTTCCGGCTCCCGCGCCGAGTTCGATCAGCGTCGCGGCCGCGCCGCCGACTGCCGCCAGCAATTCCCGCCCGTACGCGGCGGCCTCCTCCGCGTGGTCCTCGGTCGGATCGAGCAATCGGTACCAGGATGTCAGGTCGTCGTAAATACGCACGAGAATTGACTATACGATCTGCCCTGCCGATATGACCCTGCCGATTGTCGATACGCGTCACCTGTTCCGTCCGCTCGCCGCGGATCTCGTCACCGTCCTCCGGTCGCTCGATGTTGCCGACTTCGAACGCCCCACAGTCGCCGGCAGCTGGCGGGTGCGTGACGTGCTCGCCCACATCGTGGACGTTTCCGGCCGTCGCCTGTCATTCCACCGGGACCGCATGCCGCCGCCTCCGCCGGACCGTGCCATCAACTCCGGCCGGGACTTCCTCGACTTCATCAACGCCCTGAACGCCCGCTGGATCTCGGCCGCGGAGCGATTCAGCCCTCGCGTGCTCACCGACATGGCGGAGAAGAACGGGCGGGATCTCGCCGACTGGTTCGAAGCACTGTCCCTCGACGCGCCGGCGTTGTTCGGCGTCTCGTGGGCCGGCGAGCGGGAGTCGGCCGGCTGGTTCGACGTCGGCAGAGAGTTCGTCGAGCTCTGGCACCACCAGCAGCAGATCCGGCTCGCGGTCGGCGCGCCCCTCCTGGTTGAACCGAAGTTCCTGCGGCCGGTGCTGGCCCTCGCCGTGCGAGGAATCCCGCCCGCTCTTCAGGATGTGGGCCGCGCGGGTGACACGCTTTTCGTGGAGATTACCGGCGATGCGGGAGGCTCGTGGCTTCTCACGCGGGACAGCGACGCGTGGTCGATTGCCGTTGGAGCGACGTCCGATCCCTCCGCTCGCGCGCGCATGTCCGACGACACGGCGTGGCGCCTGCTCCTCCACATGTTGCCTGGCGACGACGCGCGCGCTCGCGTTCACGTCACCGGGCGAGCGGATCTCGGGGCGGCGCTCCTGTCGGCGCGGGCGGTGATTGTGTAACGTCGTCGGTCAGATCTTGCTGACGACGTCTCCGACGCGAACCCGACCGGCCTCAATCACCTTCGCGTTGAGGCCGCGCAATCGGCGGGCGCGGCCGTCGGGTGAATTCACGAACTTCATGGCGTCCAGTCCGAACCGGCTCACGAATTTTCCACAGCCGGTGTGGGGTTCGGCGGTTACTTCGAGCACGGCCGTGCCGAGAGCCAGGTGCGTGCCGGGCGGAACGTTTGCTTCGCTCAGCTCGAAATCGACGAACAGCTGATCGCCGGCGAGGGGCCACCGGTCTCGGCTCGTGGCGATGAGATTCACCACGCGGGAGTTCATGACGTTTACCTGCATCTCGGGGTGCGCGGTGCCGTCCTGGGTTCGCGAGCTGCCGCGTTCCTTCCAGTTGTCGCCCACAACACCGACCGCAGGGTCCAGGTCCGCGTGCTCGACGACGTCGCGGGCGCCGATCGCCGGCCGTCGCACGATCAATTCGACCCGGCCGGCATCGGACGGGGATGACCCTGCCTCGGCCAGCCCCGTGATCAGCTCGTCCATCGTCAGATGCTTCGGCAGCTCGCAATCGAACTCATACGAATGGGCCCCTCGATCGGCAACGATGCGCATCGTGCCCGAGAGGCCGGCCAGCGCATCGGCGCCGCTATCCGGGACAACCGTCACGACGAGTCCGGGGGTGCCGCGATCCATGGTCCCCGAGTGCTGCAGCACGAAGGAGCCACGACGGCCGAAGAGCGAGCCGGTCACACGCTCGAGGGCGACGTAGCCGGCTGAACCGGGCACCGTGCCCATGGCGCTCAACATCTCGCCATGGCTCGTGGCTTCCAAGTCGCCGCTGAAGACCTTGTCGAGGGAATGACGCCCCAGGCCGGCATCCTCGAGCGCGGGCGGAAGGGGCGCGCGCCTGATCTGAAAGGTCCCTTGTGCCAGTCGTCGCATACTAGCGGGCCGGCCTCACCAGAAACAGCGCATCCTGCCTGCCGAACGCCCACCGCACCTTGCCGGCGGCATCGATGATGACGTCCTCTTCCTGCGCCATGCGCACGGGCTTCCCTCCCCACTCGGGCACCGGGGTCGTGGCCTGCAGTTCGATGGAGTACCACATCGACGGAATCACGGTCGCGTCGCCACGACCTGGCACACCCTCCTGCCGATCCCACAGGCCGACGAGGGCCCCCGCGCCGTGTCCGTGCAGGCCGATCGGGTGCGAATACACGGTGCCGTCGATGCCCCGGGCCTTCATCCGCGTAAGCACGGCCTTCAAGACGTCGTTGCCGGTACGGCCGGGACGAAGCTCCTCCACGTTCATGTCCTGCAGCGCGTTCGCGTTCGCGAGCGCCCGCTTCAGTCCCGCCGGTGCGTCCGTCTCCCCCGGTTTCAGGACGTAGGCCAGATGCTGCGTGTCCGTATTGAGGCGCGCCACCGTGATGCCGACGTCGCAATGCAGGACGTCGCCGGCCAGAATGACGGGATCGGCCTCGAGCGCCGCGCTTCCCGGCCTCTGCACGTCGACGCTCGGCTGGAACCACGTGCCGAGCCCGAGGTCGTTCACGCGCTGCCGCCACCACCATACGAGATCGCTCGTTCGCGTCTTGCCGGGAACGATCACTTTCTCCGAAAACATCGTCTGCGTCAGCTGCCAGACGAGCGCGTTCATCTTCTGAAAGAACACCTCCTCGTCTGGCAGGCGTGACGCAATGAGATCGAGCGGCACCCGCTCGGCGTTCTTGAACTTTGCCGTCCAGGCGGAGCCAAGCGCGCGGGACATGCCTTCCAACTCACCGCTCGAGAGGCCATCGGTGAACGCGAACACCGTGGACCGGTCGATGCCGATGACTCGCGGATTGCGCTCCTCGACGACGGTCTTCAGCAGCTCCCACTGTTCGTCGCCCCAGAGTTCGGCCTGACGTCCGCCAACGGCCGCGCCGCCGGCGACCGCGCGGGTCGAGGCGCGGGTCTGGAACACCCCGCCCTGCGACGTTCCGCCGAGCGCAATCCGCTCGATGCAGGCCGGCGTGACCGGCGTGCCTGCTGCCGCGCACTTGTCGAAGAACACGTAGATCGTCCGTCGCCTCGCCGCGAACGTCTCTGGCGCGACGATGGCCTTGAAGACGGGATCCTCGTTGTACTCGCGCATCGGCACCACCCACAGGTCGATGCCCTGGCTTCTCATGAGCGGAGGCAGAAACGTATCGAGGCGCTGCCTGAGCCACGCCTGCTGCATCGCCGCCTGCTCGCGCAACGTGCCGAACGGGCGCTCGGCCGCCCGCTCGGCGCCCGGCGCAAGACGGTCCGGTCCGGCCTGGCCGGACACATGGGCCGCCAGCCCGGCTCCGACCAGGCCGCCGACCAGAAGAGTTGAGATCGCTCGGCGAGTGAACATCGGGGTCCTCGATCCTCAATACCTGCACGTGGCAGGATTCGACTTCAGCACATACGGACGGTAGTTTCGCGCCTTCGGGTCGGCGCAGCCCTCGAGATTGACGATCTCGATCTTTCTAAAGTCAATCGGCGCGGTCTCGGACTGGATGGCGACGAACCCTCGCGTCAATGGCGTGCCGTCCACCTTGACGGCAGGATCGGTGGGCGCCGCGTTGCCGCCACCGATCTGAGGCTTCGTGTACTCGAGCACGGTTTCGCCATCAATGATGTGGCGGATGACCTCGTCGCCGAGGACGAGGACCTCCACGCGCACCCACACATCGCCATCGTAGGTCTTCGACGTCGAGTTCGTGCAGTGCGCAGTACGGAGTTGCCCGTTCATCACGACGTGCGTGCCGGGCGTGCACAGGTTGGCCGTCGGCCGGGACGCGCCGGTGCCGGGACCGCCAAGGAACTGGACCTCGATCGAGATGGGAAAGTCCTGATTCACCAGCATGGTCCTGGGATCCTGCGAGTGCAGCATGAACCCGTTGTTGCGGACGGCCCAGCCGTGAGCCCGCGCAGCCGGCAACTGTTCACCCACGAAGCGATACTCGGCCGCGATCACGTAGTGAGAGAAGGGTTCCCGGTAGAACAGATGGCCGAACTCACCGTTGAATTCCGTCCATGTGTCGTAGCGCACCTGCAACATGCCGTCGGCGACGCGGAAGGTGTCGAGGACGTTGAGACCGAGCTCGTGACGCGCGAACTTCGGCGTCCAGCCGGCCAGATCCTTTCCGTTGAAGAGCTGCACCCACTCGTAGGTCGACCTGTCGCCCGGAACGCCCGCGGCCGGAACACCGGCCTGCTCTGTCACGAGCTCGATGCGCGCCTCGGGGAACCGCGCGCGAAGCGCGTCGAGTCCCATGGGTCCCACGACGGTGGCGGCGGTCGCGATCGCATCGGCGGTCGCGCCATCAGCCGCGATGACATGCGCGCCGAATCCGGAGGTCAGCGCCCGGCCCGAGCGGGGATCGACCACGTGCGAGTACCGCACACCGCCGATCTCGACAAACTGGACCGAGGGACCGGACGTCGCAAGCGCGGCGTTCGAGAGCGCGGCGGCCTGCGACCGGAACGCCGGCGTAACGCCGGCCGATGGAATGTCGATGTGCCATCCGCCGCGATCGACCGGCGCGCTGCCGGTGACAAGATCCCCTCCCGCTTCCAGCATCGCCCGGGGCGCGCCCTCCGCGCGGAGCGTCTCGAGCGCCGCGCCCAGGATGTACCCCTTGGCGATGCCACCGAGGTCAAGGCGCATGCCCGCGACCGGTAGTCGAATGGTGCGCTCGTCGAAGTCCAGCTCGATGCGCCGCCAGCCGACGAGCGCCCCGGCGCGCGCGAGCGCGGACTCATCCGGCAGCTGCCGCCGGGCACGGGCGTCACGCCAGAGCGCGACGACGGGCGCGACCGTCGGATCGAACGCGCCGTCGGTCGCGCGCGCCACGTCGATCGCGCGCGACACGACGGCCAGCAGGTCGCGCGACGCGGGGACGGCCGCCGGCGCGGATCGAGCGATCTCGTTGACGGTGCTGTCCGGCCGGTAATCGCTCATCTCGCGCTCGAGCGCCGCAATCCGCGCGAAAGCGGCGCCGGCCGCCCGCGATGCGCCGGCGGCATCGGGTGCGTATAAAGTAATGCGCACCGGCATGCCCATGTGGACCTCGGTGAACACGAATCTCGTCGGGACGGGAGTCTGAATCCCATGGCCCAGGGCCGCGCACAGAATTACGCAGGAAAGGCGTCGCATCTGGTTCTCGTCGCTGCCGCATTTGCGGTGGCCTCGGCCGCCGCGTCGCAGGCGACAGCCTACCGCGAAACGATCGCAGGGACGACCGTCTCGTTTGAAATGATTCCGGTGCCGGGCGGCGTCGTGACGGTCGGCGGCGCGCGACAGACCATCGCGCCGTTTTTCGTCGGCCGCACGGAGGTCACCTGGGACATGTACGACGTGTTTGCCCTGGGACTCGACCGGCCTGCGTCGCCAGGCGCCAGGGACGCCGACGGCGTCGCGCGGCCCTCGCAGCCCTACGGCGCGCCCGACTACGGGTGGGGGCACGCCGGGTTTCCCGTGATCAGCGTGGCCCGGGACGCCGCCGAGGCCTATGCGAAGTGGCTTTCAGAAAAGACCGGCCGGGTTTATCGTCTCCCTACCGAAGCCGAGTGGCTGCATCTGGCCACGCTGGCCGCGGGACCGGGTTTCGCGGCGCGCCGCGACAGCCTGGCGTGGCACCGGGGAAATGCGTCCGGACGGACGCATCCGGTCGCGACGAAGGCCGCCGACGCGCTCGGGTTGTTCGATGTCTTCGGCAACGCCGCGGAGTGGGTGACGACCCCGGATGGGGCGCCCGTGACGCGGGGTGGGTCGTTCAAGGATGACGCCGCGACGCTGGGCATCGGGTCGCGTGCAAGGCAGGACGAGACGTGGAACGAACGGGATCCCCAGCTTCCAAAGAGCCGATGGTGGCTCTCGGACGCGCCGTTCGTGGGTTTTCGACTAGTGACCGTGAGGATTCCATGAGCCCCGATACACGACACGACGAGTGCAGCCCGCTGACGCCGGTTTCGCGACGCACCTTCATCAGCACCACCGCGGCCGCGGCGGCCGCCTTCGCCTGGAGTGGCGGCCTGCGCGCGGCCGGCTCCGACACAATCCGATTGGGTCTCATCGGCTGCGGCGGCCGCGGCACGGGTGCGGTGGGCGACTGCCTGCGCGGCACCGAGGGCGTGGAGCTGGTCGCGCTGGGCGATCTCGCGCCGGACCGGCTGGCGCAGTGCCGGGGTGAACTCACGAAGCTCGCGGCCGCGAACGAGGCGGTCGCGTCGCGGATCAAGGTGACTGACGAGCGGTGCTTCACCGGGTTCGACGCCTATCAGAAAGTGCTCGCGGCCGACGTCGATCTCGTGATTCTGGCGACGCCGCCCGGATACCGGCCCCAGCATCTTGCGGCGGCCGTGGACGCCGGCAAGCACATCTTTGCCGAGAAGCCTGTGGCCGTTGACGCGGCCGGCGTCCGGTCCGTGCTCGCCACCTACGATCGGGCCCTCGCGAAGAACCTGGGGATTGGCGTCGGTACGCAGCGGCGGCATCAGGCCGACTATCGCGAGACCATCGCGCGCATTCACGACGGCGCGATCGGCGACATCCTGTCGGGGCAGGTCTTCTGGAACCAGGGCGGCCTGTGGTCGCGGGATCGCCAGCCGGACTGGACGGACAGTGAGTGGCAGATTCGCAACTGGTTGTACTTCACGTGGCTGTCCGGCGATCACATCGTCGAACAGCACGTGCACAACCTGGACGTGGCGTACTGGGTCACGGGCGCGCTGCCGATCAAGGCAACCGGCGTCGGCGGCCGGCAATTCAGGACCGACCCGAAGTTCGGCCACATCTACGATCACTTCGCGATCGACTTCGAGTACCAGAACGGCACGAGGATCCTCAGCATGTGTCGGCAGATCCCCGGCACCGCGAACCGCGTGGGTGAATGGTTCATCGGAACGAAGGGCGCGTCCGACGCGTCGCGCCGAATCACGGGCGCGAATCCCTGGACGTATACGGTTCCCGAAGTTCGCAGCAACGGCTTCGTTCAGGAACACACGGACCTCGTGGCGAGCATCCGGTCCGGCAAGCCGTACAACGAGTTGAAGCAGATTGCCGAGAGCTCGCTCGTGGCGATCATGGGCCGCGAGGCGGCCTACACCGGCCAGGAAATGACCTGGAGCAGCGTACTCAACGCGAATCAGGATCTGACGCCACCGATCCCCGGCTACGGATCGATGACGGTGCCGCCCGTCCCCATGCCCGGCAAGACGAAGCTCGACCGCGGCTGGGCGGATTAGGGAACTGATCGCTGGTGCGATTGACCGCGCACGTTGGCAGCAGTCGCTGGCGTCGTTGACGTCCTTGGCGTCGTCACTCTGATTCTGACTGGTGCACCCACGCGTGCAGTCGGTCGAACCCGAAGACGTCGTGCTGCGTACTGGCGAAGACGCGCAGGTCGCCGTCCTGTGACACGACGAAGGCGATGACGCCGGGGTGCGATTTCGCCAGCCGGTACGCGCTCCGATGCCTGGTACCGAGCCGATCCAGTTCCGTCTCCGGCATGGGATCGCCGGTCTTCAGGTTTCTGAGACCCCGTGCCTCGCCTGCGGCGCGCGTGGGATCGACGAGTATCTCGCCGCCGAACCCGGTGACCCGCAGGTCCCGGTCAAGCACGACGCAGCCGTCCACGGACGACAGGCCCGATACGATGTCGGCCTTGGCAAACACAGCGGCCCGCCGCCAGTTCCAGGCATGGTCGGCCAGCTCCCGCGCATCCGAATCCCGCGCGAGGAAGTGCTCGATGCACGTGTCCCAGAATTCCTGGATGGCATCTCCGAACGCCACGCCCGGGGAGTACGTGCAGCGGATGTCGCAGTCCTCGGGCCGCCCTGAGCCCGGAAGTACGACGAACGTGCCTCCGTGGCGCCGCTCCATGGCGCTCGCGAGGACTCTCGACCAGGCCTTGTGGGTGAAGTCCGCGAGCGTTGCGGCGCCGCCGAAGTACTGCCGCGTAAGATCGCCCCGCGTCGAGGCGATTCGGTCGAGCACGGCCGAGGCGAACTCGCGCCACAGATCGGACACCTGCTGCACAAGGCCGTAGTCCACAATCTGCTGAATTCGCCCGCGTTCGAGCACGAGCGTGTACCACCCTTCGGTGAGCCGCAGGTGGGCGGGGCCCAGCACGCGCACGATGAGCGACGGCGGCTTGCCAATGGGCACGATCTCAGGCCGGCCGATCTTGATGTCCCGGCCCATTTCCCCTGTGACGACGATGCCTCGGCACCGGAGCGAATCGCCGTCTTCGACGACAAGCAGACCGGCATGGGTGCCGAGCACCGCGGGCGCGAGCCGGCGGAGAGAATCGAGGTCCTCGAGCGGCACGTCGAGCGTGGCGACCAGGGAACTGTCCGCCGCGCTCAGTCGCGTATTGACGAGCTTGAATTCCGGAAACCGGCCCTCCTCCTGCGCGAGGCTGGTCTGGTACGCGTGCTGGACGAGCCGATGAATGCCCGCATCCGAAATCGGCGCCCGTGGTTCGGCGTCGGCGGTCTGCGGGCTCAAGTGCCGGCGTATCAGGACAAACGTGTTCGAGAGATCCCGCGGTCCCGAGAATTGCGGGAGGTCGGCGACCTGGAGGCCGACAGTGAAGGAGTTCAGCGCCACGGCCTAAGCGTACGCGAACGGGGCCGTCATGGCGCAAATCGGCAGGGTAGAACACAATGAGGCGCTGCCGAGTCTGTTGTGAGCGTCTCCCCTTTCTACGCCCTCTACCGGACGCCCGGGGCCTCGCTGGCGCGGTTCGATCCGCTGCCGGATGAACCCCTCTGCAAACTGATCGATCCCCGCACGGCCGCGCGGACCGTCTCGCCGGCCGGACGGCCGCGCTGGGGCCGGCTCGCCGCTGTCTGGGCGATGCTGGCGCTTCCGACCGTCGCGTTCGCCTGGCTGCAGCCCTCGCTCGGTTTCGACCGACTGGGTTCGGGCGTCGTCAAGGACCGCGGGCTCCTGACCGACGTCGACCTCTATTCGATGTGGGTGATCTGGGCGCTGTACCTGCTGCTCATCGTCCTCGCGCGCCGCATGATCGGGTCGCTCATCATCACGCTCGAGCGGACGGAAGTCGTCGGGGCACGTGAGCCCGGCGGCTGGAAGATCGAGCCGCGACGCCGCTGGCTTGCCTGGCTGGAATGGTTCACCCGTCTCTCTCCGATCCGGACGGCCCTGTGGGCGGTGTTCCTGCTCGAGCTCAACGTTCTGATGAACGTCCCGGGAACGATGGCCGACGGCCTGCAGACCTGGCGATCGGATCCTCTCACCGCTGAGACGTTGTTCTCGTTCTTCCACCAGGGCCGCGAGCAGGCCAACCTCGCGGGCCTGTGGCATGTCGGCATCGCGAGCGCGTTCGCCGGATACCTGCTGCTGATCCTCTGCCGGCTGTACGTGGTGTTCGCGTGCATGACCGACGTGATTGCCGGTGACCCGACAATCCAAATCAGGCCCGCCCACCCGGACGGCACCGGCGGCCTGCTGCCGGTCGGCCGGGCCTCGTTGTTCATGGCGCTCGGTGTCTTTGCGTCGGGACTCGGACTCACGGCCATCGCACTGCAGGGCTACGCGACCGGCCAGTCGATGAATGCCGTCTTCTACCTGTTGTGCGTCCTGTACGTGCTCGTTGGTCCGATGCTGTTCGTGTTGCCGCTGACCCGGCTCAGGCGCGTGATGATGGACGCCAAGCAGCGGTACTTGCTGCACGCTGACCACCTCTACCAGGTGGCCGACGCGAGGCACGCGCAGCACGTGTCGAGCCTCGAGGTGCGCCCCGAGGAATTGCAGGGGCAGCAGGCCCTGTCCGAAATCATCAACCGCGCGGCGGAAATGACGGTATGGCCGTTCGATCGGCGAACGTTCCGACGGTTCGTGGCGCTGCTTGCCACCCCCCTGCTCCCGCTCCTCAAGGAAATGCCGATCGTGCAGGAGTTCCTGGCCAAACTCGTCGGCGACTAGAGCCCCCTGAACAGATCTTCCTCGAAGTCGGCCAGATCAGTCTTCCTGGCGGTTGACTATCAAAAAGGAGATCGCTCGAAGTGGCCGGAGTATGGCGCGTTTTCCGCAGTCGACCCGGCATGGGACCTGCTGTGTAGGTGTCCGGGGAGAGCAGCCATGGTCGAGCGACGAGAGGGTCGGCGTGTGACGAAAGCGTTAGCAGCGTCCTGGCGCGCCCAGTCCACCGCCGGGATCTGCCGAGTGACCGACATCAGCGCGGGCGGCTGCTTCGTGGATACGATCACCACGCCGGCCGTGGACGACCAAACCGATCTCATGGTGACGGTGGAGGGCCAGACGCTGTGGCTCCGGGGGACGGTGCGATACATCGAGCCCCGAATCGGCTTCGGGCTCGAGTTCGTCGGGTTGGATGAGCCCGAGCGCGGCGTGATCAGCTCGGTCATCGGCGCCTGATCGCGGCACGCCGATCTACTTCAGCAGTTTCGCTGTCGTGACGATCTGGCCGGCGTGCCGCGAGGCATGCTCGGCCGCGTGGAAGATCGCGCCAATCACCGTTGTCGGCAGCCGGGCCTTCCCGATAAGTCGCACCTCAGTCAGCGAGGCTTCGGGCGTCGCGGAGAGTTGCGCCATCGCGGCATCGAACGCCGATCGGAAATCGGCCAGGAGCCCCTCGAGCGACGGCTTCGTGTCCATCACCGCCTGCTCCTTCAGCAGAAACGCTTTCTGTGCGTCCGAGAGCCGCTGACCGGTCGCATACGTCATCAGCCGGCCGGTACTGCCGGCCAGATGCGCGAGGTGAAAGCCGATCGGCGTAATGCCGCTCGGCCGGCTCCAGAGTTGATCGTGCGACAGTCCCGCCGTCGCGGCCTCGATGTCCTCTCGCGCCATCGTCAGCGCATGGGCCGCGGGCTGCAGCAGCGCCGGAATGCCGGCGATCGGTCCTCGGAGCCAGGCGTCGAGTGCGGGAGTCGTCATCGCTACACCTCCAGTCCAGTCTGCGTCGCGGGCCGGCGTCAGGGCGCCGGCGACACACAACCCGTCGCCATCGGCATGATCACGCCGATCTGATAGGTGCCGAGGCGCGGCATGTTCGGCGCGGGGGGCGCGACCCGGGCGCCGCTCGCCACAAGATTCGACAGGTTGCCCGGTCGGATGAACATGCTCGACTCATCCATCGGCAGCGTCGCCACGCTCGCGCAGAACGCCTCGAAGGTTCCGGCCCGTTTCAAGTACGGCTCCACCGTAGACACATAGAAGGCGGCGACCGTCGTGCCGCGGCTCCGGAGGTACGAGCCGATCGCGCGGATGGCCTTCGGTCCACCGAAGTTGCCGACCACGGGGACGATCAGGTTCTTTGATTCCATGTCCTTGATGTAGGCGAACTTCTCCTCCGTCCCGAGGTAGGTCAGCGGCTCTCCGGTAGCCCCGACCTGCATCATGAGGTCGGCGTACGTGGCGGCGCTGCCGCCACCAAGCGGCGTCAGGTAGAGGCTCGCCGAATAGTTCATCGCCAGACCGTACCAGTGGAAGGCGCGGTACACGCGGGCGACACCCTCGAGATCCACCGGTGTCATCGGGAATCGACGCGTGGTCGTGAGGTGACGGTGAATCGCCCGCAGGTTCCTGGAGTACGCCGCCTCGTCGGCCGTAGGCACGCTCCAGTAGGCTGTCATCAGGTCCGCGATCGACGACGACTTCGACAGGCCGGGCGGGCGAGGCTTATTGAACAACAGCGCCAGAAAATCCGCGCGATCGGCGGACATCTCGAATACCGCCTTGTACAACAGGTGGAGGTGCAGGTTGTCGCGCCGGATATCGGTGATGAACGCGAAGCGCGCCTTCATGGCCACGATATACGTGAAGTTCTGCTCGGGCCCCACGCCAAGATAGACGCCTCCCGGCCTCACCCGCGCCACGACATCCGGCACAAGGCGCGCGAAGACCATCTCGTTCGACAGCACGTTGTCCGACCGAAACGTCCCGTCAGGCTCGGACAGGTCCTCGGTGAGCTTCCAGAATTCCTGGTCTCCGAGGCGGGCCGGGATGTCCGCGAGCGCGGCCGGGCGTCGGGCGGCGGACGCCGAAGCCACGAGCAACGCGGCGGCAAGGGTGACGGCTGCGCCCGTACGGAACAACTGCATGGCGCTATTGTGCGTCATAGCGTTTACAGTACGACATGCCTGTCGGCCCCTCACTGCCCCGCCTGGCCGCGACCGCAATTGTGGCTGCGGCCGGGCTGGTCGTGTCGGCATCCGCCGCCGGACAGGCCGGCCGCCTCCTCGGGTCGCCGTCGGAATCGTCGCCGCGCTTCCCGGGTGACAGGATTTTTCAGACCACGGCACTTCACAGGATGCACGTCACGATCAGTCCGGGGGAGTGGTCGGTGCTCCAGACCAGCGCGGCGCGGGGCGGCAACGCCTCCGGCACGCTCGGTGGCTCCGAGTATCGCGACGCCCAGGGCCGGCTGATTCATGTCGGGAGCGGCTTCGGGGGCTATTTCCCCTGGGCGCGGGCGGACGTGAGCATCGAGAGTGGCGGGCGCCCGCTCGTGTTCAAGGATGCGGGACTCCGCTACAAGGGCAACCTCAGCTTCCAGTCGTCGTCTGCCGGCGCCCCGCTGTTCGCCAACTTCAAGATGAAGCTCGACGTGCACGGCGGTCGGGGCCGGTGGGATGGAGAGAAGACGTTCAACCTGCACGCCGGGGTCGTCGACACCTCGAAGATGCGCGAAGCGATCGCCTATGCGGTGTTCCGCGCGTCGGGCGTGCCCGCTCCGCGCACGGCGTACGCGGAGATCTTCTTCACGGTGCCCGGGGTCTTCCCGAGCACGTCCGGCGGCCTCTTCACACTGATCGAAGAGGTGAACAGCACATTTCTCGAGCGCGTGCTGCCACCGGGCAACGGCC
Organism: uncultured Solibacteraceae bacterium; assembly: GCA_964548865.1. Lineage (GTDB taxonomy): Bacteria > Acidobacteriota > Vicinamibacteria > Vicinamibacterales > SCN-69-37 > DASUGC01. The sequence continues at coordinate 19,320 of CAZJTG010000033.1, forward strand.
TGCTCATGAAGCCCGAAGGCCTGCGCAGCGGCGTCCGAAGCCTCGGCGATTCGTGGAGTCAGTACGTGCCGACGCTGCGTCCGGACCGGGATGCCACGCCGCACGAACAGCAGCGCGTCATGGACTTTTCAAAGTTGGTCTCGCAGACGGACGTCTCCGTATTCCGATCGCGGATCGGAGACTTTCTCGATGTCGAGCTGTTCCTGCGCTTCATCGCCGTCCACGCGTTCATCGTCAACACCGACAGCTACCTGCGCGGCGGCCATAACTTCTACCTCTACCTCGATCCGGCCGACGACAAGTTCCGGTTTCTGCCCTGGGATCAGGACCTCGCGCTGGGGAGCCGCGGACGGATGGGCGGCGCCGAGACCTTCGACCTCATGCGGCCGGCAGCCGGCGATCAGCCGCTGATTTACTGGCTGCTCGACGACCCGGAGATCGCCGCACGGTACCGGGCGATCGTCCGCGAACTCGGCACGTCGGTCTTCACGTCCGCCGAACTCACCAGACTCGTGGATGCGCTCGAAGGCATCGGCTCGGGCCGCGGCCCCTCCCCGCGCCCGTTCCTCGAGAGCCGCGCCGCCTACGTCCGCAATCTCATCGCCGGCTGGCGCTAGTGGCCTGTCCTCGCTCGGTCAGGGCCGAGGAAGCGCCAGCTCAGGACCCGCCAAAGTCCTGCGTCCAGTAGTGCCCGTATGGCGACGCAGCGAGAAAGGCGTACCCGACGCCGATCGATCGGTAGCTGCCGGACATGATGTTCGAACAGTGTCCGGTGCTCGCCATCCACCCGGTCACGACCGATTGCGGTGTCGAGTAACCCGCGGCGATGTTCTCGCCGATCGGCGAAGCCACATAGCCTGCATGACGGATGCGCTGCGCGTACGTCCGGCCATCGAGACTCGTGTGAGAGAAGTAACCCTGCGCGGCCATGTCCTGACTGTGGCCGCGGGCGGCTGCGCGGAGTTGCGAGTGCATCGCGAGCGGCGGCGCTGGCGGGTACGGCGTCGAGCCGCACACCGCGCCGGACGCGCGGTGCTGATTCACGAGCGCAAGCACGGCGTCTTCAAACGCGATGGTCGACGGGTCCGGACCGGCGGGTGGCGCTGGCGGGGACGGCGCTGGCACCACGGTCACCGTGGCCGCCGACGAGTCCGCTGTGCCGACGGCGTTCGAGACGCGAACCCAGAAGCTCTCGCTCGACTGCAAGGCCGCTGTGGTGAACGAAGACCCGGTCGCTCCAGTGACCGGCGATGACGTCACGCCGCCGGCGCCGGCAAACCACTGGTACGTGAGCGGCGCATCCCCCGCCGCCATGACCGACAGCGTCGCGGTCCCGCCCGCGCTGATGGTGAGACTGGCTGGATGCGTGGTGATCGAAGGGGCCACCGCGGCCTGCGGGCCTGCCTGGGGCCCAGGCGCCGGAGACGGGGTCGGCGTGGGCGCCGTCGGCGCCGAGCGGCCGCAGGCCGCGGTTGCCACCAGCATCCACGCGGCCAGAAGGATCCAAGGGGAACGGACCATCCGCAAGAACACCAGGGACGATCCAACTCCCGTGCCACCTTCCCCGCAAGGTAATCGGCGGACCAGAAAGTCGAATGCGGGCCGCTCCGCGGCTGGCTTACAGGAGTGTCCTGGCGACGACAGGACTAGGTCTTTTTCCTGGGCCGATACACGTGCGTGGAGTGGCCGAAGAACACTTCCGCCGCCTCCATCAACGTCTCGGACATGGTCGGATGCGGGTGAATCGAGAGTTTGAGGTCGCTCGCGAGCGCGGCCATCTCGACGGCCAGCACGCCTTCGGCGATGAGTTCACCGGCGCCGGCGCCGACGATGCCAACGCCCAGCACGCGCTCGGTGTCCGGATCGATGACGAGCTTCGTCATGCCGTCAGGCCGATCGATAGCAAGCGCGCGGCCGAGGGCCGCCCATGGAAATTTCGCGATCTCGACTTTCCTGCCCTGCTTCTTCGCCTCAGTCTCGGTGAGCCCGCACCAGGCGACCTCGGGATCGGTGAACACGACCGCAGGAATCGCCTGCGGTTCGAACGCGACCTTGTGACCCATGATGGCTTCGACGGCGACACGCGCTTCGTGCGACGCCTTGTGCGCCAGCATGGGCTCGCCCACCACGTCGCCGATCGCGAAGATGTTCTTCACGTTCGTCCGCAGCGCGGCGTCGACCGTGATGAAACCACGGTCGCCCACTTTCACGCCCGTGTGCTCGAGCCCCGGCACCGCCGAATTCGGACGGCGGCCGATTGCCACGAGCACGCGATCGAAGATCTGCGCCTTGTCGGCGTCGGCCAGTCCCTCGCCCTCCATGAGGACCTTGATGCCCTTCTTGGCCTCCTCCATGCCTGAGACGCGCGTCTTGAGCAGGATCTTGTGGAGCGTCGTCTCGAGCCGTCGCGCGAGGAACGTCACCAGGTCGCGGTCCGCACCCGGCAGCAACCCATCGGTCATTTCGACGACCGTGACTTTCGTCCCCAGTGCCGCGTAGACGGATCCCAGCTCCAGTCCGATGTAGCCGCCGCCGACGACCAGCAGCGTTGCCGGAATCTCGGGCAGGTCGAGCCCGCCTGTGGAGTCCATCACCCTGTCGCTCGTGATCGTGAGGCCGGGAATCTTTGTGGGAAACGAGCCCGTCGCGATGATCGCGTGCTCGAACTTCAGCACCTCGGCGGCCCCGTCGGCCTTCTCGATGCGGAGCGACTCGGTGCTGACGAACGACGCCTTGCCCTGGATGTAGTTGATCTTGCGTTGCTTCGAGAGCTGGCCAAGGCCGCCCGTCAACTTCGAGACCACGCCGTTCTTGAATCCGCGGAGCTTGTCCAAATCGATCGTGGGATCGCCGAACGTCAGCCCCCAGTGTGAGGCGTGCTTCGCTTCGCCAGCCACTTTGGCCACGTGCAGAAGCGCCTTGGACGGAATGCATCCGCGGTACAGACACACGCCACCCGGATTGGGCTCCATGTCCACCAGCGTGACGCTGAGGCCGCTGTCTGCCGCGAAAAACGCTGCGGCGTACCCGCCAGGGCCGCCGCCGATGACTACGAGTTGAGTAGAGGACACCTGATCTCCCACCAATGAGCCGCGAAGCTCAAGAAGAGCCCTGACGCGGAGCGGCTCCTACAGATACACCGAGAGCGGCTGCTCGAGCGCGTCGGCCACGAACCTCAGAAACCGCGCCGCATCCGCGCCGTCAATGACGCTGTGGTCGTACGAAAGCGAGAGCGGCAGCATCGGCCGAGGCACGAACGCGCCGTCCTGCCACACGGGCTCGATGGCCGTGCGCGACAGGCCCAGAATCGCCACTTCGGGCTGATTCACAATGGGCGTAAACGACGTGCCGCCGATGCCGCCGAGGTTCGTCACCGAGAACACGCCACCCGACATCTCGTCGAGGCCGAGCTTCCGGTCGCGCGCCTTCTGCGACAGCGCCACCAGATCCCTGGCGATCTGGAGGATCGACTTCTTGTCGACGTCTCGAATCACGGGCACGAGCAGCCCGTTTGGCGTATCCACCGCCACGCCGATGTGGCAGTACTTCTTGAAGACGATCTGCTCGTTCGCCATGTCCACGGACGACGCAAACTGGGGGTACTTCTCGATCGCCAGGCCGAGGATCTTGATCACGATGGCGGTGACCGTCAGCTTGACGCCGTCCTTCTCGGCGCGAGGCGTGTTGAGCTTCCTGAATTCCTCGACCCCGCTGACGTCAGCCTTGTCATGCTGGGTCACGTGCGGGGCGCGCCAGGCCGCGCTCAGGTGCTCCGCGGTCTTCCGGCGGATGTTCGACATCGGTTTCACGTCGATTGCGCCCCACCTGGAGAAGTCCGGCAGCGGCGCGTGCGCCGGCGCGGCGGCTCTCGGTCCGCCGCTCGTCATCACGCGCTTCACATAGGCCGTGACGTCGTCCTGCCCGATCCGTCCGCCTGGTCCGGATCCTGCGACCTGCGACAGGTCGACGCCGAGCTCGCGCGCGTAGCGGCGCACGGACGGCGACGCCGCGACCGCGGTTCCCGC
>CAZJTG010000034.1:0-22441 GCA_964548865.1 uncultured Solibacteraceae bacterium
CCCGGTGCTTGACCGGGCGAGGTCTGACCCCGGTCTGACCCCGGTCTGACCCTAGTCTGACCCCGGTCTGACCCTAGTCTGACCCCGCTGCGGGGCGACGTAGAATCGGCCGGTCGGTGGACACCAACACAGCGCTTCTTGCCGCGGCGTTTCTCATCGCGGCGACTCTCTACTCATCGGTCGGCCACGCCGGCGCGTCGGCGTACCTGAGCGCAATGGCTCTGCTCAGCATGCCGACGAGCACGATGCGGCCCACGGCGCTCGTGCTGAATCTCATCGTCGCGTCGATCGCGACGGTGCGCTTCGCCCGCGCCGGCTGGTTCTCCTGGTCGCTGCTGTGGCCCTTCGCGCTCGGCTCCATCCCGCTGGCCTATGTCGGCGGCGGCGTGACCCTGCCCGGACACTGGTATCGCACACTCGTCGGTCTCGTTCTCTGGGCGTCCGCCGCCCGGCTCTGGTTTGACATCAGGCTTGCAGAAAATCGGCCCCCACCAGCCCGTCCGGTGGCAGTCACGTGCGGCGCCGTCATCGGACTGCTGGCAGGACTGACGGGCACCGGTGGCGGCATCTTCCTCAGTCCGCTGCTGCTGTTCATGGGCTGGGCCGAGACGCGCCAGACGGGCGGTATCGTGGCCGCGTTCATCCTGGTCAACTCGCTCGCCGGCCTGGCCGGCAACCCCACAAGCCTCAGTCACGTCCCGGACGTGTGGCCGCTCTGGGGCCTCGCGGTCGTGGCCGGTGGAGTCGCCGGTTCCGAGATCGGCAGCCGGCGGATCGGCACGCCGACGTTCCGGCGGCTCCTCGGCCTCGTGCTTGTCGTCGCCGGCGCGAAGCTGGTGCTCACATAAGGCCTTCGGACGCACCAGTGATCGTCCACTTGATCGACGGCACCTACGAACTGTTCCGCCATTTCTATGCGCTCCCCTCCGCGCGTGACGAGGCGGGCCACGAACTCGCGGCCGTGCGGGGCGTCGTCAACTCCGTCCTGGGCATGATCCGGAGCGGGGACGCCACACACATCGGCGTCGCGACCGATCACGTGATTGAGTCGTTTCGCAACGCGCTCTGGCGTGGCTACAAGACGAGCGCCGGCGTTCCGCGCGATCTCCTGTCGCAGTTCCAGCCGCTCGAGGACGCGCTCTCGGCCCTCGGCGTCACGGTCTGGCCGATGGTGGAGTTCGAGGCCGATGACGCGCTGGCGTCCGCCGCACGCCTGGCCGCCGGCGACACGCGGGTGGAGCGTGTCGTGATCTGCACGCCAGACAAGGATCTCGCGCAGTCCGTCGTGGGACGACGGGTCGTGCAGTTCAACCGGCGAACGCGGCAGGAACTCGACGAACAAGGCGTCATCAGGAAATTCGGGGTGCCCCCCGCGTCGATTCCCGATTATCTGGCGCTCGTTGGTGACTCGTCGGACGGCTATCCCGGCCTGCCGGGCTGGGGCGCGAAGTCCACGGCGGCGGTGCTGGCGCGCTTCGGCCACATCGAACACATTCCCGCCGATATTCGCGACTGGCACGCGAACGCGACCAATCCCGCGCGCCTGGCGGCAACGCTCGCCGCCGATCGGGACAAGGCGTTGCTCTTCAGAACGCTCGCGACGCTGCGATCCGATCTGCCGCTGTTCACGAACGTCGACGATCTCCGCTGGACCGGGCCGAAGCCTGAGTTCGCATCGCTGGCCTCGCGCCTCGATGCGGCGACGAGCGATGGCGGGAATTCCCCGCGGCCTAGAAGCCGCTCAGGAACTGCAGCATCTGCTTCGAGGACTGGTACTCCGCGACGCGCTTGAGTTCGCGGCCCGCCGGATCGACCACGATCATCGTGGGATAGCCCACGATGTTGTATCGCTTGACGATCGTCTTCTCGAGATCCGCGTCCACTTTCACGCCGACGAAGCGCTCGTTCAGACGCGCGGCCACCTCGGCGTCCGTCCAAATCCACTCGTCCATCGTGTGGCATGGCCCGCACCACGTCGCCTCGAAATCGATGAACACGAGCTTGCCGGTGGCCTTCGCCTTCGCGAGCGCCGCGGTCAGGCCGGCGGCGTTGTGGCCCCACTCGAACGGCACCTGAGCGCGCGGCCGCGACCGTTCCTCGCGCACCAAGTCATCCGGCGCGCGATCCAGGGCCTTCGTGATGCCGCGGTCGATGATCGCGAAGTCGATCGATCGTCCGTCCGGGCTCATCCGCCGAAACTCGATTGCCTGTCCTTGCCGCCCGCGCTGATGAACATCAGCCGGCTGGTGGGCCGTGCCTCGGCCAGCGTGAGCACGGCCTTCGCCGCGTTCGGTTCCGAGGCCGCGATCGCGCTCCAGGTGTCGGCCTTCGTGAAAACCGCGTCGTTGTTGGAGTCCATCACCGCGACAAGCGCATCCACCCCGTTGATAGTCGCCGTGCCCTGCCGCCACGAACCCACGGAGTAACGCAGGAGGTGTGGCGTCGGCGCTCCGTCGTCGCGGACGAGCCAGAAATTCACCAGGTAGGATTCCGCGATGCCGCGCCCATAGGGAATCGAGAGCGGCACCCGGTCGATGGACGTCCACCATGCCCTGGTTCGCGCGTTCTGACTCGGCGCCGCCGTGAGCGCGGCGCCGTCATCGGAGAAATTCCGGTTGCGGTTCCGGTCGATGTAGATCCGGCAGAGGTCAACCGGACACTCGGTTCCCGCCGAAGCCAGGATCGGAAGCCAGGCCGTCCTGTTCGGGCCGACTTCCATCGTACCTGCCCTGGCGGGCCGCTTCGCGCCTGGAGGCAACGTGGCCGCCTTCGGAAGCTCCGTGAGCGCGATTTGGGTGCCTTTCGGCGAAAAATTCGGCGCGGGCCTGCCGTCGCCCGGCGCGCGGTACTCGAGCGTGGCGCGAACCACGCGGCTCTGCGCGGCCGGCTGCACCTGGTCCGCGATCGCGGCCGTGGCAGCGAGCAGGGTGGCGGCGATTCCAGGATGTCTCACGCCGTCAAGCTAACACAGGCGCCCGGAGCGCGACCCCCGGCGGATCAGAACAGGACGTACGAGAGCGCGGCGCCCATGATCGCCATCGACAGGCCCCAGGCGAGCAACTGATTGAAGAGCCGCCGCGTGTCCGCGATGCCGGCGCTTGCGATGCAGAGCGCGCCAATCGTGGAGAGGGGAGAGACGTCGACGAGGTGCCCGCCGACGTTCATCGACATCGCAATCCCGGCGGCGGTGGCGCCCGGAAGCGCGGCCGCGAGTCCGGGCACCAGCGGAAGGAACGCCGGCAGCACGACGCCCGACGTGCTGCTGTAGACCGACACGATGCCGGTAATCAACGCGACGACGAATGTGACCGTGCCTGGACTCGACACGCGCGCGACGAGGGAGACCATGAGGTCGAGCCCCTGAAAGCGCTCGACGAGCGCAATCAGCACGGTGACGCCGCACACCATCATGATGACCCGCCACGGCATCAGCTTGATCGCGTCGGCATCGTCGGCCGTGCCGGTGGCCGCCAGCAGCACGGCGGCGAGAAACGCCGCGAGTCCGACGTTGGCCTTGAACGCCAGCACGCTGATGATGAGTGCCGCGATCACGCCGAGCGTGATCCACTGCTTCGCGGTGAACGCTTGCTCTCCGTCCGGATCGACCACCTCGACCGTGCGGTGGCGCGCGAACAGCTTCAGGCCGCCAAGCAGGAAGTAGCCGGCAAACGCCATCCCCGCATGCGCGCCGAAGTTGTAGAGATACGCCTGCAGTTCGAGACCCGGCATCTGGTTCTTCGCCATGATGCCGCTGACGATGATTCCGGTGGGCGCGAAGGGCGAGAGCGCGCCCGAGTTGGCGCCGTTGCCAACCATGATCGCCATGAGAAACAACGGGATGCCGGCGCGCGCGGCCGTGGCCATGGCGATCGGGATGAGCAGCGCGGCGGTCGCGATGTTACCCGGGCCCATCGACGAGAGCGCCGCCCCGAGTACGAAGAACATGATGGGAATCGTGCCGGCGCTGCCGCGACAGACGCGGACCGCATGGTGCGTGAGTTGGGCGAGCGTCCCGTTCGACTGCGCCATCGCAAAGACGAGCGTGACGCCGGTCAGCGTCAGGAACAGCTGGCTCGGAAAGCCACTCATGACGGCGCCGACGGGCTGGCCGCCGACGTAGACGCCGACGATCCAGGCGAACGCGATCGAGAGCACGCCGACGTTCAGCCGGCTGAAGCAGCTGATGAGCACGGCGATCGCCAGCGCGGACACGGAGAGGAGCGCGAGGTTCATGGTGCCGGGGCCAACAGATTCTGCACGAGCTCGGCCGCGTGATACGCACGAATTCCCGCGAAGTCCGCAATCTGCTGGCGGCAGGACGTGCCGCTTGCGACGACGACAGCGTCCGATCCGAGCGCCCGGATTGCCGGCAGGAGCCGTCGCTCGCCAATCGCCTGTGAGACCTCGAAGTGATTCCTCATGTAGCCGAACGAGCCGGCCATGCCGCAGCAGCCGGCATCCGGATCGACGACGGACGCGCCGGGGATGCGACCGAGCAGGGCGCGCGCAGGCGCCAGGTCGCCCATCGACTTCTGGTGGCAATGGCCGTGAAGGAGGATCGTGGCCGGACCACTTCGGAAGGGCAGGGCGGCCCGGCCCGCCCCGCACTCGCCTTCGAGCCAGTCCTCGAAGAGCCGCGACTGCCCGGCCACGGCGAGCGCGCGTCGGCGGTCGTCGCCGCTCAGAAGGTCCGGCGCGTCCTCCCGTACGGCCGAGAGGCAGCTCGGTTCGAGAAAGACCAGGGTGCCACCGCGATCGGCCACGGAATAGAGCCGGGCGGCGTTTTCGCGAGCCCGCTCACGCGCCTCGGCCAGCAACCCCTGTGAAATCAGCGGCCGGCCGCAGCAGACGTTCGGCGCCAGCGTGGGCCGCCGGCCCACGCGGCTCATGACATCCAGCGCGGCCACGCCGATCTCCGGATGAACGTGGTTCGTGAACGTGTCCACGAAAACAGAAATGGGCGCAACGTCCCCCTGAAATGAGGCCCCGCTCCATTTCTTCCTCAGCGTCTGCATGACGAACGCGGGCATGGTGCGACGGCGGTCGATGCCCAGCACGCGCTCGTTCAGGGCGCGACCCAGCGCTGATCGGCCGAGGGCGTTCGCCAGCGGCGCCAGCCGGCTTCCCCAGACTGCGAGGCGATCGATCCGTCCGAGCGCGCGGGCAGATATGGGCGTGCCCGCCTTCGTCCAGTACGCCGACCGGAACTCGCTCTTCATGCGCCCGACGTCGACGCCAACCGGACACTCGCTCTTGCAGGCGCGGCACTCGAGGCACAGATCCAGGGCCGCCTTCACGGTCTCGTCGGCCAGACCGGATTCGCCGAGTCTGCCCGACAGCGCAAGCCGAAGCGCGTTGGCGCGGCCACGCGTCGAGTGCATCTCTTCACGTGTCGCCATGAACGACGGACACATCGTGCCGGCGGCGGTCTTCCGGCAGGCGCCGAGGCCGCTGCACATCTCGACCGCGCCGGCGAAGCCACCGTGTCCCTCGTAATCGAACGCCGTCTCGACCGGCTGCGCCCGGTACGCGGGGCCGAACCTCAGGTTGCTCGCGAGCGGCGGCGCATCGACGATCTTCCCGGGATTGAACAGGCCATCCGGATCGAATGCGCGCTTGATCTCCAGAAAGGCTTCGTAGAGCGTGTCGCCGAACATGCGAGCCATGAACGGACTGCGTACGAGGCCGTCGCCATGTTCACCCGAGAGCGCGCCGCCATGTTTCAGCACGAGGTCGGCAACGTCCGAGGCGATCGCCTCGAACGTGCGCACGCCGGCCGCCGTCTTGAGGTTGATCACGGGCCGCACGTGCAGGCAGCCGACCGACGCGTGGGCGTACACGCCCACGGTCGTCTCGTGGCGAGCGACGATGTCGATGAGCTCCCGAATGTAGTCGCGCAGCCGCTCTGGCGCGACGGCCGCGTCCTCCACGAACGAAATAGCCTTGGCGTCGCCCTTCATCGACATCGAGAGGCCGAGGGCGGCCTCGCGCACGTGCCAGATCGCCTGCTGCGCAACCGGCGTCACCGCCCGGCGTGTCGCAATGTCGAAGCCGCGCGTGCGAAGGTCCGCCTCCACCGCGTCGAGCTTCGGCACGAGGTCGTCCACGCGATCGCCCGCGAACTCCACGCAGAGCAGGGCCGCCGGCTCGCCCTGGACGAACGTCTCGCGCAGGCGGTGAAGGTCGGCGTTCATCTTCGTGTGATTCAGGATGAACGCATCCATGGCCTCGACCGCCGAGGGCCCGTGGGCGAGGATGGCCGGCGTGGCGCCAAGCGCGTCAAGCAGATCGCTGAACTGAATCGTCAGCAGCACCTTGGCCGGAGGCAGCGGCACCAGCTTCAGCTTTGCCTCAAGCACGATGCCGAGCGTGCCTTCTGAGCCGACGAACAGGCGCGTGAGATTGAATGGCCGCCCCGGCAGGAACTCGTCCAGGTTGTACCCGCCGACGCGCCGGATTACCTTCGGAAAACGCCGGTCAATTTCCGCGGCATGCGTCGCGGCCAGGTCGCGCACCCTGCGGCCTGCGCGATTCTGGAGCGTACCGCCGGATCCCGCCTCGTCGTCGCGGCAGTACGCGACACTTCCATCCGACAGCAGGACCTCGAGCTCGAGCACGTGATCGATCGTCTTGCCGTAGACGACCGAGCGCGCGCCCGCCGAGTTGTTCGCGATCATCCCGCCTACGGTCGCGCGGCTCGCGGAGGAAATGTCCGGCGCGAAGCGCAGCCGGTGCGGAGCGAGCGCGGCATTGAGATCGTCGAGCACCACGCCTGGCTCGACGCGCGCCCAGCGTTCGGCCGGATTCACCTCGAGCAGCCGATTGAAGCGCTTCGAGGTGTCGACGACCAGGCCGTTGCCGATGCACTGGCCCGCCTGCGAGGTTCCGCCGCCGCGCATCGTGATGGAGCAGCCGTGCCGGCGGCACGCGTTGACGAGGCGCACGAGATCCGCGCGCGTCCCGGGAACGACGACACCGAGCGGCTGAATCTGATAGACGCTGGCGTCGGTCGAGTACAGCGCGCGCGACAGCGCATCGAAACGCACTTCACCCTCGAGGTCCGCGAGATCGCGGACAAGCGCGGCGACATCGACCCCGGTGGCCATCAGCGGGCGTGATTATGACGCCTGCTGCGGTAGGATGCCCGCGTGGCAAACCTCGGCCGCCATTTCCTTCAGATTCCCGGACCCACGAACACCCCCGATCGCGTCCTCCGCGCCCTGTCCGAGCCGACCATCGATCATCGCGGCCCGGCCTTCGCCGCACTCGGCCGCGAAGTTCTCGTCGGCCTGTTGACGGTCTTTCTGTCGAGGCTGCCGGTGGTGATCTATCCGGCGTCCGGCAGCGGCGCGTGGGAGGCGTCGCTCGTGAACACGCTGTCGCCGGGCGACTCCGTCCTGGCGTTCGATATCGGCGAGTTCGCGAAGAACTGGGCCGAAGTCGCCCGGCGCCTCGGTCTCGGCGTCGAGATCGTGCCCGGAACCTGGCGGCGCGGTGTGGATCCCAACGAACTGGCCGCACGGCTCGGGGACGACCGCGATCGTCGCCTCAAGGCAGTGCTCGTCGTCCACAACGAGACCTCGACGGGCGTGACGTCGCGACTACCAGAGATCCGCCGGGCGATCGACCGCGCCGGTCATCCGGCCCTCCTGCTCGTGGACGCCGTGTCGTCGGTGGGCTCGATCGATCTCCGTCACGATGAGTGGGGCATCGACGTGACGCTCGCCGGATCGCAAAAGGGCCTGATGTTGCCGCCGGGCCTCAGCTTCAATGCGATCAGCGCGAAGGCGCTCGCCGCGTCACGGACGGCGACGCTGCCGCGTTCGTACTGGGCCTGGGACGCCATGCTGGCGTCGAACGCGGGCGGCTACTTTCCAACCACGCCGGCCACCAACATGCTGTTCGGCCTGCGAGAAGCGCTGCGGATGCTGGCGGAGGAAGGCCTGCCGGGCGTGTTCGCGCGGCATCGCAGGCTCGCCGCCGCGGCCCGCTCCGCGGTGCGTGCGTGGGGTCTCGGCATTCAGTGCGAGCGGGAAGACGAGCACAGCCCGGTGGTCACGACGGTCGTGATGCCCGACGGGCACGACGCGGACCGGTTCCGCCAGGTCGTCCTCGAGCGGTACGGCATGTCCCTTGGATCCGGTCTCGGCCGGCTGAAAGGGAAGGCGTTCCGCATCGGCCATCTCGGAGATTTCGGCGATCTGATGCTCATCGGCTCGCTTGGCGGAGTAGAACTCGGCCTCGCCGCTTCGGGCGTGCCGCACAAACCAGGCGGAGTGTCCGCCGCGATACTGGAGCTCGGCCGAGCCTGAAGGCCCGGCACTACCGTCCAGTGAACTTCGGCGACCGCCTGGCCAGAAATGCCGCGACGCCTTCCTGGAAATCGGCACTGCCGTAGCAGTCCGCTATCGCATCGTCCACACCCTGGTCGGGTCTTCTGAACCGTTCGCGCAGGGCCGCCAGGGACTCCCTGGCCGCGCGAATCGTGAGCGGCGCATTTCGCGCAATGGCCGCCGCGAGATCGGACACGACCGTCGCGATGAGCTCGGGATCGGCCGTCCGTGTCGCCACGCCGCACGCCGCCGCTTCCGCGACGCCCACGAACTCGCCGGTGATCAGCATCGTCCTTGCCCGCGCGAATCCGAAATGCTCGACCAGTCGGGCTGTGTTCTCGAGCGACAGCGCGTTGCCGAGCGTGCGCGCAATCGGCACGCCGAACTTCGCGGCCGGCGTGCACACGCGCAGATCGCAGGCGAGCGCAATCGCGCACCCCCCGCCCGCGGCGACACCCTCGACCTGGGCGATCGTTGGCACGCGCACCGACTCGAGCCGCGCCACACAGGCCTCGAGCCGCCGTTCGTAGTCGGCGCCCTCCTGTCGCGAGCGGAACGACCTGAACTGGCTGATATCGGTGCCCGTGCAGAACGGTCCCCCGACGGCGCGAATCACGAACGCACGCACATTCGCATCGGCATCAACCCTGGCGCAGGATTCGACCAGCGCGTCGTACATTGCCCAGGTCATCGCATTGCCCGCTTCCGGCCGATTGATGGTGAAGAACGCAACGGCGCCGTCTTGTGAGAAAGTCGTGGCGGATGGATTCATGTTTAGCCCGCACGATCCTTACACGGAGGCCGGGGTCTTGAAATGAGCGCACTTGCCGGTCTCCGCGTGCTCGAACTCGGCCAGGTGATGGCCGGGCCGTACTGCGCGATGCAGCTCGCCGATCTCGGCGCGGATGTGGTCAAGGTGGAGCCGCCGGGCGGCGATCCCGCCCGTTACATGGGCCACCGCGTCGGCACGGACAGTACCGGCTTTGCCGCCCTCAATCGCGGAAAACGGGGCATCGTCCTCGACCTCAAGACCGACGCGGGCCGCGAGGCGGTCCGGCGCCTCGCGTCGCGCACGGACGTCTTGATCGAAAACTTCCGTCCCGGTGTCATGGCCGCGTTCGGGCTGGACTATGCCCCCCTGGCTGCCCTCAATCCTCGGCTCATCTACGCGTCGATTTCGGGCTACGGCCAGACGGGACCGGATGCCGGGAAGGGCGGATTCGATCTGATAGCGCAGGGTGCGTCGGGCCTCATGTCTGTGACCGGTGAACCAGGCGGCGCCCCGGTGAAAGCAGGCGTGCCGTTGACGGATCTCGGCGCCGGGCTCTTCGCGCTCGCCGCGATTCTTGCCGCGCTTCATCATCGCCACGCCACGGGGCGCGGGCAGTTCATCGACACGTCGCTCTTCGAGGCGGGACTGGCGCTCTCGGTCTGGGAATCGGCCGAGCACTTTGGCGGTGGCGCGCCGCGGCCCCTGGGATCCGCGCATCGATTCCTGGCGCCGTACCAGGCCATTCGTTGCTCGGACGGATACATCACGATCGGCGCGGGCACCGATCGCCTGTTCGCCGACATGGCCGGGGCGCTCGGTCATCCTGAATGGACGCGCGACGCACGCTTCGAGGAGGCCGCCGCGCGTGTCAGGCATCGCGACGACCTCATCCCGCTGATCGAGGCGCTGACGTCCACAGATACGCGCGCCCACTGGCTGGCGCTGTTCTCGTCGCGCGGCATCCCGTGCGGGCCGATCAATTCATACGCCGAGGCATTCGCCGATCCGCAAGTCGCAGCCCGCGGGATGGTCGTCGAGGCCGAGCATCCGTCGCTCGGAACCACTCGCACGGTCGGCACGCCGATCAAGATGTCGGAGACGCCGGCGGTGGCCGCCGGCCGCGCCCCTCAACTCGGCGAGCACACCGTCGAGGTTCTGCGCGAGGCCGGGCTCAGCGAAGAGGAGATCGCGGCTTCCGGGGCTACTTCCTAGGCGAACCGGATGACGCTGGCCGCCGTCACCCCCGGGTTCGGCCGCCTTGCCGCGGGCGGTCCCGACCTGTTAAGTTTGATGAGTTCGACTCGTCGCGCCTTCCTTGCTGGGACGTCGTTCAACGGTAGGACACCTGCCTCTGGAGCAGGTTATTGGGGTTCGAATCCCTGCGTCCCAGCCAATTTCCCTCGCTCACGCTCGGTCATAGGCCAGGCCGCCGTCTGGAACGCGTCCCGTTCCTGTTCGTGACATATACTTGATGCGTCGGGTCACCCCGACGCCCCTCAGCGTTCCGAGAGCATCCTTCGTGACCTCCAAGATGCGCGCCGACCGGCCGTAGCGCCGGACCGGTTACGCCCCACCAATCCTGCTGGCGCGTGATCGATCCGACATCGGGAGATCACCATGCCTGCAGGTCAGTTCTTCGCTTCTCTTGATTCCGAGGCCACGACGCGCGAGGACGCCGCCATCGCACAGCGGTGGAAGACCTGGCAGCAGCGCGGGCTCGCAGGCGATGCGCGCAGCCTGATGCAGATGCGCGTGCTGGCCGCGATCCTCGCGGTGGCTGTCGTGGGCAGGCTGGGCTGGGTCGTGTTCGGCAACTCGTGACCGTCACGTCAGTGGACGACCGGTCGATTCAGGCGAAGCCGACGCTGGGCGATTCGCGACCTTCACAACGCACCTGACGGACGCGCTGGTCGGTCAGCTGCCGAACGCCGACGCATTCGCGCTTGCGATGAACGACGTCGGCTTCGTCGCCTTTCCGTGCGCGGACGAAACCACCCGAGGTCTGTCGGCGCGCTGGCGGGAACCTCGAACGCGCGGCGGGAAACGCGAAATCTTCCCGACCAGCGATGGGAGGTTTACGGAACGGCTCAAGTCCCGGGAGGCAATGAGGATTCCCATCACGCCTGCCGCCTGGCACATGGAGTTGAAGGCGCGGCCGCACCGATAGACGAATGACGGCCCCAGGCCCGATACAGGGAACCTGATCCCCCGGCCGGGAGTATTGTTTCGAGACATGCCCACTCCACTCCGCCTCTGGCCCGGCGTTGTTGCCGTCGTCCTCCAGTGGTTCTTCAAGATCGGTGTGCCGCTCCTGGCGCCCGACTATGCGGCCTACGGGCTGTTCGGCGCCCTGTTCTGTGGCTTGCTCGTCGTGGTCTGGTGGTTGTTTCTCAGCCGCGCGCCATGGCTCGAGCGGATTGGCGTCCTTGCGGTGATGGCGGCCGCGGTCTGGGGTACTTACTCCCTTGTCGACATCTCCATCGCCGGCGGCGCGATGGGCCACCTGCTGTGGATCAGCTCCATTCCCGTCCTCAGCCTCGCGCTCGTCGCCGCGTGCGTCCTCTCCCGCCACAAGGCGGTGGCGACCCGTCGCGCCCTCACGGCCGTGGGAGTCCTGCTTGCGTGCGGATGGTTCACCCTGATCAGAACCGGCGGCGTCTCCGGCGATGGTGAAGGCGACTTTCACTGGCGCTGGACGCCGACGCCGGAGGAGAGACTGATCGCCGCGACCCCGGTGCCGACGCCGGTGGCCGTTCCGGCGGCGCCCGCGCCAGTCCCTGTCGCCGAGTCCAAAGATCCGGCCTCTGCCGTCAGCCCGGCCGCCCCGGCAGTTGCCTCAACAACGAATGCGGCCGTCGCCGCCCTGTGGCCGGGCTTCCGCGGCCCGTCGCGCGACGACGTGATTCACGGCGTGACGATCGACACGGACTGGGCGACCAGGCCGCCAGTGGAGTTGTGGCGCAAGCCGATTGGTCCTGGCTGGTCATCGTTCGCCGTACAGGGAAACCTGATCTACACGCAGGAGCAGCGCGGTGACGACGAGGCCGTGTCGAGTTACGACCTCGCGACCGGCGCGCTGGTGTGGATGCACAGGGATCGCGTCAGGTTCTACGAGTCGAACGCGGGCCCCGGACCGCGAGCGACGCCCGCCGTCGGGCTCGGTCGCGTGTACGCAGTCGGGGCCACCGGCGTGCTGAACGCGCTCGATGCGCGGACCGGCGCGGTCATCTGGTCGCGCAACGCCGTGACCGACACCGGCGCCAGGATTCCTGAATGGGGCATCGCCGGCTCGCCCCTGCTCGTCGGAGACGCCGTGGTTGTCGCGGCGTCAGGCCGGCTGGCGGCATACGACGCGGCGACCGGTACGCCCAGGTGGTCGGGACCCACCACGCGCGGCGGCAGCTACAGCTCGCCGCAGCTCGTGACGATCGCCGGCGTGGAGCAGATCCTGATGCAGAGTTCCGCCGGCCTCACGAGCGTCTCGCCCTCGGATGGCAAGGTGATCTGGCAGCACGACTGGGAGGGCACCGCCATGCTGCAGCCGGTGCGGCTCGGCAACGCCGATCTTCTGATCACGGCCGGCGACATGATGGGCGGTATCGGGACGCGCCGCATCAGCCTGGCGACGTCGTCCGGATGGTCGGCGGCAGAGAAGTGGACGTCGCGCGGACTCAAGCCCTACTTCAGCGACATCGTCGCGCACGACGGGCATGCGTACGGATTCGACGGCAACATTCTGGCGTGCATCGACCTCAATGACGGCGCCCGGAAGTGGAAGGGCGGGCGATACGGGAGCGGACAACTCGTGCTGCTGGCGGACCAACGGCTGCTGCTGGTCATGTCTGAAGAAGGCGAGCTCGTGCTCGTGAAGGCCTCACCAGACGGCTTCGCCGAGGTCGCAAGGCATCCGGCCATCGAAGGCAAGACGTGGAATCACCTGGTCGTCGTGGGGGACGTGGTGCTCGTCAGGAACGGCGAGGAGATGGCGGCGTTCAGGCTTTCTCGGTCTTCAGGCTCTCGCTGAGCATCAGCCAGGCGGTCGGTCGCGGTTTGCCGGGCGCCTGACGCGGCGCGGCGTTCACGCCGCCCTCTTCAGGGAACTCGGCAAACCAGTCTCGCTCTTCCGCCGCCTCTATCGTGGATGCCGGTTCGGGAGCGAACTCCGCGAATGCGTCCTCGGTGGCGGCCGGGTCAGTCGGAGGAATCAGTCGGGTCAGCGTGCCCATCAGACCCTCTGATTCAGCAACTCCCGCGCCAGTCCCACGGCCTTTTTCAGGCCAGAGAATCGCTGTGTCCAGCCTGATACCGACGAATCTGCCTGCCCCGGAGCGTCAGCCGATTACGAAATTCGGCTGCCCGTGGGGTCGTGCGCGTGGCATCAGCCCGCTGGTGGAATCGACGCCAGCGGGTCCTAAAACTGGATTCTGACGACGAACCTCACGCTGCGGGGCAGCGTGGGATGCGTGTGGACGTCGTCAACGCCGCTCTGCGGCTCGCCCGGCAGGCGAGAGGTGTAGAAATAGTCGATGTCGCTGGCGTTGGAGTCGAGGAGATTGAACGCATCCATCACAAGATGCACGCGCGGCGTCAGGTGATATCCGATCTGGGCGTTGACGAGACTTGTCGCTTTCGAACGGACGCCGCCGTCTTCGACGAGCGGCCGCGGTCCGAAGTAGCGCAAGCGGACGCTGCCGAAGGCGCCGCGAGTCCGGTCGGCCGTCAACCCGACGGAAGCGATCAGGTTCGGCGCGCCTGGAATCACGACACCTTCAGGGTCGGCGTCGCTGAACTCCGCATGCGACCACGCCAGGTCGGCATCCACCGAGACCGTGGGAGACAGACGCACGTAGTTGGTCCATTCGACACCGTAGCGGCGGCTGGGACGGCCCGCTTCCGTGTTGCCGGCATCGCCGACGAACAGCAGCTCAGACGCAAGCGCGAGGCGCCACACAGCTACCGTGGTCTGGACACGCGGAATGGCGATTGATCGGAAGCCCGCCTCCACGCCACTGGCCCGGACGAGCGGCGTCACGGGAAACGCCGGATCGCCGCTCACCGGATCGCGCGTGATGGTCGTACCGCGGGCGTCGTTGCTGTGGAATCCCATGCCCGCGTTGACGTAGAACTCCGTGTCGGTCCACGGCCCGAAGATCGCGCCGCCCTTCGGGCTCACGAGCGCACTCCGTCGATGTCCGGAGTTCACCGGATCGTCGGCGCGGACGCTGAACCGGTACCCGTCAACCCGTACGCCCGCCGTTGTCCGGAGCCACGGCAGCCAGCGCAGTTCGTTCTCGGCGAATGCCGCGGCCGACGTCTGCGTGACCGCGTCCTCGCGGGTCGTACTCAGGCGCACGCGCGCGGCCGTGTGGTACAGCCCGACGAGCGGAATGCTGTCGTTCCGCAACTGAACGCCGAACGAGTTCTCGCCGAGCCGCCTTCCCCACGTCATCCGGCGCGTCCGGGAGACACGCGCACCTGACGTCCAACGGCGATCCGCCTGCTCGAACTGGTCGCCGTTGACAGGATCGTCCAGGGCGTACGTGAAGTTCGAGAAGAGGTTCAAGCGGTACCGAGACGCGAACGCGCTCGCCCGTGTCACCGCGTGAGCGGAGCTTCGCTGGAGATCGGCCACGACGCTGTAGCGGGCGGTGCTGCCGCCATTGCTGGCGTCGATGTGGCCGAACCGCGAGATCAGGCCGTTCCTGACCGCTCGCTGGGGAATCTGGTCCGTGGAGGTCCAGGAACTGTGATAGGCCATCGCCGTGAGCGAGAAGGCGTTCTGCAAACCTCCGCGGCTGTAACGCACGACGGTGTTGAATTTGGTGAAGTCGTCCGGCAGGGTCCAGGGACCGTCGTTGCGGTTCATCTCGAGCGCTGCCAGGACGGTGCCACCGCCGACCCGCGGCGAGGCCGCGAAGAGTGCGCGCCCCCAGCCGTCCTCTCCAGCGCTGAGGATCGCGAGCGGATTCGCGAGCGCGTTCGCGTAGCTGATGTTGGCCGAGCCCGCGGCCGAGAAGTCGCCGTCCTGGGCGAAGTACGGTCCCTTGCGGAACTGAACGCCGGTCACGAGTTCGGGTATCAGGAAGTTGACGTCCGAGTATCCCTGCCCGTGCGCGTGCGTCGGCATGTTCACGGGAATGCCCGCGACGGTCGTGGAGAAGTCGGTGCCGTGGTCGAGGTTGAAGCCGCGGAGGTAGTACTGGTTCGCCTTGCCCTCGCCGCTGTGCTGGCTGATGATCACCCCCGGCACCGCCTCGAGGACTTCACCGGAGCGCATGATCGGCCGCGTCGCGATCTGCCGGCCTGTCACGGCGCCTTCGCTGGCCGCCACGGCGACACCCACGAGATTCTCGGAGGGCTTCGCCAGGTCCGCGAGGTTCCTGAACGTCGTGTGACCGGTGACCACGACTGTCGCGTTCATCGACACCTGCATCGTGACGTCGACCTGGATCGGTGTGGATGAGGCGACGGTGACGTCGCGACGTCGCACCTCGGCGAAGTTCATCAACGAGAAGGTGAGACCGTACTGACCTGAAGGCAGGGCCGGAAAGGCGTAGCGTCCGTCGCGATCGGTGACCGAGGTCTGCACGGTCTTGCGATCCGTCGATGTTGCCTGGACCGAAACGCCCGGCAGGGGTGCGCTGGTTTCATCGACGACCCTGCCGGACACCGGAGCCTGCCGGGCGAACGCCGTCGTCGCCATGCACAGGACGGCCGCGAGCAGGAGTTCAGACCGGAACCGCATCCTGCCCACTCTACGGACTGCCCGCGCAGCTGGATTGCCTACTTTGTCAACTTCCACACGTCCGTGGGCCGCTTCCCTGGCGCATAGATCCGGCTCGGTTCCATTGTCAGTGTGAATCCGTCGCCCTCGCGGGAGTAGCGTGGCGGCTTTCCTGTCAGTGGATCGATCGGTACGGATGGCAAATAGGCGGGAACCAGGGCGCCCAGGTCGTCCGGATACGACGCGCGGTCAAGTTTGTGGCGGCGCAGTGCAACAGCAAGCTCTGCGGCCGCCTGGGTTCTGGTGAACTCGTCACCGGTGTCCATGGCCCGCCTGATTCCAGCCGTGAACGTGTACGACATCCGATCGACGAACGCCCACGCGGGCGGCTTGTCCTGCTCCGACCACACTGGCCGCGGACGCGGGCCCGTCTGTTCATCGATCAGCCGCCCAAACTGCGCGAGATAGCTCGCCTGTGCCAATCGCACGAGGGGCCGGCTCAGGCGTGGCGCCGCGCGAACGATCGGCCAGGGCAGGAAATTGTCCGCCACGTCCCTTGTCCGTCCGGCCTCGAGGTTGGAGAAGACGTAGTGAACGTTCCTGACCTCACCCATGAGGCCCGCAGTCATTGGGGCAGGCTCGCGATTCTCAGCCAGAGCCCTGGCGATCTGCTCGAGCCCGACCTGGGTCGGCTCAGAGTTCTGAAGAAGGCGCTGGGTGGCGTCGACCGAGGAATCCGCGATTGCCACGCGGATCAACTGGGCGACGAGGTCGGGTTCGTTTCTGCCGGCTGACGACATTGACTGCCCGGCGACGATCAGGGCCGCGGCTTCGTCGGGCTTGCGATCTTCGATGGCCACGAGGGTCGCCACATAGAGCACCCTCGACAGCGTACGGATGTCGATCAGCGGAGGTCGATCGCCGGCCGATCGGTAGTCCACGCCGAAACTGCTCCGGGGACGCGTGACGAACTGTCGGGCCATCTGAATCGCCTGGGCGTTCGAGTCGACGTACACCCGCAGTTCCTGGGGGACCGTCTTCTTCGCCTGATCCGCAACGAACCGTGACAGCGCCGTCCTATGCTGGGTGGTGACCGTGTTCATGAGGGCGGCCGCGGCATTGACGAGGCGCGCGCGGTTTTCCGCCGCCGGCACCTCCGGTGGCTTGATCATCTCGCTGGAGAGCGTGCCGTAGCGGGCCTCGAACTTCGCGACTTCCGCCGCCAACCGTCGTCCGGCCAAGAAATCGCACCCTGTGTAGCCGACGAGCGCGACCAGGATCGCCGACAGAAGGCTCAGGCGCACGCGGCGCCATCGGAATCCCAGCCTCATCGGTTCGCTCCAGAAATCATCGACATGCGGTCGACCGTGATCGCGCTCCGTGCCCCGGCTCCACGCAGGGCGATGGAATTGGCGACGTCATCTGCAAACCCGAGTGATCGCATGAGGTCCGCGATCTCCAGTATCCTCGCCTCGACGACGAGTGCCGCCGGCGACACCGGCGCGGTCGCGCGCGCGCCCCAGATATCGAAGGCGATGACGGCGACCGTTGCCGCGGCCATACCGATCCTCCAACCCCGCGAGTGCCGGATCCGATCGCTCCACGCGATCGCCTGCGGGCGTAGCGGCGTCGCGGTAATCCGCGACCGCAACTCAGGCGATGGCGCCGGCCACTCCGCTGATCGAAGACGCTCACGCAGTGCCCGATGGTTCATGTCGTAGTCCTGATGGCGGCCTTCAGCGCGGTTCGCATCTTTGCAACGGCCAGCCGGTATCGCGCGGCCGCCGTGAACAGAGAGACGCCGGTCATCCTGCCGATTTCACGAAACGAGAATCCTTCGACCGCATGAAGGACGACGGCCTGACGCTGCTCCTCGGGCAGGCCGTCGAGCGCCCGGATGACGTCCATCGCCGTGTCGTGCGCCGGCACATGCGGCGCTTCGGGGAGCGGGCCGGTTGCGATTCGTCCGGCGACGTGCACCCGGCGGCGGCCGTCGATCCAGGTCGTATGCAGCATCCGATGCAGATAACCGGCCGGCGCGCGAACGCCGAGCAGCTCCGGGCCCAGGCCGGCGAGCTTCACGAACACGTTGTGCACGAGGTCCTCGGCGTCCGTGCGGTTCCGGGAGAGCGCGATGGCGTGTCGAAACAGAGAAGCGGCGTGAAGGTCGTACAGCTCGGCCAGTGCCCCTTGCCGGCCCTCGGCCAGCTGCCGCAGCAGCTCACGATCCTGCCTGCCCTCGTCATCGCGTGGCACACCTGAGAGTAAGACGGACAGGCCGGTCCGTTTTGTCAATCGCCTCGCCTGGCGCCTGTCCTGGTCACACGGAGCAACCGGGACACGGAGCTCCCAAGCGAGAGCCCTCCGTGTCCAGCGTTCTCCGTGTCGCAAGAGGGGGGTTCTAGACGCGTTCGGAATCTGGCCAGAGTCCGCGCATCACCCAGGTCAGCGCGGATGCGCCTGCGACGAACACTGCCGTGAGCATGACCGCCTGCATCGCCTGGCCGTAGAGGAAGCTGCCGATCATGAAGAGGCCAGACCAAATCGTGGTGCAGCCGGCCACCCATCCCAGCATCGCGCGAGGGATGTTGTCGCCTGCGGCAGGTCCTTTCAGGTCGGCGGCCGTGAGGCTTCCGCTGCCCAGCGCCTCATCACGCACGCTCGCCCAGCCGGGACCGATGGGCCGCACCTTCCTATAGAAGGAAACGAGCGTGGCCCGGTCCGTGGCCGGCGTGAGGTACGCCGTCGCGATCCAGCACACGCTCGTGATGGCCACCGTGATCAGCATTCCCGCGTGGGCGCTGATCTCGATACCGTTCCGGCCGGCGGCGAGCAGACCCACCGACACGATGAGCGAGCTCGTCATCGCCACGACCTCGCACCAGGCGTTGACGCGCCACCAGAACCAGCGCACGAGATAGAGCAGTCCCGTGCCGGCGCCGATCTGAAGAATGATGCCGAAAGCCTCGCGTGCCGTGTCCATGAGGTACACGGTGCCGGACGAGGCCACGAACAGTCCGACCGTGACCCAGCGTCCGACCCGCACGTAGTGACGCTCGTCCGCGTCAGCTCGCACGAAGCGGCGATAGAAGTCGTGCACGAGGTACGACGCGCCCCAGTTGAGGTGCGTGAGAATCGTGGACGAGTTGGCCGCGAGAAGCGCACCCACGATGAGGCCGGCGAACCCGACCGGCAGGAACGTGAGCATCGCGGGGTACGCGATGTCGTGTCCAAGCAGCGTGGGATCCAGGTTCGGGAACGCGCGCTGGATGTCCGAGAGCTCCGGGTATACGACGACCGACGCGAGGGCGACAAGAATCCACGGCCACGGGCGGATCACGTAGTGCGCGATGTTGAAGAAGAGCACCGCGTTCAGCGCGTCCTTCTCGGTTTTCGACGCCAGCATGCGCTGCGCGACGTAGCTCCCGCCGCCGGGCTCCGCGCCGGGATACCACACGGACCACCATTGCACGGCAATCGGCATGACGAACACGCCGACGGCCAGCTCCCAGTTGTTTGTGAAGTCGGGCAGGAATCGTGTGTAGTCGAGGCCGCCCGGCCCCGACGTGACCGCCAGTTTCGCCATCAGCCCGTCGAGGCCGCCAACTTGAGGCAGCGAGACGGCGAAGTACGCGGCGGCAATGACGCCCGTCATCATGATCCCGAACTGGATCATGTCGATGACAAGCACGCCCCACAGACCGGCGTACGTCGCGAAGATCACATTCAGCACGCCCACGATGGCGAGTGTCTGCCACCGGTCCATGCCGAAGAGAATCCCGGCGATCTTCACGGCGGCCAGATTCACCGTGGCCATGATGATGCAGTTGAAGAACAGACCGAGATAAATCGCGCGGAATCCCCGGACGAACGAGGCCGGTTTGCCCGAGTAGCGGAGCTCGTAGAACTCGAGGTCGGTCAGGACGCCCGAGCGGCGCCAGAGTCGTGCGTAAAAGAAGACCGTGGCGATGCCCGTGAGCGCAAACGCCCACCAGACCCAGTTGCCGGCCACGCCGTGGCGCCGCACGATGTCCGTGACCAGGTTCGGCGTATCGCTGCTGAACGTGGTCGCCACCATCGAGAACCCGGCGAGCCACCATGGCACCGCGCGCCCCGAGGCGAAAAACTCGGCCGTGCTCTGCCCGGCCCGCCTGCCGAAGAACAGCGCGGGTACGAAGCAGACGAGAAGGGAGGCGACAACGATCAGCCAGTCGAGGGTGCCGAGTGACACGGGGGAACCCTAACACAGGGCGCCCGTCGTGTACCGGCGATTCAGGACCGCGCGCCGGTCACCGCGCGGCCGCAGCGTTCGGTCGGAACAGCTGCGTTCCGTCGACCCGGAACGACGCAATCGCGGCCTGGCCGTCCGGTGAGATGAGCCAATCGATGAACGCCTGACCCTCGGCCTGCTTCACCGACGGGTGTCTGGACGGGTTGACGAGGATGACGCTGTACTGATTGAACAACTGGACGTCGCCCTCGACGAGCACGTCGAGCGCTCCCTTGTTCCTGAACGAAATCCAGGTGCCGCGATCCGACAGGACGTAGGCCGGCACCGCGGACGCCGTGTTCAATGCCGCGCCCATGCCTTGTCCGATCGATCGGTACCACGTCCCGTGGTCGCCGACGATGTCGATGCCGGCGCGCTTCCAGAGGCTGAGTTCGGCCGAATGCGTCCCTGACTTGTCCCCTCGCGAGACGAACGGATGCCGGCCGCCGGCAATCGTCCGGAGCGCCGACGTGATGTCGCGGCCTCGCACGCCCGCCGGGTCGCTCCTCGGGCCGGCGAGCACGAAGTCGTTGTACATCACCGGATAACGTTGGACGCCATCGCCCGCGGCGACGAACGCGACCTCCTGCTCAGGCGCGTGGACGAACACCACGTCGGCGTCACCACGCCTTCCCGTTTCGAGCGCCTGGCCCGTTCCCTGCGCGACGACCTTCACCTGAATACCCGTGCGCGCCGTGAACCGCGGCAGCAGGTGCTCGAACAGCCCGGAATCCTGCGTGGAAGTCGTCGATGCGACGACGATCGATCCGTCCCGCGGGCAGGAACCGGCGGCAAGCAGCGCGGCCAGCCCCGCGAGCAGTGCCGCACGCGCGCATCGTCCCGTCCGGCTGTTCGAGGTCGGCCTTCCTGCGATCACGGCAGCAACTCGCCGGCGATGAAGGCGCGGCCGAGAGGCGTGCCCGGCGCCGCGAAGAAGGACGTCGCCGGCGCCGTCTCGACGAGGCGGCCCGCATGCAGCAGCACGACGTCGCGGGCGATTCGGCGCGCCTGACCGAGGTCATGCGTCGCGATGAGAACGGTCGTGCCGCCACTGGAGATCGTCTGAACGAGTTCTTCGAGCGACCTGCTGGCCGCAGGATCGAGGCTCGCGGTCGGCTCGTCGAGCAGGAGGAGCGCCGGATCGCGCGTCAGGGCCCGAGCGAGCGCCAGGCGCTGCTGCTCGCCCGCCGAGAGACGCCTCGCCGGCCGGTCCCAGAGTGGCTGCAGTCCCACCAGGTCCAGCAACGCCCGGGCTCTGATCGCCCGGCGATCGCGAGGAACGCCGGCAGCCGCCAGCGCGAACGCCATGTTGCCCGCCACGGTCCGGCGGAGCATCACGGGTCGCTGAAAGACGATCGCCCGTCTCGGCACGACGCCGATCCAGTTCAACCGGCCTCCGGTCGGTGCGATGAGTCCCATCAGCATTCGCAGCAGCGTGGTCTTGCCCGCCCCGTTAGGCCCGATGATGGCCGTGGGTCCCCCGGCGGCCACGCGCAGGGACACGTCCGACAGAAGCTGCACGCGGCCCGCGGCGCAGGAGACTCGCTCGAGTTCCAGCATCGCGCCGGCGTTCGGAGCACGGCCGGACGTCACGCGGCGTACCTCTGCGCCACTCGCCGCACCGACCACACCGCAGCATTGATCGCGACCACAAGCCCGATCAGAATCATGCCGAGCGCGGTCGCACGTTCGAGATCGCCCTTCGACGTCTCGAGCGCGATGGTCGTCGTCATCGTTCGCGTGAATCCCTCGATGTTGCCGCCGACGATGATGACCGCTCCCACTTCTGCGATGGCACGGCCGAATCCGGCGAGAAGCGCGGTGATGAGGCTGAACCGCCCGTCGCGGATGAGCGCGAACAGTCGCGCCATCGGCCGCACGCCGGCGGCCGCGAATTCATCCCGGTACTCGGTCCAGAGATCCTCGATGGTCTGGCGCGTGAGTGCCGCGATGATGGGGGCGACGAGCATGGCCTGGGCCAGCACCATCGCCTCGGGCGTGAAGAGCAGCCCGAGGTCGCCGAGCGGTCCCGAACGCGACAGGAGCAGATAGACGGTCAGTCCGACGACGACCGGCGGCAGGCCCATCAACGAGTTGAGAACGACGATGACTGCGGACCGGCCCCGAAAGGAGGCCAGGCCAACCAGAGCGCCGAACGGAACCGCCACCAGGGCAGCGAGGGTGGTGGCGCCGAGGCTGATCGCGAGCGAGAACTCGACGGTCTGGATGAGCGATGGGTCGGCGGTGACAATGAGGTCGAAAGCAGCTTTCAGCATCGGCCCGTCGGCGCGAGCGCGGCCATCATAGCGCTACATCGTTTCGCCGAGGCTGATAAGCTCGTT
>CAZJTG010000035.1:0-22350 GCA_964548865.1 uncultured Solibacteraceae bacterium
GTCGGGATACGGCCGCACGTGGATCTCAGACCCACCCCGCTCGTTCGTCCCATACGCCAGCCACTTCCCATCCGGTGAAAGCAGCGGCCGCCGATCGTCGAACGACGACGTCACAAGCGGCCGCGGCTTACGGTCGCCGGTGAGTGGCAGGGCGTAGATATCGTTGCTGTTCTGTGCCGTCTGTTCCACAAAGATCAACGTCTCGCCGTCCTTCGACCACGAGAACGGGACGTGCAGGTTGGGGCTGGTCGTCAGGCGCTCAGCCGCGCCCGATCCGTCTGCCGCGCGCACATAGATGTTGGAGCCGCCACCGGCGCCGGGCGCACTGTAGGCGATGCGCTTACTGTCTGGCGACCAAATGGGCGACGTCTCGGCGCCCTGTTCCTTCGTCACGCGCACTTTCGAGTTGCGGGCCCACTCCAGCACGAACACGTCGACGTCGCCGCCGACGGCTTCGGTAAACGCGACCCATTTGCCGTCCGGTGAGACGCGGAGGTAGGAATAACCTCCTCTGTCTGGCGTAATCGGTTGCTGGACGCCCTTCATGTCCACCCACATCAGTTGCGATTGACTGTCCGTAGTGCCCGACACGTACACGAGCGTTCCCGTGGCTGATACGCCGAAATGTCCGACGCCAAACGGCAGGAGCGATTCTCTTATCCCCGCCACGAGCGACACGGGTGAGCCCGTGACTTTGAGTGCCGCGAGATCGAGCGGGACCGCCAGAATCTCGCCGGACCGGCTGTAGACGAGGTGTCCAGCTCCAGTCCCGATAAAGCGTGCGTCCATGCCGCCGCGGAGCACCACTGTCCGCGCATGTGTCGCGATCTGCTCGATCACGAGCTCTCCGTCGTTCGCTGAACCGGGTGCGGCCTTCGTGTACAGCACCGCCTGCCCGCCGGGCATCAGTTGCGGACTGGTTAATAGCTCCACGCCCTCGCGCGTTGCTATAAGCTCCGCCGTACCGCCGGTGGCCGGAACGCGAAAGATGCCCTTTTCCTGCGCGAACACGACCGTGTCATCCGTCCAACTCGCGCCCATTGGCGACGCGATGGTCGCGAGCGGGACCGGTGCGCCGCCGGTAATCGCCACCTTCTGAAGCTTGCCCGCTGCGTGGAATCCGACCCACTCACTGTCGGCCGAGAAGAACACTCCCACCGGATCGTTGACACTCGAGACGGCCACGGCCTCAAACTGATCTACCTTCCGCAGGAAGAGCTTGTTGTCGGCGATGTAGGCGACGTGCGTACCGTTCGGAGAAACCGCAATGACGTGCCGGCCGCTGCGCGTCCAGTTCGAGCCAGCCGGGAGAGTCACCGCGAAGCGCGAGACGGCGGGCGTGGCGGGAACGGCGGCGGGCTTCAGGAACCACGCGCCGGCGGCAGCGACGATCGCGAGGCCGATCGCGCCGGCGACCATCGCGGGTTGAACTCGGGGTTGCGGAGTCACCGCCGCGGCCGGTGCAACCGCGGCTGGCTCTCCGGCGAGCGCATCCTCAATGTCGAGCCGCGCGGCTGCCATCGAGTCGAGCCGCTTCGTGCGATCTTTTTCCAGACAGCGCCGCAGCAGTCGCTTGATTGAGGGCGGCACATCAACCGGCAGCGACGCGATCGACGGCGTGTCCTTCAGCACCGACGCCAGCGTCTCCGACACGTCGTCTCCCGCAAACGCGCGCCGGCCCGTCAGCATTTCGTACAGCACGACGCCGAACGCCCACACGTCCGCGCGCTTGTCGACGGCCTTGCCCTTCGCCTGCTCCGGAGCCATGTAGGCGGCGGTGCCGATGATCATGCCCATCTGCGTCGCGCGTGCCGTGAGCGTCGGCGAGTTCATCACGGCATCAGCTGCGCCGGATGCGGAAGGGTCCATGGCCTTCGCCAGCCCGAAGTCGAGCACCTTCACCGTGCCGTCGGCCCGGACTTTTACGTTCGCGGGCTTCAGATCGCGATGCACGATGCCCTGCTCGTGCGCGGCCTCGACCGCGGTGGCGATCTGGCGGGCGATTGCGAGGGCGTCGGCGAGGGGGAGGCCGCGGTCAGCACTACTTAGTTCGCGTGGGGCCCCACCCCCACGCGCTTGCCGTGCATCACTCTCCCTCAGCCTCGCGCTTTCACGCTCGGCTTCGGGGGATCCACGGTCAATCAGTACTGACAGATCCTCGCCTTCAACCAGTTCCATGACGATCGCGCCCTGCTCGATGCCGTAGATGGCGGCGATGTTCGGGTGGTTGAGCGCCGCCAGCGTCTTCGCTTCGCGCTCGAAGCGGG
This sequence comes from uncultured Solibacteraceae bacterium, assembly GCA_964548865.1. Lineage (GTDB taxonomy): Bacteria > Acidobacteriota > Vicinamibacteria > Vicinamibacterales > SCN-69-37 > DASUGC01. Next base: position 2,268 of record CAZJTG010000035.1, read on the forward strand.
CCAAGCGCTCAGGATCCTGCGCGAACAGCTCGGGCAGGATCTTGATCGCGACGTCGCGGTCGAGTTTCGTGTCGCGCGCGCGATAGACCTCGCCCATGCCGCCGGCGCCGAGCTTGGAAACGACCTGGTATGAGCCGAGTGTCTGGCCGATCATGATGGGCGAAGTTTACAGGAACGCCGGAGCTCTCTACTTCTTGATCCCGGCCTTCCAGTTCAGCGTGACGACCGCCGTCGGCGACGTCTTTTCGACCGGCACATTGAACAGGAATCTTCCGTCGGGGGCGACGTCATACTCGGCGTCCGGGAAGATCACGATTGACTGTGTCGGCAGCGCAAACAACGCGGCGGCCGGCCGACGGAGCGCGATCTGGTGGGCGATGTTCGGGTGGTTCAGCGAGGCCCGCACCTGCGCTTCGCGCTCGATAACAGGCCGGGGCCCTTCCACGACCACACTTGATGTGACTATAATGCTGGTCATGACGAAGGTCACACTGGCCAAAGCCAAGGCGGGGCTCTCGGCGCTGATCGACCGGGTCGAGGCCGGAGAAACCGTGGCGATCACCCGCCACCACAGGGTCGTCGCGGAGGTCCGGCCGGCGCGGCCACCTCAACGAGGCACGCAGCGTCCCGCCGGACTCTGTCGCGGGAAGTTCAAGGCGCCACGTGACTTCGACGCGCCACTGCCGGATGACGTCCTCGGCGATTTCGAGGGTCGATGAACCTCCTGCTCGATACCGCGACGTTCCTCTGGTACGTCTCGGCGGATCGCCGTTTGCCGGTCCCGACTCGCGATCTCATCCGCGCGGCAGAGAACGACGTTTGGCTCAGCGCGGTCTCGATCTGGGAAGTCGTCGTCAAGTCGCAGATCGACCGGCTGCAACTGCCTGGGCCCGCGTGGTCGTACGTGACCACCCAGCGTGAACGCCACGCCATCGCATCGCTGTCGCTTGAGGAGGGCGCGATTGCCAATCTGGCAAAGCTGCCGGCGTTTCATCGCGACCCGTTCGACCGCATGCTGATCTGCCAGGCGCTATATCACGACCTGACGCTTGTCACGAGCGACGCGACGATCGAGCGGTATCCCGTGAAGACCGTCTGGATCGACTGACCTTCACTTCTTCAGCCCCGACGTCCAGTTGACCCTGACGTTAATGGGGCTCATGGCGGAGCGTTCGCTTCGCGCTTGGAAACAATGAAGAGGAACCGGCGGCCGTCGCGCGCCGATAGCAGCCGTGACCTCATATACGCCGAGACCAGTGCCAGGACTCAGCGGCATGGGGCGAAGTCTACAAGAAAGCGCAGGCTCGACATCGACAGCCTATCCGCTGCTCGCTGCCCGGAGAGGAGGGGCGTAGATAGGGTCATAATGCACGGTCACGCGTCTTCCGGACTGGAGTTCCACATGCGTCTAAAGACCCTCGCGTCGGCAGTCATCCTTGTCGCCGCACTGTCCCTGGTGCCGGCGTTTGCCATCACAAATGGTGTTCCGGACGGCAGTGCTCATCCGTACGTCGGCCTGCTTGTGTTCGACGACGCGTCGGGCCCGGCGTGGCGCTGCAGTGGCGCGATGCTGTCTCCCACGGTTGTCCTGACCGCCGGCCACTGCACGCAAGGCGCGGCGGCCGTCCGGATGTGGCTCGACGAATCCGTCGAGGGCAACCCCGAGTATCCGTTCAGCGGGGCAACGTCTTACGACGGCGCTGCCTACACGCATCCCGATGTGTGTTTCGGATGCGTACCCGGGCTCTACGGTGTCGCCTTGAGAGACATTGGAATCGTCGTGCTGTCCGAGCCCGTGCCGGGATCGGTGGTGTCCAACTACGCGCAGTTGCCGGTTGAAGGCCGTGTCGATCAACTGCGGAACAAAGCGAACATCGACTTTGTCGGATACGGCGTCCAGTTTCAGTCGCGCGGCGGGGGCCTGGGTCCGTTCAATTCGTGGCAGGGCGCCCGCGTTCGGCTGTTCGCGCCATCCGAACTGGTCTCCGGCCGGTTCGCTGCACGCGATGAACTTCTTCGCTTCGCGATGAACGCAAGCCGCGGATCGGGCGGATTCTGCTTCGGCGATTCCGGCGGGCCGGACCTCGAGGCCGGAACCGATCGCGTCGTCGGCGTGAACTCATTCGTCTCGAATGCGAACTGCTCCGGCAACGGCTACAGCAGCAGGGTGGACACGGCCGGCACACTCGCGTGGATCGGGACGTTCCTGAGCCGGCCGTAGCACGCGGTCGAGCGTGCGGTGTTGGGCGAGCGGATCGATTGGGAGCTGGCGCCGACACGGCGCTAATGAACGGTCAAGTTGCCTGCCGCTGGGTTGCAAGTTGCGGCGGGTTGGTTGACTATCTGCAAGTGGCTGCAGCCGGGTTACTTACGCTCCGTCTGACGCTCGCATTCCTCCTGGTTTCTCACGGCGGTCACATTCTCTTTGGCCTGGGAGCCGGCGGCGGGCTGGGCCCGGGTGGGCCGGAAAACGCCGCGGCGGCGTTCGCACGGGCCGGTCTCGTGCCGGGCATGCTCGTCGCTGTTCTTGTCGGCACGGTCCAGTTTGTCGGCGGCCTGCTCATCGCGGTCGGCCTCATGGCGCGCTGGGCGTCCGCGGCGGCCGTCGGGATTCAGTCCATCCTTCTGTGGAAGACGCAGGCCCAGTGGGGCCTCTACATCAACTGGATCGAGGACCCGACGCGCGGCAATGGCATCGAGTACTCCATTGCGGTCATCGGCGCGCTCGTCTGTCTCTTCCTCACCGGCTCGGGCGACTGGTCGTTCGACGGCCGCCGGCAGTCAACCGCCGAGCGCCGCGCGATGGGCAGAGCACGGTTGAGGGGACGGTAGATGGAACTGACCAACAAAGTCGTCGTCCTCACCGGCGCGCGCCGCATCGGTGCGGTTGTTGCCGCGGCGGCCGCGAAGCGCGGTGCCGACGTGGTGCTCGCGTACAACCGGTCGAAGGGCGAGGCGGATGAGGCCGCGAGCGACGTGCGCGGCCTGGGGCGTCGGGCCCTGGTGGTGCAGGCGAACGTGGCCGAGCCCGATGCGTGCGACGCGCTTGTCGCCGCCGTCGCGCGCGAGTTCGGCCGTCTGGATGTGCTCGTGAACATGGCGTCCGTGTACCACGCGGTGCCCATCGCCGAGCTCACGCCGGCCGAGTGGCATCGGCAGCTGTCCGTGGATCTGCACGGCACGTTTCTCGCGTCACACGCCGCATTGCCGTTGATGCGCCGATCTGGCGGCGGCCGCATCATCAATTTCACCGACTGGGTCGCCGCCAGCGCGCGGCCCCGCTACAAGGGCTACACCGCGTACTACGTCGCCAAGGCCGGCGTGAAGGCACTGACCGAAACGCTCGCGCTCGAGCTCGCGGCCGACAACATCCTTGTGAATGCCATCGCGCCCGGCCCCATTCTCGCGCCGCCGGGAACGACCCAGGAGGAGCTACTCGCCGTCGAGCGCGCCACACCGCTTGGCCGCTGGGGCGGCCCGAGCGAAATCGCGAAGGCCGTGCTCGCGCTCATCGATGCCGACTTTATTACGGGTGAGACGATTCGGGTGGACGGAGGACGACACGTCAGCTGACGGGTAACGACAGGTGACGACGGGTAACGACAGGTAACGACAGGTAACGACGGGGCCAGGGCCAGCGTGTTCGCCGGACCGGTCGTCACCCGTCGTTACCCGAGAATGTCCCGCATCGATTCCAGCGCGCCCTGAATCTCGGCGCGCTCGCGGGCGAAACAGAACCGGATGTGTCCCTCGCCGACGGATCCAAAGTCGGCGCCAGGAACACAGCCGATGCGGCCCTTCTTGATGAGGTACTCCGCGAGCGCCCAGGATTGCGAAGACGGCGCGCCCGGAAGCGGCGAGCGCCAGGACGGATCGATCCTGAGGAACGCGTAGAACGCGCCCGCCGGAGGCGCGCCGCTGAATACCCCCGGCGCCGCCTTCGCGATGCCCTCGTAGAACAGCTGGCGGCGCGCGACGAGCTCCGTCCGGAAATCCGCGACGGCCTGCTGCGAACCCGCCAGCGCGCCGGCCGCGCCGTACTGGATCAGAGACGATGTGTTCGACACCGTGTAGTACAGGATCTTCTTCACCCGATCGCGCATCGTCTGGTTCTGTACCGCGACGTAGCCCATCCGGAGACCGGTGATCGCGTACGTCTTGCTCATCGTGTAGATCGGGATCGTCCGCTCGTACATGCCGGGCAGCGACGCGATGCTGATCTGCTCGCCCTCGAAGACGACGTCCTCGTAGGCCTCGTCCGAGAAGACCCACAGATTCTTTTCCTTCGCCAGATCGGCGATGGCCTCGAGATCGGCGCGGGTCAGCACGCCGCCGCTCGGGTTGTTCGGGGAGTTCACGTAGATCGCGCGCGTCTTGTCCGTGCAGAGGCGCCGCATTTCCTCGACGTCCGGCCTCCAGCCAAGGGATTCATGGAGCGGATAACCCACCGGCACCGCGCGCGCGCACGAGATGTTGCCGTGCGCGGGCGGCCACTCCGGGTTTGGCACGAGCACTTCGTCGCCGGGTTCGAGCACGCCCTGGCAGACCATGAACACGCCGTGAATGCCGCCGGTCGTCACCATGACCTCATCGGTGGAGTCGACGGGGATGCCGTTCCGATCGCGCAGCTTCTTCGCAATGAGATCGAGCAGCGGCGGGATGCCGGTGGTCTGGACGTAGTGCGTACGATTGTCGCGAATGCCCTGCTCGAGCGCCGCCTTCACCGTGGCCGGCGCATCGAAGCTCACGTCACCCTGGTCCAGGCGGAACGGACGATCGACGGTGTACATCATGTCGCGGATGCGGATGATGCCGGAGAAGGGGACGGAGTCGAGGTATGAAGACATCGGCACCGTCGATTGTAGTACCTTCCATCCATCCTTTGCCCTCTGCCCTTTGCCCTGATATGACTCATCCCAAAGTCGCGCGAGTCGATCACTCCATTCACGAGCTGATTCAGCACCGCTGGAGTCCGCGCGCCTACGACGCGGCGCGGCCGGTGCCGAGGGCGGAACTCATGCGCCTCTTTGAAGCCGCGCGCTGGGCGCCGTCGTCCCGCAACGAGCAGCCCTGGCGGTTTCTCGTGCTCGATCGGGACGCGGCCCCTGCCGGAAGACAGATGCTGTTCGAAACACTTATGCAATCTAATCAGGCATGGGCGGCCTCGGCGCCGGTGCTCGTGCTCGCGGCCGTCCGCACCTCGTACGAAGATACCGGCGCCCTGAACAAGATGGCGTACTACGACGCAGGCCAGGCCGTGGCATTGCTCACCATTCAGGCCACCTCGCAGGGACTCTCCGTCCGCCAGATGGAGGGTTTCGATCGCGCGCGCGCTCGCCAGGCGTTCGGCATCCCGGCCGAATTCGAGCCCGCCGTTGCGATGGCGATTGGCTACGCCGGCGATCCCGAGGCGCTCAGCCTCGACAAGCACAAGGCCGCCGAAATGCAGCCGCGGAAGCGGCGGCCGCTGTCGGACTTTGTGTACGAGGGAAGCTGGAAGCGATAGAAGGAGGTCGGATTTCCACCCCGGCCGTCTACAGGCCCCGCAACACGGTCATCGGATCCAGCCGCGACGCTCTGCGCGCCGGCAGATATGACGCCGCCAGAATGACCGCGAGCACTCCGGACGACACGACCAGGAACGTTCCGGCATCGAACACCGGCACAGCGCCCACCGTCGCTGAGGTGAGTCTGAGCGCCAGAATCGCGAGGCCGATCCCCGGCAGCGCGCCCCACCCCGACACCGTCACTGCCTCACGAAGCACGAGCACCAGGATGTCCCGGCGATCCGCGCCGAGCGTCGCGCGAATGCCGATCTCCTGCAGACGCTGCGCGACCGAGTGCGAAATCACGCCGTAGATGCCGATGCACGCAAGCAACAGGCCCGCGGCGCCACCGGCCAGTAGAATGCCAGCGGCAGCGCGACGCGGAAACAGAATCTCGTCCGCCGCCTGCGTCAGCGATTTCACTCCGCTGACTTGTGAAAAAGAATCAGCGCTCATGACCGCACGTTTGATTTGTTCGATCAGCGGCGCTGCATCACCGTGGTGCCGTGCGACGATCTGCATGAAGGGCCGCATCGCCTGACTGAGTGCGGTGTACACCATCGGACGGTTGCCGCCGGGTTCGAGGACAGGATCGGTGTCGCCGGCAATGCCGACGACCTGCAGCCACCACGGCTGTTCCTTCTGATCTGGAAAGTACCAGGCAAACGATTCACCGATTGCGCTTCGCCCAGGCCACAGGCGTTGCGCAAACGATTCGCTCACAATCGCGACGGCGGGCATGGCCAGGCCGTCTCGATCGTCGAAGTCCCTTCCCTCCAGCAGTGGAAGACCCATCGTCTTGAAGAATCCTGGCGACACATGCGCAGCGTCGGCCCGCGCGTCGACCGGTGAACCGGCCAGGTAAGACGTCCTCGTCGTGAAACGGCCCTGCATGCCCGACGGTCCCCAGATCGGCAGGTGTGAAGTGATGGCGATGTCCCCGGGCACGCCCCGGAGTGTGTCGGTAAGGGCGCGCGCATAGGCGCGGTCGCGGGCCTCGCGGGCTTCTCGCGCCTGTGTGCTCCAGTCTGTCATCGGCCGAACCACATCCCAGTGGCCGGGACGCAGCGTCACGACGTTCTCGATGTTGTAGCCGAGGTCGGCGCCTTCGAACGACCAAAGCGTGCGGACGTGAACCCCGGCCACGATAAGCAGCACGATTGAGAGAGCGACCTGGGGCACGACAATTGCGTGACGCAACCGCGATCGTGTTCGTCCGCCCCGACCGGTCGCCGCACCTGACGAGAGTGCTGAGACAACGTTCACGCGCGCGGCCTGAAGTGCGGGCACGAGTCCTACGAGAACGCCCGCGACAAGACAGATTCCAGCCGTGAACCCGACGACCCTGAGGTTGAACGTGGCTTCGACTTCGAATCTCTCCGACCACGTAGCTTGATAGACCTGCGCGATGATCCAGGCCACGAGGAGACCAAGCGCGCCGCCGGCCAGTGCGAGCAGGACGCTTTCGGTGAGGAGCTGTCGCAGCAGTTGTCGTGCGCCGGCGCCAAGAGCCTGTCGGACCGCAACTTCCTGGGCGCGCGTCACGCTGCGAGCGGCGAGGACACCGGCAATATTGGTGGCGGCAATGGCGAGCACGATTCCGACGACAACCGCGATGCCGGACAGGATCTGCGGGGAGACCGTCCACCCGTCGGGGTTGTAGGGATCGCTGACACTCTGTGCCGGTGACACAACGTGTGGACGCGGTCGCCAGTTTCTGGCGGGCAACTCGCGCATCGCTTCTTCCTGGAGTTGCGGTGCGATCACATTGATGGCGGCCTGTGCCTGTTGAAGTGGAACACCGGCTCTCAGCCGCACAACAGCACCGAGGTAGCTCTGCGGTCGGCTCGCCCGCCCACGGGATGCATCCCTTTGGGCACGGGTGATCCAGAATTGGCTGGGATACCAGATGTTCGTCAGACCGTCGAACCCCGATGGTGTGACACCGATGACCGCGTACATCTGGTCGTCGATCCGCAGCGATCGTCCGAGCACATTAGGGTCGCGCTGGAAACGTCTATCCCACAGCGAATCGCTGATGACGACGGCGAGCGACGCATTACCGGGGTCGTCCTCCTTCGGCTCGAACCCGCGTCCCTGCGCGGGCGTCACGCCCAGAACATCAAAGTAGTTCGCGGTGACGACTTCGCCGGTCGCGTGCGAGGACTCGTCGTCGACTGCGACCATCCCGGAGATGTGGGAGTGCGCGGTGATTCCGCTGAAGACGCTCTCCAGGCCGGCGTCCAGCCGCGCCATCCAGTTTTCGCCGAAGCTCGGGTACCGGCGCGCCTGCTCCGTCAACGAATAGATGTAGGCAAGCCGATCCGGTTCCGGCACCGGGAGCGTCCTGAAGAAGATCGTGTTGACGATGCTGAAAGCCGCGGTGCTGGCGCCGATGCCCAAGCTCAGGATAGCGATCGCCATCAGCGAGAATCCCGGCGAGCGCCTCAGGGAACGCAGGCTGTACCGCACGTCCTGCCACACACCGCTGTTCTACACCAGCTTCAATACCCGTTCCAGGGTCTGGCGTGCCTTGCCGATCGGCAGATTCGACACGTAGAAGTTCTTCACGCCGGCCTGCCTGAGCCCGCGGATCGTCCGCGCGCAGATCTCGTCCGGGCTGGCGCCCTCGCCGAATTCCTTCGTCAGTCCCTCCGCCGGAACGGGAAGAAACTGCTTCAGGATCTCGAGCGTCCTGGCGTTCGCGCTGCGGTAATAGAAGACGCCGAAGACGCCAGGCAGCGTCACGCCTCGGCGCTCGAGTTCGGCTGTAAACCCCCGAACCAGATGGAGATCGTGGTGCGACACCACCTGCGTCAGAAAGAACTCCGCCGAGAAGCGCGCGTCGCCCACGAATCCCGCCTGCCTGACGGCGTCCTGATGCGGGTTCGCCCAGCCGCCGAGGGCCAGGTCGGGCACGTGCTCGCGAATCTTCTCCCGGAGCTGCCACGCGTGCGAGACGCATCGAGGCGGTCCGACAGTGCGATCACCGCCGAGGACGACGAGAGAAGTGAAGCCCTGCTGCCAGGCACGCTCGGCGTAGGACAGGCAGAACTCCAGCGTGTGCTTCGTCGTGAGGAACGGCACGACGCGATCGCGCGGTACATCCGACCCCAGGTTGATGACGAGGTGCCGGAGGTTATTTTCTTCCCTGGCGCCGACGGCGCTGTCGGTCAGGAACACGTACGTCCCGCCGCGCACCATGCCGCTGATGGCGTGGTAGGTGTCGATCCAGGCGTCCATGCCGGCCGGCGCGTCGAGCTCGGCCCGCGGCGGCCGAAGTTCCGCCGACACGACGGAGGTTCCGTCCGTGAGTGCGCGGACCAGAGGGGGCAGCTCCCGCGCTCCGCGGATGGGCATCACGGCAGTATAAGTCCACGGTCTGGAGTGCAGAGCGCACGGGTCCAATAGAATGCACTCTGATGGCCACCGCCCTCGCGTCCCTGATGTCGATGCCTGCCATTTCGCTGGCGCCGCATGCGACACCTGTCGAGGAAATGACCCGCCTCGCCGCCGCCCTCGGGCCATCGCCTCCGCGCCTGTTCGTGAAGCGCGACGATCTCCTGTCGTTCGGATGCGGCGGCAACAAGGTCAGAAAGATCCAGACGGTCGTGGCGGAAGCGCGCGCGGCCGGCGCCGACGCGCTCATCACGTGCGGCGGCGTGCAGTCGAATCACTGCCGTGTGACGGCGGCCGCCGGCGCGGCCCTGGCCATGAAGGTCGTCCTCGTCGTGAACGGCCCCGCACAAGCCGTTCCGACGGCCAACGCGAAACTCGATCGGCTTTTCGGCGCCGACGTCAGGCACGTCGGGAGCCGCGACGAACGCGCGCCCGCGATGGAGCAGGCGGCCGCTGACCTCCGCGCCGCAGGCCATCATCCATTCATCGTGCCCCTCGGCGCGTCCACCGCCACCGGCGCGCTCGGTTTCGCCCGGGGCGTCGCTGAACTCGCCGCGTCGGGCGTCAAGCCCGACATCATCATCCACTCGTCGTCGTCCGGCGGCACGCAGGCGGGCATTGTCGCCGGCTGCGCGTTGTTCGGTCTCGGCGCGAGGGTGATCGGCGTGAGCGCCGATGAATCGTCGAGCTCGCTCGCCGCGATCGTGCGCGGCCTGCTCAACGCGATGGCCGATCGCCTTGGCGCCAGACCATCCACGATCGGCGCCGACAGGGAGATCGTCGTGGATGATTCACAGGTGGGCGAGGGGTACGGGATTCCGACGCCGGCCTCGACGGCGGCGCTGGAAATGACCGCGCGCCGCGAAGGCCTGCTGCTCGACCCGGTCTACACGGCGAAGGCGATGGCGGGACTCATCGCGGCCGTCCGTGCCGGGACGTTCGCGCCGGGGCAGACCGTGCTGTTCTGGCACACAGGAGGACAGGTGGGGTACTTCGCGTGACGATTACTTTTCTCGGCGCCGCCCGCACGGTCACCGGATCGAAGTATCTGTTCGACACCGGGGGCAAGCGCATCCTCGTCGATTGCGGGCTGTTCCAGGGACTGAAGGAACTGCGAGAGCGCAACTGGCACCCGCTGCCGGTGCGGGCCGCCGAGATTCACGCGGTGGTGCTCACTCACGCGCATCTCGACCACTCCGGCTATCTGCCGCGGCTCGTCGCGCAGGGATTCCGCGGCCGCGTCTTCTGCACGCCCGCCACCGCAGAACTTGCGAGGGTCGTGCTCGAAGACGCCGCGCGCATACAGGAAGAAGACGCCGAGCGCGCGAATCGCAAGCGCTACTCGCGCCATCAGCCGGCGCTGCCGCTCTTCACCGAGGCCGATGCCGCCCGCGCGCTGTCGCTGCTCCAGCCCGTCGGATACGAGCGGGCTGTCAACGTGATTCCTGGTGTCACCACCGAGTTCCTGAACGCCGGGCACCTGCTCGGATCCGCGTACGCGCGCGTCCGCGTCGAGGACTCCGGCAAGACGATCCTGTTCGGCGGCGATCTCGGCCGTTACGGCCGACCGGTGCTTCCGGATCCTTCACCCGTGGCCGAGGCCGACGTGCTGCTGGTCGAGTCCACCTACGGCGATCGCGTGCATCGCGAGGACGACAACGGCGCCGAGCTGGCGGCCATCATCAACGACGCTGTGAAGCGCCGCGGCAAGGTGATCATTCCTGCGTTCGCGCTCGGCCGCGTCGAAGAGCTGCTCTACTGGATCAACTCGCTCGAGGACCGGAAGCTGATTCCCGAGCTGCCGGTGTACGTGGACAGCCCCATGGCCACGGCCGTCCTCGCGACGTACCGCAAGCGCGCGACCGAGCTCGATGCCGAACTCGCCGAAGAGGGGGCCACCGGGCCGCTGGCTCGTACGGCCCGCGCGCTCTCGCTGTTTGCCACCGCCAAGCTGCGTGTCATCAGCGCGATCCAGGAGTCGCGCCGCGTTCAGGAATCCGACGAGCCCTCCATCGTCATTTCCTCGAGCGGCATGGCGACCGGCGGCCGCGTGCTGCACCACCTCAGGCACGCGTTGCCCGATCCCAAACATACGGTGATGTTTGCCGGCTTTCAGGCGGTGGGCACGCGCGGCCGGCAACTGCTCGAGGGCGCGCGCTTTACAAAGATCCACGGCGAACAGGTGCCGGTGCGCGCGCGCATCACGAATCTCGATCAGATGTCGGCGCACGCCGACTCCAACGAAATCATGCGATGGCTGCGCGGATTCACGCGCCCGCCCGCGGTCACGTGCCTGGTTCACGGCGAACCGGCGCCGATGGACACGCTCAAAGCGCGCATCGAAAAGGAGCTCGGCTGGACGGTACGCACGCCCGCCTATCAGGAGAAAATGGAACTCTGATGGACCGACAGTACCTCCTCGAACAGGTGGACGACGCCGCTGTCGTGCAGTACTACGCCGACGGGTTCGACGACCTTCCGCTCGATCAGAAGACCCTGGCCTGGCACTTGTATCAGGCCGCCATCGCCGGCCGCGACATCTACTACGACCAGCGCTACCGGCATTCACTCGAGATGCGCGACGTGCTCGAGGAAATCCTGACGCACTCGGCAGGCACTGAGATTGATGCCGCGACGCTCGCGGAAATCCGGCGCTACACGAAGCTCTTCTGGATCAACTCCGGTCCGCACAGCACCACGACATCGCGGAAGTTCGTCATGAAGTGCTCGCCGGACGCGCTGCGGGATGCCGCCGAGATCGCGGAGCGCAACGGCGCGCGGCTGCCGCGGCGTTCCGGCGAGTCGGCCGCGGATCTCATCGCGCGCCTCTCGGGCCCGTTCTTCGATCCCGCCGTGGATGCGATGGTGACGAGCAAGACGCCGGCGGACGGCAAGGACATTCTTCAGGCCAGCGCGAACAACCACTACGACGGCGTGTCGATGGCCGACATCGAGGATGGAGGCTTCAAGGAACGCTACGGACTGAATTCGCGGCTGGTCAAGCGCAACGGCCGCCTCGAGGAAGAAGTCTGTCGCGTCGGTGGCCGCTACGGACGCGAGATCTCCGCGATCGTCCATCACCTCCGGAACGCGTTGCCCCACGCGCCGGCGGCCACGCGCAAGGCGCTCGAAGCCTTGATCCGGTTCTACGAAACCGGCGAGGACGCCGACCGCGTTGCGTACGACATCGCCTGGGTCGAAGACAAGTCCGGCCCCATCGACACGATCAACGGGTTCATCGAGAACTACCTCGATGCCCGCGGCGTGAAGGGCGCCTGGGAAGCGCTCGTCTGCTACGTGAACCACGCGAAGACCGAAAGCCTGCACAAGCTCGCGGAGTCGGCCGCCTGGTTCGAAGTGCGCATGCCCTGGGATCCGAAATGGCGCCGCACCGATGTGGTCGGCGTCACCGCCCGCGCCATCGACGTCATCGTCGAAACCGGCGAAGCCGGCCCCACGACGGCGATCGGGATCAATCTGCCGAACGACCAGCGCATCCGCGAGGTGTACGGCAGCAAGTCCGTGTCGCTCGCCAACATCACCGAAGCGTACGAGAAGGCGCAACTGCCGGCGTACCGGCGGGAGTTCTGCTGGTCCGAGGAAGAGGTGGCGCGCGCAGAGAAGTGGGGCGCCATCGCGAGCGACGCGACCACTGCGATTCACGAAGTACTGGGGCACGGTTCGGGCCGCGTGGCCGAGCATCTCGACGGCCAGCCGCAGCTCGCGCTGAAGGAGCAGTACTCGGCGGTCGAGGAGGCGCGGGCCGATCTGGTGGCCCTCTACTTCATACCCGAGCCGAGGGTCGGTGACATCGATCTCGTCCCCGCCGCCGACCAACCCGAAGTCGTTGTCGCCGAATACGAAGCCTACGCCCGCAATGCGCTCGTCCAGCTTCGCCGGATCCGCGAGGGGACGACGATCGAGGAAGACCATATGCGGAACCGCCAGATGATCGTGCACTGGCTGATGGCGAACACGACCGCCATCGAGAAGCGCGTGCGCGACGGCAAGACCTATTACGTGATGGTGGATCCGCAGGCGTTCCGTGAGGGGTGCGGCAGGCTGCTCGGCGAGGTTCAGCGCATCAAGTCCGAAGGCGACTACGCGGCCGCGCGCGATCTCTTCGAGAAGTACGGGATCCATTTCGATCCGGCGCTGCGCGACGAAATCGTCGCGCGCGTGGACAGGCTGAACCTTCCTTCGTACACCGGTTTCGTCCAGCCGCGGCTCGAGCCGGTGATGGATGCCGCCGGCACGATCACGGACGTTCGCGTCACCTATCCCTGCAGCCTGGAGCAGCAGATGCTCGAGTACTCAGGCAAGGCCGCCGTGGCAACGGCGACGCGATGAAGCGGGCCGCCATCGCGGCCGTGATCCTGCTGTTCGGCGCGCTGCCGCTCGCGCAAGCCGACCAGCGGCGCGGCTTTCACGCGGCCGTCGATCCCGCGATCGACGCGATTTGGACGGGCTACGACCGTTCGGCGGCGATGGAGCACGTCCGGTTCATCAGTCAGTACTGGCGGATCGCCGGCAATCCCGGCTACAACGCAACCGTCGATCGCATCCGCGACCGGCTGACGAAGGCCGGCCTCGCCGTCAGCATCGATGAGTACCCGTCGAGTGGCCCGGCCTGGGATCACTCGCAGGGAACACTCGCGATTGTTCGCGCGGGCGCGGCCGACGAGGTCGTGCTCTCGCGTGAGAAGGACCGACTCGCGCTCTGCATCAATTCCTTCTCGACTCCCGCCGGCGGCATCGTCGCGCCGGTCATCGACGTGGGACGCGGGGACAGGGATGAGGACTATGCCGGCAAGCCAATCAAGGGCGCCGTGGTACTGGGCGATGCCGATGCCGGCCAGCTCTGGCGCCGGGCCGTGGTGACGCTCGGGGCTGCCGGGGTCATCTCCGCGGCGCTGCCGCAGTACCTGAGCGTCGACGCGCCTGGCGCGAAGCCCACGCCCCGCGACCAGTGGGACATTCTTCAGTGGGGCAGCGTGCCCTACGACGAGGCACGCAAAGCGTTCGGATTCAAAGCATCGCCCCGCGCGGCCGCGACGCTCCGAAAGAACCTCGCGGCGTCGGGCCCTGACGGGCTCAAGGTACGCGTCACCATTACAAGCTCCTTCACCACCGGTCCGACGCGAACGGTCGTCGCCGAGATTCCCGGCTCCACGCTTCCCGCCGAGCGCATCGTCATGGCGGCGCACATTCAGGAGCCGGGCGCGAACGACAACGCGAGCGGAGTCGCCACGCTGGCCGAGCTGGCCGCGTCGCTGTCGGCGGCCATCCGGCAGAAGAAGATTGCCGCACCCGCGCGGACGCTGACGTTCCTCTTTCTCAACGAGATCAGCGGCAGCCGGCGCTGGCTGCAGGACCACCCGGCGGACGCGAAGCTCGTGAAGTACATGTTCTCGCTCGACATGACGGGCGAGGACATAGCGAAGACGGGCGGGAGCTTCCTGATCGAGCGCTATCCCGATCCTGGCGCCGTCTGGGATCGGCCGTGGGATCCGCACAGCGAGTGGGGCAGGAGCAACGTCCGCGCCGATTCGCTCAAGGGCGATCTCATCAACGATGCGCATCTGGCTGTAGCTGAGCGCGTGTCGGCCCGAAGCACGAAGGGCAGGTGGGTGGTGAAGACGAACCCCTATGAAGGCGGCAGCGACCACACCGTCTTTCAGGCGGCCGGCATTCCGTCGCTGCTCGACTGGCACTTCACCGATCGCTACTACCACACCAACTTCGACACGCCGGACAAGACGAGTCCAGACGAGATGCGGAACGTCGGCGTCGCTGTGGGTGCGACGGCGTGGCTCCTGGCCGCGACCGAAGAATCGAAGGCACTCGACGTGGCCCGCGTGGTGGCCGCCATGGGGCGCGATCGCATTGCGATCGAGTTGCGTGACGGGACGAAGCTCCCGGCGCACGACACGGTGCTTGCCGCCTGGCGCAAGTGGTATGGCGAGGCGATCCGAAGCGCCGGGCGACTGCTCGGAAGAGCGCCATCCGTTCGGTTTACGTCCGAGATCGAGTTATTGGCCGGGTCCATGGCTGAAGCGAGGGTCAAATGAAACGTGCGCTCGCGGTGATGGTTGTGCTGAGCCCGGTCGTGCGCGCCCGCGCCCGCGAGCAGCGTGGCCGAGGCGCCGGAGTGGCTCTCGAGAATCCACCCCAATCTCAGGCCGCCTTCGTCTGCGGCAACGACCAGACGCTGCCGAATCCGATTCCACTTCGAGAAGCGACGATCGTCCTCGCCGGCGACGGGCGGTTGTACCGGCCCTGTCCCGAAGCGGCCACGCACACGTCGGATCACCGTGAACTGCGCGAGCAGTCGCTGATCAGGACGGCGTTCAGTTCGGGATCGCCGCTCGAACGCTGGCGCGCCGCCCAGGCGATCGCGCGACTGCCCGAGTACGTCCACATCACCACGGCCGTACTCTCAAGAAGCGGCGACAGGTTCAACTCGATGAGCACGATGATCGAGGATCCGCTGGGAGAGCTGGTCAAGGAGCCGGTCGCCAAACCGGCGTGTTCCACGCTGACACCGGTGGTCGGCACACTCCTCGAACCTCGACGTTGGCAGCCGGGCGTCCTGTTCGAGATGCTCGACGACCCGCTGTTCGAGGTCCAGAGAGAAGGCGCCTACGCGATCGGCAAACGCGCGGCGATTCCCGGACGGCCGGCTGAGTTCTACGACGCGGTCTACAGGGAACTCACGTTCTGCGTGCTGCGCCAGCAACTGGGACCGGCGCGGCCTGTCGCAGCGACGGATGAGATCACGGGACTGCTGCTCGAAGCGATCGGTCTCACGGCATTTCCGAACGTCTCGCAGCGGGACACGGCCGAAGCGTTCCTGGTTCAGCAGAGTCAGGGAACCGATCATCGGATTCTCGGCGCCGTGCGTGGGATCGAAGCGCTGATCCGCGGAAACCCCCGTCGGCCCATTCAGAACGCGACACGCGCACGCCTCCGCGAACTCAGCGTGTACGGGCTGGCCGCGGGTCAGCCGGTCAAACGCGAGATCCCCGCGATCATCCGGATGCTCGCGGTGCAGAGCCTGCTTGCCGCCGGTGAGACCGACCTGACGTTCATGCGCCGCGCCGCTGCCGATGACGACTGGCAGGTCCGCCGGCTGGTCGCGTCGCGGGTCGATCCCTCAAACGCCCAGCACGCCGACCTCGTGGCGATCTTTCAGCGCGACCCCGCGTTTCAGGTCCGATACGACCTCGTCGGTGCCGTGGCCCGTGTGGCCACGGCTACCGCCAAGTGCGCGCCGCTCGCCGAGTTCCTGACCGATCATGCTCCGCTGGTCGTGATGCGCGCGCTCGACTCGCTGTCCGCGAAGTGTGAGGACCTCGGGCCGGTGCTTCCTCAGGTGATTGCCATGGCCGACAGGCTCGAGGCCGCGTCGTCTGGCCAGGATCCGATGTCGTGGCACATTCCCGCGCGAGCGTTCACCGCGTTGTCGAGGCTGACGCCGGAACAGGCGTCGTCTCGCCTGGCGGGGGCTGCGAAGAATGCGATCTGGCAGGTCCGCGCCGCCGCGGCCGTGGCGGCTGGAACGCTGCAGAGTTTCAGGACAGCGGAGATCCTGGCGGCAGACGCGCTTGCGAACGTCCAGACGGCTGCCCTGGACGCGCTGTTCAGGGGGAAGCAGGCGACGGTTGTTCCCCTCGCACTCGAGGTCCTTCGGAACGCCACCGACCATCAGGTACTGATGACGGCCGCGCGCGTGCTGCGTGGCCTGCCGGCCGAGGCAAAGGACGAGGCGACCGAAGCGCTGCTCGGGGCGCTGCGCCGCCTCACGGATCAGGGCAGCGACATGTCGCGCGATCCGCGCGTCGCGATTCTCGATCGGCTGGGCGAGACGATGCACTCGGCGCGCTCCAGCGACCTGCAGGCGTACCTCTCGGATTTCGACGGCAGTGTCGTGACCGCGGCGGGTCGAGCCTTCACGGCCGTTGTTGGCAGCGCGCCTGGTGAGGTCGCGAAGCGCCGGCGCTACCCGCTCCAGCTGCGGGAAGCGGAACTGTCGAGACCACAGCGAACCGCGCAGATCACGACAGACGATGGCGTGATCGAGCTGGCGTTGCTCCCGGACGTCGCGCCGGTGACGGTCGCGTGGTTCCGCATGCTGGCGCTGGGCGGCCAATACAACGGCAAGTCGCTGCACCGCATCGCGCCCAACTTCGTCGTGCAGGGCGGCAGCCCGGGCGCCAATGAATATTCCGGTGTGTCGCAGCGCTACATGCGCGACGAGGTTGGTCCGCAGGCGCGTCATGTCCGGGGCGCGGTCGGCATCTCGACGCGCGGTCCGGACACTGGCGACGGTCAGATCTTCATCAACCTCGTGGACAGCCCGCGCCTGGATCGTGCTTACACCGTGTTCGCGCACGTCACGTCAGGGATGGAGATCGTCGATCGCATGCTCGAAGGCGCGGTGATGCGGTCGGTGACGGTGAAGTAGATATTTGGCGATTTCGTGATTTCAAATCGCCAAATTTATGTCACCGCTGGCGCCGCGAGCGTCATGGTTCCCGCGCTCGCGTCGATTTCCACATCCGCGCCGACGGGGAGCGTCCATTGCGGCATGTTGTGACCGATCATCGCGCCCTGCCAGGCAGGGACATGCAGCGGTTTCAAGTGATCGTTGAGGATTTCTTCGAGCGTGAATGACGCGTAGCCGGTACCCGGTGTGCACTCCGAGCAGGTGCCGAAGACGACGCCGCGAACCCTGCCAAGGATGCCGGCCAGCTTGAGCGCGGTCATCATCCGATCCACGCGATACGGCTGCTCCTCGACGTCCTCGAGAAACAGAATCGCGCCGTCAAAGTCCGGCACGAACGGCGATCCGAGGATTCCGTGCAGCACGCTCAGGTTGCCGCCGAGCAGCCGGCCTCGCGCGCGGCCGGGCGTGAGCGTCCGGATCCGGTGATCGATCTGCGTCAGGACGTTCCGATCGTTCGTGGTCTTCGGGTTGGCGTAGGTGACGGCTTCGCCGGCGAACAGCACGCGCTTCGTCCAGTCGAGTGACCAGGCGTCCCAGCGGCCGCCGCCGTTTGGGCCATGAAACGTGATGAGTCCGGTCTTCGCGTGAATCCCGTTGAGCAGCGCGGTGATGTCGCTGTAGCCGAGGATGATCTTGGGATTGCGCCGAATCGCGTCGTAGTCGAGATGCGGCAGCAGCCGCGCGCTGCCCCAGCCGCCGCGCGTCGGAATCACGGCCGCAATGCTGCGATCGCCGAAGAACCGGTTGATGTCGGCCGCGCGATCCTTGTCCGCGCCGCCGAGCGATCCGTAGCGGTTCATGACGTGCTCGCCGATCTTGACCTTGAGGCCGAGGCCTTCGAGCGACTCGCGCACGATGTCGAGCTCAACCTGCTGGAACGTCGCGGTGGCGGGCGTGACGATGCCGACGGTGTCGCCGGGGGAGAGACGGCGCGGCCTGATGGCCGCCGGCCGATTCTGCATGCCGGGCGCCGCCAGCCCCAGCGCCGCGCTGCCGCCGATCGCGGCCGTCCCCAGAAGAAAGTC
The DNA here is from genome assembly GCA_964548865.1 of uncultured Solibacteraceae bacterium. Lineage (GTDB taxonomy): Bacteria > Acidobacteriota > Vicinamibacteria > Vicinamibacterales > SCN-69-37 > DASUGC01. The sequence goes on from CAZJTG010000035.1 coordinate 20,747, forward strand.
ACGCCTGTTCATGACCGTGAAAGAATACGGCATCTGACGCCATGACGCGCCGCTTTGCCGGACTCTTCGTCGCACTCGCTATTGCGGTCGCGTGCCTCCGCGTCGATCAATCCGCCCAGTCTGCGTGGCTCGGCCAGCCCAGGAGCATCGCGCCAGGCGTGGATCTCTATCAGGCGACGGACCCCACGCTCGTCGATCCTGAAGGGCCGATCGCGGTCTATCTCCTCAAGCTCGACCTGGATCGCGTCCAGATCGAGAGCGGGCTCTCGAACGACAAGGTCATGGACGCCGAGCGCGTGGACGCGATTGCCGCGCGCCACAAGGCGATCGCCGCGGTGAACGCCGGCTTCTTCAACGTGAAGAACGGTGAGCCCGCCGGGCTTCTGAAAGTGGCGGGCGAACTCGTGAGCGACACGGGCCTGACGCGCGGCGTGGTCGCCATCAACACGCGCCCCGGGTCGCGCCAGCAGATGGTGTTCGATCAGGTGTCCGCGCGCGTGCAGGCGCAGTTCACCGCCGACAAGGAACCGGCCACTGTCGCCATCGACGGCGTGGATACGACGCGCGAGCGCGGCAAGCTCATGCTTTACACGCCCGCGTACAACGCGGACACGGACACCGCGAACAACGGCACCGAGTGGATCCTCGGCGGCAAGCCCTTGCGGGTTGTCGACATCCGGCGGGACCTCGGCAAGACGCCGATTCCGCGCGACGGCGTCGTTCTCTCGTTCGGCGGCCTCGAACTGCCGTCGCCGCTCGAGTGGTTGTTGCCGGGTGTCTCTGTCACGTTCAAGACCAACTGGAAGATCCTGAACGGCACGCCCGAAGCGCGTTTCGAGGAAGCGCGCGACATCATCAACGGCGCCGGCCTGCTCGTGAAAGACGGCACGCCGCTGTCAGGCTGGCAGCAGTCGGAGAACCTCGTGCCGGCGACGTTCACTGACGTGCGCCACCCGCGCACGCTCATCGGGATCGATCGTCGCGGCCTGCTCTGGCTTATCGCGATCGACGGCCGCCAGGCGCACAGCGTCGGCATGTCGTTCGCCGAGCTGCTCGCGCTCTGCAGGCGTCTCGATCTCCAGAACGCGCTCAACCTCGACGGCGGCGGATCGACGACGATGGTCCTGGGGAACGAGATCGTGAATCGCCCGTCGGATGCGTCAGGCCCGAGGCCGGTCAGCGACGCTATCCTCGTCCGTGCCAGATAGCCTCAGACATACAACTCCGGACACACACTCGCAAACACACACGGAGACCACCAAGCAGCACAGAGCTCACCAGGCAATCTTTGGTTGAGCGCGGCTTGCGCCGTCCGCCCCCAAAGAAACTTGGTGGTCTTCGTGTTGCTTAGTGGTCTCAGTGTGTGTCTGGAAGTGTGCGTCTGAGGTGTGCTATCTGCCGCCGCGGAGTGCGGCGAGTTCGCGATCGATGCGTTCGCGGATTTCCCGAATCTCGCGGTCGCTCCTGGCGTTGGTGATCGCCTCAAGGCCTTTCTTCACGAGCGCCTTGCCGACACAGTTGACCAGCGCCATCTGCAGTACTTCGCCGGGCCGGATGCCGGCGCTGCTGTACATCTCGCGCGGCGTCACCATCTGCAGAAACTC
>CAZJTG010000036.1:0-22274 GCA_964548865.1 uncultured Solibacteraceae bacterium
CTCCGCCGGAACGTGCTCAACGCCCGCGGCCGCCCGCGCCAGCGCCGGCGGCGACGCCGGTCCCAGCCAAGGCCGCTGCCGCCAGGACGCCTGCGCCGGTGACGTGTCCCACGTGCGGTCGTGTCGCCAGGCCGGGCGCGCGTTTCTGCGCCGGCTGCGGCACACCGTTCGCGGCGTGAGACGCCGCCGACTTCGATTTCGCTCGGGGTGGTACAGCTTGCGTCTTACGGACGGCAAGCGCCGGGGGTCGTTCGTTCTACCAGTGCAACCGCGGGTTGAACGCGCTGTTCCCCATGCGCGGGCTCCGATGAAGCTGGGCGGCGCGTTCTGACTCGCCCGCGACTAGAGGGCGGATGTCAGGCTGGCGCCCGTGGCGTCGAACACGACGGAGGCGTCGCGCACCGCCTTCGCGATGAACAGCGGCGTCACGATCGGATCGAACTGCGTGCCGCTGCCGGCCTCGAGGCGGCGCACGGCTTCCTCCACCGGCATCCCCTTGCGGTACGGGCGCGACGAAATCATGGCGTCGAACGCATCCATGACAGACACGATGCGGGACCCTATCGGAATCTCCTCACCGCGAAGCCCGGCCGGATATCCGGAGCCGTCGAACGCCTCGTGATGATGAAGCACGAAGAGACTTACGCGCTCGAATCCCGGGACGACGCGGAGCACCGCCCACCCGTATTCAGGATGCTTCTGGATGATGGCGCGCTCCTCGTCGGTGAGCTTCGCGGGCTTCTTCAGGATGTGATCGGGCGTGCCGATCTTGCCGATGTCGTGGAGGATCGCCGCCACCTCGAGGTCGCGCAACGCGCCGTCGTCCAGACCGATCTCGCGTCCGATGCGCACCGACCATTCGGCAAGCCGCGTGGAATGCACGCCCGTGTTCAGATCCTTCAGATCCAGGAGCTGATTGAGCGCGCAAATCACCGAGGTCCGGACCGCGGCCAGCTCCGTCTGGAGCTCCTTGACCCGGAAATTCTCTGTGAACCACGACGGCGCAGGGGTCATCTACCTCAGCCCCAGCTTGTCGCGCCACGCGCGCACGGCCGACGGAATGTGCAGCCGGCCCTTCTGCACTTCGTACGAGAACCAGACGCCGGTGCCTTCCGCTGCCGCGGCAGCATCCGCGTTCACCTTCGACGAGACCTGCGCGAGCAGCGCCGCCGCGCCCGCGGCATAGGGGGTGCTGAACGACGTGCCCCAGGCCGCCGCGTAGGTGCCGAGCGGATACGTCGTGACGATGCCCTCGCCTGGCGCGGCGATCCAGGCCACGGACTGCCCGTAGTTCGAGAACGTCGACAGCGTGTCCATGTCGGTCGTGGACGCCACTCCGATCACCGACGGCAGCGCCGCAGGGTAGACGTCGACTTTCCGGCCGTCGTTGCCCGTCGAGGCGACCGAGATGAGGCCCTTGCTCTTCGCGAATTCGATGGCGCGTTCGAGCTCGCGCGAGCGGGTCATGAAGCTGAAGCTCATGTTCAGGACCTTGGCGCCCTGGTTCACCGCCACGTAGATGGCGCGCAACACGTCTGAACTGGCGCCGCTGCCGTCGGCGCGGAACGCTTTCAACGGGAGGATCTTCGCTTCCGGCGCCACGAGGTGGACGATGCCTGCCACCATGGTGCCGTGCCCGAAGCCCGCGTACTCGCTGCCATCGAGGACCGCCATCGTGGACTGGTCCAGGATGGCCATCGTTGACTGGTTCACCCAGCCCGGCTGCGCCCCGTCGAGTACCGCCATCGTGGACTGACTGAGGTCGCTGCGCTCGGAGCCGCCGTCGCGATTGCGGGTGAAATCGTACCCGGCGAGGAGCGAGCGTTGCAGCGCCGGATGCGTCGGATCGACGCCCGTGTCGATGATCGCGACGATGACGCCCCTGCCCGTAACCTGGAACTGCCGCTGCGCGTCGAACACGCCGACGATGTTGGGCGACGTCTGGCGGAGGTAGCCGCCCCGGACCGTCGTGCCGAAATAGGTGAGCGGCTCGCCGTCGTACAGCGCCGGCGGAACGTTTGGACTGGCGCCGCCCTGTGGACTGGCGGCGCGCTTCGTCACGACCAGCTGGTCGGCCTCGGCGGAAGAGATGCCGCTGGCCGCGGTGATCAAGGTGATGCCATTCGCCGCGCTCATGCCCAGCGGCAGCTCGACCAGGAACACCTTTCCAAGCGAGCCGTCGATGCGATAGAGCACCTTGCAGCCGATCAGCACGCAGGCGGACTTGACGACCGTCAGGCCGTCACCGACGATGCCCGTGCGGACGATGAGGCGCTCAGGAGCAGCCGCGCGGACGCCGGCCATTGGTGCCAGCAGGAACTGCATCATCGCGTAGACGAGGACGAGCGGGCGCAACCATGGACGTCGCATCATTGCTTCACCTTTGCCTGTTGAGGAGAGAGAGCCGGGCGACCCGGCGGGTCGTAGAGCACGTGGAGCGGAATCGCCACGACGTCCTTGTGTGCGTCGACCACGAGAAACTGAGCGCGCGTGTCGCGCAGCGTGTGGCGGAATTCACCGAATTCGTTCGGCGTGACGGCCGAGACCTCGCGGCGATCGTCCACGATCGACAGGAAGATGCCGTCGAGCGACCGCTCAGGTCCTCGCTTGTCCACGACCTGACCCATGATCACCAGCGATCCGTCGGCCGCGCCGGCATCGACGTGCAGGTCCACGACGAGGTGGTCCGCGTCGAATAACAGCTGTCTCGAGAACGCCGCCGCCGCGCGTGCGCCGGCCTGGGCCGTGAGGCCCGTGTCGAAGACGAGCGCCGCGAACGTGGCGGACGCGAGCGCGGCCAGCGGGTTTCTGGCGGACCGGTCGCGGACGGCGCCGGCCTGCGCAAGCAATGCCTTGGCCACGCGCACAGTCTCGGACGGCGGGGCGGCGCGTCGCTCCTCCACGCCGAACCGCACCGGCGCCTGCCAGGTCTCAAATGCCGCCGTGCACGGGCCGCAGCCGGCGCGGAGATGGCGGTCGACCTCGGCAACGGTCGCCTCGTCGAGCTGGCCTCGGACGAGGTCAACCCATTGCGCCGACGAGAAGTGTTCGGACGCGCTCATAAACGAAAGGAGTCCGCAGGCCTTCGAAAAATAGAGGGGGTCACGGAACTGCTCATGCCTTCCCGGTCTTTCCCACGACGACAAATGGCGCCCAGTGATACGGATGCGGATACTCGGCCCTGATCGCGAGCATCGTGTCGCGTAGCGCGATCGCTGGAGCCGCACCCGCAGCGGCCAGTCCGTAGAAGTGCTTCATGAAGCTCTCGGTGCTGCGGTCGTGCACGTTCCACAGGCTGACGAGGAGCGTGCGCGCGCCGGCGCAGAACAGTCCGCGCGTGATGCCGAGGAGCTCGTCGCCCGCCGCGGCGACGTTCGCGCCGGTCGCGCAGCCGCTGAGCGTCACGAGGTCCGCGCGCATGCGCAGGCGGTACAGGTCGTACACGTTGAGGTAGGTGTCGCCGAGCCGGATGCCGGAGAACATCGGGTTCTTCGGGCGGAAGTGGCCGTGCGAGGCGACATGCAGGATGCGGCAGTCGCGCCCCCTCGTCCGCAGGACATCCTCGGTCGCGTCAGCGCCTGTGAACAGCTCGGCCTCCGGCAGCGTCGCGGCGACAGCCCGGGCCTCGCTGTCGATGAGCGGCGCCTGATCGTCGGCGACGCCAAGCACGAGCGCGCCGCGGCCGCCCCCGTCGGGGGACCGCTGGCACATTTCGTAGATGCTGGCGCTCGGTGCGTAGGACACGACACACGAGTCCGTGACGTAGCGCGTGCCGTCAAAGAGGGCGTGAAACGGGACGTAGTGCAGCAGACCGTGGGGTACGACGATGAGCCGGCGTCCCTGCACGCGCGGCCAGATCGGCGCGAGGAGCTCGGTGAAGAGCGCCTGCAGGTGCGCCTGCGTGGTTCTGAGCAGCGCATCGCCGAACCGCTGGACGTACTCCTCGCCGAGGCGGAACTTGGCGAGCTGGAACTGCATGAGCCGCACTTCCTCGGCCACCTTCGACATGACCGAGATTGGCGCGACTTCCACGCACTGGGCGTCCACCAGGCTCAGGACGATGCGGTCGCCGATCTGGAAGTACTCGACGAGCACCGCGTCCTCGGGCAGCGCCGCCCGGACCGCATCGAGCGACGCGATAGTCGGCGCGTGCAGCTCGGAGGCCGGCGCGTCGGACATCCTGAGTTCGCGGAGGGCCCGCGCCATCTCCGTTTCGCGCGTGCCGATCTCCCGCTGGAACGCGGCAATCCGGTCCGTCGACTGCTCGGCGGGACGAAGCTGTTCGAGTTCGACGAGGCGGTAGTACCAGTTCAGTTCCTCCCGCAGCTCGCGGACGGATTGCGCGAGCTGGCTTTCCGATCCCTCCTCACGCGCAAGCGCATGCACGGGCTGGAACATCAGGTCGAACAGCGTGCGGGACTTCGCCTGCTCGACGAGCGAGAACGCCTCTTCGAAGCCGCCGCTGCCGTGCCCGTCGAGACACAGCTCGACGAGCCGCTCGTAGACCTCGCCCTTGTTCTTGACGAACGCAATCTTCAAATCCTCGCCATTCAGGCGGCTGCGCAGGGTTTCGAGCGCGTCCTTGGCGATCCGGTAGGCGTCATAGGCCGCCGCCGCATCGCCGGCGCGCGCGAGCGCGTGTCCGCGCAGCAACTGCGCGTGATACGCCAGGATCGGGCTTTCCGCCTTCGCGATTTCTGCGAGCGCCCAGTCGCACCGCCGGAGCGCCTCGGCGGTATCGCCGAGCCTGAGGGCAATGCGGGCCAGCAGCAGATGGCAAAGCGCGGTTCGGCCGGCCAGCCCCGACTCCTCGAAACGGGCGAGCGCCGCCGCGCACAGACGGCGGGCCTCGAACAGCCGGCCTTCCTCGACGAGGAGGATCGCCTGGTACAGGTCGATGAGCGAGGGCCACACGTGGTTCTGCTCGCTCACCATTCGCGCCCGCGCCGCCGTGAAGATCTCGAGGGCGCGGAAGGCTTTGCCTTCCTGGCCGTGCGAGGCCGCCTCGTTGGCAAGCGCTTTCGCGGCCTCGTAGCCCATCCCGAGTTCGCCGAATCGTACCTGCGCCTGCGCGGCCATCTCGCGCGCGTCGACGCTCAGGTTCAGCTCCAGATAGATCTCCGACAGATCGAGCAGCGACAGCGCGGCGTGATAGACATCGCCGGACTTCTTCGCTCCCTCGGCGGCCGCGTGCAGCAGCTCGATCGCGCGGCTGTACTCGCCGCGTAGGTAGTAGAGCCAGGCGATGTTGTAGTCGGCCTGCGCGACGGCTTGATCGAGGTGCCGTTCCTCCGCCAGGCGGCGCGCCGTTTCGTACGCGGCGAGGGCCTCGCGGAAGCTATTGAGCGACGTGAGGGTGACAGCCCTGTTGTGGACGACCGACAGGATGCCGTCCGCGTCGCCGAGATCGGTGAGCGCGCGGTGCGCACGGTCGTAGCATTCCATCGCCTCGGCAAACCGATCCTGCCGGTGCAGGAGATTGCCGACCATTACGTCGAGCCGTGCGAGGCGCAGCGCGTCACCCTGCGCGGTGAAGCGCGACCGCGCGCGCGCCGCCGCGTCGAGCGCCTCGTCGTAGCGGCCGAGCAGCAGCAGCGGCTGGATGCTCGCGCTGTACGTGCGCGCCAGCTCCACCTCGTCTCCCGCCCGCTCGAATCCCGCGATCGCCCCGGCGTGCAGCTCCACCGATGCGTGGTTGTCGCCGCCCACCGAGAGCGCGTTGGCCATCGCGCGCAACCCCAGCGCGCGAAGATGATCGTCCTCGAGGCGCTCGGCAATGGCCCGGACCCCGCTCGCGAGCGCCAGCGATCGATTGACATCCACCCGCAACTGCTCGCGCGCCCGGTCCAGCAGGATCGCGGCGACCCTGGGACTGGCCGCGCGGGGCCGCCGGTCGAGGAAGCGCGCGCGCGCCTCGTCGTCGGAGAGCGCCGCCAGGACCCGCGACACGCGCGCGCCGGCGGCCGGCCTGGTTCGCCGCCCGACAGCCACGCTCACCGGCCGGCCCGCTCCAGGATGGCCCGCAGACGTTCGAGACACCGGCCGCGCAGGAAGCCGATCGATCCCGTTCTGACACCGAGTCGCTCGGCGACTTCTCGATACGGCCGCGCGGGTTCCTCGAAGAACAACATGGAGAACATCTCGCGGCAGCGATCGGGCAAGGACGCGATGCCTTCGCGCAGGGCCTGCGTGCGTTGCACTTCCTCAATGGCGGCCTCCGGCAGCTCGCTCGTGCTCTCGAGCGAGGCGGCGGTGTCGTCCTCGTCCGGCACGTAGCGGTCGCGGCGCGTTCGCCAGCGCGAGACCTTGCGTCCCGTGTTGCGAATCAGCCACGCGGGCAGCGCCTGCGGATCGCGCAGCTTCGGCAGCTCGGTGACCAAATCAAGACACACGGCCTGGAAGATGTCCGCCGCTTCCTCGCGGGACAGGCCCTGCCGAATCGGAATCGAGAAGATCAGCCGGCTGTAGCGATCGATCAGATCGCTCCACGCGCTCTCGTCTCCGGACAGGCAGCGGGCCACCAGCTCCCTGTCGGAGGGGCGCCGTCCGGCCGCCTTCGCCAGTTCCGCGATCGCGCTCATCGAGCCGGACTCCCCGCCTTCGGCGCAATGAACAGCTGGTCTGCGTTCCAGAGCGTGTACGGCTCGAGGACCGATGGTGTGAAGTTGCCGACCTCGGCGCGCGCGCCGACCAGGAGGTGCGGCGCCGCGAGGAAGACGAACGGCAGCTGGTCGGCCACGATCGACTGCACGCGGTCGTACAACCGTTTGCGCTCGCCCGCATCAAGCGTCACGAGCTGCTTCTGCATGAGCCGATCGACCTCTGCTTCCCACGCCGTCGCTGGCGAGGTCTGGTTCAGCCGCCAGAGGTGGTTGCCGCCCGTCGACAGCCACACGCCCATCTCGGAGTTGGGATCGGCATCGCCGCCCCCGAAACCCTGGATCGACGCGTCGTAGTCGAACGTCCGGTAGACGCGGTCGACGAGCGCGCGGAATTCCAGCGGCACCACCTGCACGTCCATTCCCAGCTCTTTCAGGTCCGCCTGGATGAGCGTGCCCATCTCCGACCGCTGAGCGCTCGTCGCGCTCGTCACGATGGTGAAGGCGACGCGCTGGCCCTGCCTGTCGACGAGCGCGCCGTCCGGCCGCCATGAGAACCCGGAGGCCTGGAGCATCGCGCGCGCCTCGACGACCGATCGGGCGGGCTTCGGAATCTGCGCATTCACCCATGCGCGGTTGCCCGGACTCACATTGCCCCAGAGCGCCACGGCCCTGCGCCGGAACACCAGGCGTGTGATGGCCTCTCGATCGATCGCGCGCGAGACTGCGCGGCGGAAGCCGAGATCGGCGAACCAGCGCTGCCGCGCCGCAATCTGCGGGAGGTTGCGGCCAGCCAGGTCGTTCTGATTGAAGACCAGGAAGTTGTACTCAAGCGTCGGGCCGAGGTCCCTGAGCTGGTACCGGTTCGCCGCATTGCCGCGCTCGAGCACCGCGAAGTTGTCCGCGCTCACGCGATTGAGCAGGTCGCTTTCGCCGCTCTGAAACCGAATGACCTGCGCGTCCTCGTTGCCGGTGAACAGGAATACCAGCTCGTCGAGGTACGGCAGGCGGCGCATCGATCCGTCCGCCTTCCAGTAGTAGGGATTCCGCTCGAGCACCAGCCGCTGGCCGGCCGTGTATTCCTTCACCCGGTACGGCCCGAGCCCCGCGACCGTGGCCGGCGGCGCGGCAAGTGGCCAGGCTTCCGACAGCTTGCCCGACGCATACGCGTCCTTCAGCAGGTGCTCGGGCAGGATGGCGATGCTGTCGAACAGCCGCTCGGCCGCCGCGTACGGCTGCGCCATCGAAACGCGAACGGTGCTCGCGTCGATCTTGGCGACCTGAATCGGCTGCCCTCCAACGACGAGCAGGTCGCGCTGCGGGGACGCCACTTTCTCGTCAAGCAGCACGCGGAACGTGAACACCACGTCGTCCGCATCAAAGGGCTGGCCGTCGGAGAAGCGGATGCCCTTCCGCAGGGAGAGCGTGTACACGCGCCCGTCCGCCGACCGCTTCCACGACGCGGCGAGCGCCGGTTCGGGGATCCGCGACAGCCGGTTGATATGGATGAGATCGCCCGAGAGCCTGCCGATGACGTCGCGTGACGGCGCGTCGACGGCGGTGGCGGGGTTGAGCGTCCGGGGCTCGGCCCGGAGCGCGACGACGAGCCGGCCGCCGAATTCGCCCCGCGTGACGCGATCGATCAGGACGTCCTCCCCGCGTGCGATGGGCGCGGACGGCGTCCGTGCGGCGGCTTGAAACACGAGCAGCAGAAACGCGGAGACAAGACAGAGGCTCAGGCGGCGCATACGCATCTCCCAACTCATCCGGCGGCCAGTTCCAGGCGGTCGTGCGCCATCGCCGTGACCGCATGGCAGGCCGCCGCCACGACGACGAGCGCGGCCGCCGGCGCGAACATCCACCAGTAGGAGGTCAGAACGTGGTACTGCTGGAGCGTGCCGAGCATGGATCCCCAGCTCGGTGTGGGCTCCGCGACGCCCAGTCCCAGAAACGAGAGCGTGACTTCGGCCAGGATGTACTGCGGCAGCAGCAGGCCGGCCTGCGTGAGCGTCACGCCCAGCGTGTGCGGCAGAAGGTGCCGCCTCAGCAGATATGACGGCTTCGCCCCGAGGCCGCGCGCGACGACGACGTAGGTGCGCTCGCGGGCGCTGAGCACGACGCCGCGAATCAGGCGGGCGGGCCGCGCCCATCCGATCGCGCCGAGTGCGGCGACGAGCAGCAGGAAGGTGATGTTGGTGTCTACGTGCAGCGGTAGTACGGCGCGAACCGCGAACAGCAGGTAGAGCCAGGGCACGGCCATGAACAGATCGGCCACGCGCATCACGATGGCATCGACGGTGCCGCCGAAGAGGCCGGCCACCGTGCCGAACGCCAGACCTCCGACCAGCGCGAAGAACGTGGCCACCAGACCGGCGCCGATCGAAACGCGGCCGCCATGAAGCAACCGGGAGAAGACGTCCCGTCCGAAGCCGTCCGTGCCGAGGAGCGACACGCGGGCCGGCCCTTCGATGCCGATGAGGTGCAGGTTGCTCTGGAGGCCGGGCAGCACCGAATACGCGGCGCCGCGCACCATGAACCGAATCGGAAAGCGCCGCGACCGGTTCTCGAGGTATCCGTCATCCGTCATCGGGTCCGGCTCGAGCGCGTAGACGAAAGGCCTGAAGTGGAACTGCCCCTCGGCATCCACCAGGTGCAGGCGAGTGGGCGGCGCGAACGGCGTCGCGCGGTTCTGCTCGGCCGGATCGTAGGGCGCGATGAATCCGGCGCCGATGACGCCGAGGAAGAACGCCAGCAGGGCGAGCCCGGTGATGAGGCGCCGCTTCATGAGCGAATCCTCGGATCGATGCGGGCGAGCGTGAGATCGGCCGCGAGGTTCGCCGTCACGAGCAGCGCCGTGGCCAGCATGGATGCGCTGAGCACTACGTGAACGTCCCTGGCGAGAATGGCGTCGAGCAGCAGCGGTCCAAGGCCCGGCCAGCTCATGACCACTTCGATGAGGAGCGATCCGCTGAGCAGGGCAGCGATCGACAACCCGGCCATCGAGACGAGCGGATTGGCGGCGAGCGGAAGCACGTAGCGCGTGACTAGCCGCCATCCGCGGATGCCGTGGCCGCGCGCCGCCACCACCGCAGGCGAGGCGCCGGCCTCGATCACGCTGGCGCGGATGTGACGGAAGACCGCAGGCAACGTGGTGGCCGAGAGCGCAGTGAGCGGCAGGAAGACGTGCGCCGCGAAGTCGCGCGCGCGCGCGAGCGTGTGCGCGTCATCCGATCGCGCCGAGAACATCCCGCCCGCAGGGAACCAGCCCGTGCCGAGCGCGAGCAGCAGCACCAGCAGGGCCACAAGCAGATCCGGCAGCGCGACGAGTGTTGAACTGGCTCCGGCGCACATCCGGTCCAGGAGGCCGTTTCGCCGCGATGCGGCCAGGATCCCCAGCGGCAGCGCAATGGCCCAGGTCAGGAGCAGCGCGGGAATCGTCAGGAGCAGCGTGTTGCCGGCGCGTACCCAGAGCACGGACGACACCGAGGCCCGTTGCGACAGCGACGTGCCGAGATCGCCGCTGACGAACGACTGCAGCCAGCGCCAGTACCTGCCGACGGGGCCGTCGTTCAGGCCGTACCTGGCGCGGAGCGCGTCGGCCGTCTCGGCGCCAACCTGCGGGTCGGCTCTGAGGTCGCCGAAGAAATCTCCGGGTGCCATCTCCAGAAGTGCAAAAGAGAGCACCGACACCGCGAAGAGCGTCGCGACACCGGATGCGACGCGCCGCCAGAGAAGGCGCGTCATATCGCGGCTCCAGTCGCCACCAGTTGCGGCGCTCTCTGTGAAGGCGCGATCGGGGGCGTCGCCGCGTCCGACACAGGCACATCCTGGGCCCGCCTGCGCCCGACGATGCGCCCGTCACGCATGACGGCGACGTCGGTCGTCAATTCGGCGAGCAGGTCGACGTCGTGCGAGATGCAGAGATAGGTCAGGCCGTGCGATTCCTGCAGGTCGATCAGCAATGACACGATGCGATCGCGGGCGGCGGCGTCGAGGCCGGAGAACGCCTCGTCCAGAATCAGGAGCGCGGGCCTGACGGCCAGAGCCCGGGCGATCGACAGCCGCTGCCGCTCGCCTCCGCTGAACCGGCCGGACCGGTCGTTGAGCCGGTCCGGGGACAGACCGACCTCGGTCATCAACTCGGCTGCGCGCCGGCGACGGTCGGTCGCGCTTCCGATTCGACGGATCACCAGGGCCTCGGTCACGATGTCCTCGGCCGTAAAGCGCGGGTTCAGCGCGGCTGCCGAATCCTGGAAGATCATCTGCGCTTCGCCGGTGACACTGACGTCGCCGGCATCGACCGGCTCGAGTCCAGCGATACAGCGGGCCAGGGTGGACTTGCCGCACCCGGACGGGCCGGTCAGGCCGAGGGCGGCGCCGCGCTCGATCGTCAGGTCGACTCCACGGAGCGCCGGAACAACGCGTCGCGCCCTGCCCAGCAGATCGCGAGAGGCGTACGATTTCTCGAGTCGCGCGACCGACACGGCCGGCGGGCCGTGCCTCGGCGGTGCCGATTGGCCGGCCAGGCGTGCGGGTCCGGGATGCTGCCGCGCCGCCCGCCGCCTGTGGCTGTCGTGGATCACCCGGCCGGCCTCCATCTCGATCACGCGGCTGGCCGTCGTCCGCAGGACGCGCGCGCTGTGGGTGATCAGGAGGAACGAGATGTGCTGGTCGGCATTCAGCCGGCCAATCAGCCTGAGAATGCCGTCGCGCGCCTCGTCGTCGAGCGAGGCGACGGGTTCGTCCGCAATGATGAGCTTCGGACGGCAGACGACAGCCTGGGCGATGAGGACGCGCTGGCGCTGGCCTCCGCTGAGCGTATGCGGGTACGCGTGAAAGATGCGGTCGACCTGGTCGCCGAGCCCGACCTCTGCCAGGGCCGATCGTGCGCGATCGCGCGCGGTGCGTCCCGTGCAGCGTTCGTGCGAGCGAACGACGTCGGCGACTTGCTCGCCAACCACTCGCAGCGGATTGAGGGCGAGTGCGGATTCCTGAAAGACGATTGCGATTTGCTTGCCGCGGACGTCCGCCCACTCGCGATCGGTCAACCGCCGCAGATCGCGGCCGTCGAAATCGATAGTCCCGGCGACGTCGGCCTCGGCTCCGAGCAGGCCCATGATCGCGAGCGCCAGCGACGACTTACCGCAACCGGAGGGTCCGGAGATGCCGACGACTTCTCCGGTCTCGACGGACAGGCTGACGCCATCGACGGCCCTGAGGACGGCGTCTGGAGCGTACCGAACAGCCAAGTCGACGACCCGCAAGAGCGTTGGACCCACCACCAGGGAATGGCAAAGGCAAGTTCACTGCCAGCGAGTTTGCGCCGAGAGGGTCCGAGGCCGCCGCGCAGGATTACAGAATTGCGCTTGGACACAAAATTGTGTGCGGAGTGGGCAATATATATATGGTGACGGGCACGTCGCCGAGCGGCATCGGCCTCCGTGCGATGGCCACCGACAGGTCGTCACCATCGACCGGTTCCTTGACGAGCAACGCGCCAGATTCGATCTCTCCGGCGTCGCACACGTGAGCGAGGTCGGGCTGATTGAGCGCAGCCTGGGTCTGCGCTTCTCGCGTGAAGCGCGTCAGGCGATCCCCGTTGTCCGCGAACCCGTGGGGCCGCTGATTATGCTCGTCGATCGGCTAGACTTCGTCCCGACTCGAGGTGCCCATGAGGTTCGTCGCAGTAATCGCGTTGTGCGTGGCCGCCGCCGCGCCTGCATTCGGAAGCAGTCAGGCGGCGCAGGCAGGATCCGGCCGGGGTGGCCAGGTTGATGCCAATGGGTTCAAGGTCGGCGACATCGTCGAGATCGACACCGCCTTCGGCTGGATCGACGCTCAGATCGTCGGGATGGCGGGATTTACGTATCAGGTGCGCGGGCCCCAGGGGATCGTCGTCTCGAAACGTTATCCCGCGGAGCTTCACCGCAAGGGACGATTCACGGATCGCGACCATGAAGTCGGGCTCTACGATCTCAAGGACCGCGTGCAGGTGAACATGAAGGGCGAAGGTTGGGTCGATGGTGTCGTCATCACCCGGCAAGGCGTCGAGTATGAAGTCCAGCTTGCCGGCAACCGGACCGCCTCGGCCACCGGTCCGCAAATCCGCTACGTGGGTCCGCCACCGGCGGCATCAACCGCGAAGCCCGGCGCTCCGCCGAAACCTGGCTTCACGCCGTGTGCCGGAACGCTGGAAGGCCGATGGGCGCCCTCGAACGGCATGGCCGGGCTGTCGATGGAGATACGCGCCGGCAAGGCGACCCTCTCCGGCCCGATGAATGAGCCCGAGACATTCGAGTGCTGGACCCTCGGCGCAAAGATCCTCCTGCGGACGCCCGGCAAGCCCGACGAGGACATGCCGATGGACATCAACAAGGACGGCACGATCGAAACGCCGCTCGGCGAGCTGAAGAAGAAGGGCGGGGTGGCCGCTGCGCTAAGTGCCACCGCGACTCACGCCGGCCCTTGAACATGTGCCTCAACGCCGGCGCAATTTCACGACGCCGGCCGCGCCGGCGACGACGAGCAGGATGACCGGCACGCGATAGATCGCCACCACTTCGTATCGGAACACCGCACCCAGCGCGCCGACCGAGACCACCGCGAACGCCGCCAGAATGAGCCGCCGTGCCGATCGATCGCCCAGCAGCGTGGACGTCAGCATCACGGCCAGCGCCGTGTGAAAAATGACGAAGCCCGCATAGCCGTTCCGGGTCGCCTGCGCCAGCTGCCACTCGTAGCGAATCATCCACACCAGCAACACGTGGGTGGCGACGACCGCATTCGTCACCAGCCAGAGGGGCCTCGGCACGGGCCCCGCCCGGCTCAGCAGCATGGTGGCCGTCAGGCCCGCAAACCCCGCCAGCGCAAGCACGAACGTGAGGAATTCGACCACTGGGGGAGCTGGAGTCTGGCCGATGCGCGTCCCGAAGTCCAGTTCGCGGCCTCCCCTAAATGCGCCGTGATGCGGCGGATCCTGGGTCTACAATGCAGCCCATGTCCAAGCACCAAGTCGCCGTCTGGTTCGTCGCCGTCATGGCCGTCGCCGGCAGCGCGTTTGCCGACGTGCGGCTGCCCGGGATCATCAGCGATCACATGCTGCTCCAGCGCGGCGCGCCGGTGCGGATCTTCGGCTGGGCGGATCCGGGCGAAGCGGTCAGCGTGGCGTTTCGCGGCGCCACGGCGAAGACGACCGCGGATGCGCTCGGCCGATGGGAAGTCTGGCTCGATCCACTCGCGCCGGCCGCGCCCTCGTCGATGACGATCACCGGGACGAACACGCTCACGGTGAGCGACGTGCTCGTGGGCGACGTGTGGGTCGGGTCGGGGCAGTCGAACATGCAGTGGACGGTGAGGCAGTCGAACAACGCCGCAGAGGAAACGGCCGCGGCGAATTGCCCCTCGCTCCGTCTCTTTCAGGTGCCGCGGCGGACGTCCGCCACTCCGGTCGAGGACGTCGAGGCGAAATGGGTCGTGTGCTCGCCGGACACGGTGGCGGAGTTCTCGGCGGTGCTGTACTACTTCGGCCGCGAAATGCACCGGGATCTCAAGGTGCCGATGGGGCTCATTCACACATCGTGGGGCGGGACGCCGATCGCGTCATGGATCAGCGGACCTTCCCTCACCGCCAACACCCGGCTCGAGCCATTCCAGAGCTTCTGGGCGAACGTCATCAACCAGCAGTACCCGGCGAATGCCGCCCGTTACGAGCTGGCCGTGAAGCGCTGGGAGGCCGCCGGATCCAAGCCGCCTCGTCCGGCGCCGCCGATGGGGCCCGGCCACCCTCACGAACCGGTGACGCTGTTCAACGCGATGGTGGCGCCCATCACGAAGTACACGATCAAGGGTGCGCTCTGGTACCAGGGCGAGACCGAAGCGGGCCGGGCCCAGGGACATATATATGGTGAAGCGCTGATGACCCTGGTTCAGGATTGGCGACGCGCATTCGGACAAGGTGACTTCCCCTTCTACTGGGTGCAACTCGCCAACTTCTGCAATGCCGCGAAGAACGGCCACTGGATGCGTGTGCAGGAGGGACAAGTCAAGGCCACCGCGCTCCGCAATACCGGCGTCGTCGTCATCACCGACATCGGCCACCCCACGGACATCCACCCGACGAACAAGCAGGATGTTGGACGCCGCCTCGCGATGCTCGCGCAGAACAAGGGCGCAAGCCCGCTCTACCGCCAGTTCACACGCGAAGGCGCCGCGCTGCGTATCTGGTTCGACCACGCGGGAACAGCGCTCAAGACGCGCGACGGCGGGCCGGTGACGGGGTTTCAGATTGCCGGCGCTGACGGCAAGTACGTGACGGCAACCGCAACCATCGACGGCACGACCGTCCGTGTCTCGAGCCCCGACGTGCCCGATCCTCGTGCGGTTCGGTACGCCTGGGATTACAACCCCGCGGCGAATCTGATCAATTCGCTCGGCCTGCCGGCCTCGCTCTTCCGCACGAACGAGAACGACGATCCGATTCGGTAGCCGGGGGCGACTTTACCGGCCCCCGTGTTCGGCCATGATCGGATCGTCGCGCACGGTGACCGTGCCCTCGAGGCTCTGACCGTTGACCCTCAGTGTGACGCGGTAGGTGCCGGCCCTGGCGGCGGTGCGGCCGATGGGGGCGCCAAAGAGCGAGCGCCCGGCGGCGTAGCCGTTGAAGTCGGTGACCAGTTCGGTACGCACTTGATTCAGCGCCTGGTCGGTGGACGCCCCGGCCAGCGCCGCCCTCAGCCGGGCAAGTTGCTGTCGCTTGTCGGTGCTGACGACGCGGGTGTCGAGGAAGGAAATGGCGGCCTCGAGGCGCGCGCGCATCGCGGCCCGCTGGGCCGCGGTAGATGGAAACTGCAGATCCCAGAACGCGCGGTTGATGCCAGATCGAGATGGGCCCAGGCGCACCGGGGCCACGCGGTCGCCGGTGAACTCCGACACCTCCAGCGTCACCGGCCCCTGCGGCGCGGTTCTGAGCCAGAAGTTGAGCGACGCGCCGGCGGGCGGGTTGGCGCCACGGAACAGGAAGTCTTCCTGCTTGCGGCCGAGGTTGATCGTCACCCACCTGGTCGCCACTTCGTTGTCGAACAGGTGAGCCGTCGTGGCGGTCACGGCCGGCGTCATCTGGCGAAGCGGCGTGATGTCGTCGAGAATCCAGATGGCGCGGCCGTGCGTGCCGGCGACGAGGTCGGGGTCGCGCGGGTGAATCACCAGGTCGCGAATCGCGACGTTGGGCATGCCGCTCGACAGCTTGAACCACGTGCGGCCGCCTTCCACCGAGGCATACACGCCGAACTCCGTGCCGACAAACAACAGGTTCGGATTCACGGGATCTTCGCTGATGACGTACGATCCGATGCCGTCGGGCAGGTTGCCCGTGATGTCGGCGAACGTCCTGCCGAAGTCGCGCGTGACGAACACGTGCGGATCCATGTCGTCGAGCCGATGGTTGTCGAGCACGACGTACGCCGTGCCGGCCGCGTGATGTGAAGGCGCCACGCGGCTGACCCAGACCGAACCCGTCACCCCCGGCAGGTTGCTCCGCACGTTGGTCCAGCTGGCGCCGCCGTTCCGCGTCATCTGCAGATTCCCGTCGTCGGTGCCCGCCCACACGAGCGCCGGGTCGAGCGGCGACTCGCGGACGTCGAAGATCGTGAAGTGGTTTTCGCCGCCCGTCACTTCGCGCGTCAGCCCGCCCTGATTCGACGGGTTGCGGAGCGCCGGATTGTTGGTGGTCAGATCGGGGCTGATGATGCGCCACGTGTCGCCCCGATCGACCGACTTGAACACGTGATTGCCGGCGAAGTACAGCGTCCGCGGATTGGTCGGGGACATCGTCAGCGGGCTGTCCCAGTTGAACCGGAAGTGGGGCGGCATCAGCGGCCGGTTCGGACGTCCATAGCCGAACCAGTGCTCGCCGGGGGCGATCGTGTAGCGGATGGGTGTTTCTTCGTAGCCGACGTCGGAGTAGTCGGCGAAGTTGACCACCGTTTCGGGTGTCGGCGTGATGAACGTCGGCTCGCGCGTCTCGAAGTTGAGCCGCATCGCGAACCCGACGTGGTTCACCATGTACACGACGCGATAATCGGTGGGATCGACCAGCGAGGCGAAACCGTCACCTTCGCCGAGCCAGGTGTTGTGCATGTTGAGGATGCCGCGGCTCTCGCGCGAGTTGCTCGGACCGCTCCAGATCGCGTTGTCCTGCAGGCCGCCCACGACCCAGTACGGGTCGCGCATGTCCACGCCGACTTTGTAGTACTGGCCGATGGCCATGTTGTCGAACGACAGGATCGTCTCGCCGTTATCGACCGTCAGGTACGCGCCCTGGTCGGTGGCCGTGTAGAAAATCTTCGAGTCGTAAGGGGCCATCCAGAAGTCGTGGTCGTCGCCGCCGCCGCCCCACCACTTGTCGCGCCAGGTCACGCCGCCATCGAGCGACACCTTGAACTCGCGGCCCACCGAGAAGATGCGCTTCGGATCGTTCGGGTCGATGTGCACCTGCCCGTGGTAGAACGGCCGCAGGTGCGTCTTCAGGATCCACTTCCACGACGCGCCGGCATCCTCTGAGATGTAGATGCCCGTGCCCGGGGTCTGGGCCGTCGTCGGCCGTTTCGGGTCGTACGGGATGTTTTCGTCGGCTTCATACGCAGCCACGACGATGTTCGGGTTGGCGAGGTGGATGGAGATGTCGATCATGCCCGAGTCACCGGCGGCCAGGCCCCTGCTCAGTCGCCGCCAGGTGCGGCCGGCATCTTCACTCTTGAAGATTCCGCCATTCGGCCCTCCCGACTGCATCGTCGCCGGCTGCCGCAGGCGGTAGTACATGCCCGCGTACAGGACGTCCGGGTTGCGCGGGTCCATGATGATCTCGGTCGCGCCGGTGCGCCCGTCGTTCGGGAGACCACCGGCCAGCTTCGTCCACGTCGCGCCGCCGTCGGTCGTCTTGAACAACCCACGGTCGCCGGAGTGGCCCCAGAGGTGGCCGGGGGAGGCGGCATAGGCAATGTCGGCGTTCGTCGGATGGAGCGCGATTTCGGCGATGTGGTGGGTCGAAGCCAACCCCACGTGTTTCCAGGTGGCGCCGCCGTCGGTGGTCTTGAACAGTCCGTTGCCCCAGCCACTCGAGTTGCGGTTGGCCGCTTCACCCGTGCCGACCCAGATGATGTCGGGGTTCGGTTCAAACATGGCGACCGAGCCGATCGAGCCGGCGCCGTCTGACGTGTCGAAGATCGGGTTCCACGTGATGCCGGCGTTCCTGGACAGGAACACGCCGCCCGAGGCCGACGCCACGAGCACGCGGCGGTGGTCCGTGGACAGCGCCTCGACGGCGGCGATGCGTCCCGTCATGTTGGCCGGCCCGATGTTGCGCCAGCGAAGGTCACGCGCCAGCGGATGATCCGACGCCGGCGCCTGAAACCCGCCCACTGACACCACGCCAACGAGCGACACCACGCAACCGAGCAAAACAGAAGCTTTCATGTCACTCCTCACCAAATGTCCCCAACTGTGAACCCATTCGGAAACGGATCGTCTGGATCGACGACGTAGGAGGCGAACCCCGTGATCCAGGCCGTGCCGGTGATTGTAGGAACGACCGCCGCGCGCGCCGCGGGACCCGTGCCGACGGTCGTTTCCTCGATCAGGCGTCCGGTAAACACCGTGCCGAGAATGCCCTCGTGGCGGAAGTCCTCGTGCAGGCCCAGTTGGCCCTTCGCGTGCAGGATGGCCATCCGGGCGGACGTGCCTGTGCCGCAGGGTGAGCGATCGATCACGCCGGTCCAGGTGGACGGCCGGTTCCAGTCGAGCGTGCCGGTGGACACCGTGACGACATTCCGGCGCGAGTTGGCGGGGTCGTGTGGCGGGCCTGACAGTTGTCCGATCGTGATGCTCGCGAATCCCGGTTGCTCGGGGTGGACGACCGGGAGTTGCTCGGCGGCCGCCGCCTTGATCATCTCGGTGGTGCGCGTGATGTCGGCGCCTTCGTCTGGTGTCAGGCGGAATCCGAACGGTGCGGCGTCGGCGATCACGTAGAACATGCCGCCGTAGGCCACGTCCACCGTCACCGTGCCCAGGTGCGGGACTTCGATCGGTTGGTCGAGGTGAGTGGCGAACGCCGGCACGTTCGTGAACGTGACACCGCGCACCTTGCCGTCGCCGCATCGGGCACGCACGCGGATCAGGCCGGCTGGTGACTCGAGCGTCACGTCGGTCGTGGGTTCGGTCATGGGCAGCATGCCGGTTTCGAGCAAGGCGGTCACCACGCAAATCGTGTTCGTGCCGGACATCCCGGGGTACTCGACCTGTTCCATGATGACGTAGCCGGCCTGAGCCTCCGGGTGGGTGGCGGGCAGGATCAGGTTGCAGTTGGCGGCGGGGTAGCCGCGCGGTTCGCGCAGCATGCGCAGCCGCAGGTCGTCGCCGTGCGTCTGCAGCCACGTCATCTTCTCGAACATCGTCGCGCCGGGCACGTCGAGGACGCCGCCCACGATGACCCGCCCTGGTTCGCCGGCGGCGTGCAGGTCTACGGCCTCGATCTTCCTGCTGAGTCGCATCGGCGCATTCTAGCCGAGGCCCTGCGCACGAGGCCGCGCGCGATGCTCAGCCCGCGCGCCGTGTGGCGCAGAGGTGTGTGTGCCTACCGACGCAGTTCCCGGCGCAGCATCAGCTTCAGGCCAGACCACGTGTCGTCAACCGCACAGACCTTGATATCCACGAATCCCAGCGGCAGCGCGAGATCCCGGATCGTGTCCTCGCTGACGTCGGTCGAGACGCCCGACGCTTTCTTGGGCCACGAGACCCAGACCGCGGCGTCCGGACGCAACTTCTTCCGGCACTCGAGCAGCGCCGTCGACAGGCGGGATCGCGAGGCCGTGAACATGTGGACGATGTCGACACCTGGTCCCAATGAAGAAGCGCGCCTGAGTTCGTCGAGCGCCGGACCAACGAGATCGGCGTACTGCGGCGGGGCGCCGAGCAGAAGGACGGTCTGTCCGGGCGTGAGGCCCAACTTCGTGGCGAGCGGCGTACCGGAGTAGCCGGCCGGTCGCGACGCTTTCTTCGGCGGCCGGCGGGGACTGCGCTTCGGGGCGTGGTTTGTCGGCATCGGCGATCCCGCCTACCCGATGTGGATCCTCCGTGGCCACTGCGCGTTGTTCTCAAGCGCCGTGAGCTTGGACTCGAGTTCGGTGGCCGTCGGCTGCACGCGCCCGTTCGCGTCGGTGACGCGCGAGACAATCGTGTGATCTCCCGGCGTGGCGTCGGTCCAGCGGTACGAGAACAGCTTCCACGAAAACCGAGGGCTCGAAGCCTCCAGCGTCGCCGCCCGCCAGGCTCCGTCGTCGATCCGCACCTCGACTGTCTTCACGGGCGTGCCGTCCGTCAGGACGAACCCGTGAATCCGGTGCGCGCCATCCGCGCGCGTCACGCGCGCGACCACCGACTTCAACTGCTGGCGGCTGATTTCAGCTTCGGTGTGTTTCACTTCGCCGTTGATCGTTTCGCCGCGCAGCGTCCGGTACCACCGCGCCTGGAACTTGCCGAGGTATCGGCCGCGCTGCACGTGTACTTCGGACAGCCATTTCACATTGGCCACGCCGTACCAGCCTGGTACGATCAGCCTGGCCGGGAAGCCCTGCTGCTTCGACAGCGGCTCGCCGTTGAGTGCGTGTGCCAGAAAGGGCTCGGGACGCGTGGCGTCCGCCACCGAGAGACTCCGGCCGAACTGCTGCGTGACTTTGATCATGCGGCCGCGAAAGTCCACGTCCTCCTCGCCACGATCCGCGCCGAAGAACACGACTTCGTCCGCATCGGCCTTGAGGCCGGCGCGCGCGAGCACCGCGCGCAGGGGCACGCCCGTCCACCGGCCGGCACTCGAGAGGCCGTTCAGGCGGCCCGGCCCGTTGCCGGAACACTCGAAAGCCGCCGTGATCTCCTGCGTGCCCATCTTCCTTAGTTCGTCGAGACCGAGGGTCAGCGGCCTGTCGACCAGCCCGCCCACGCTCAGTCGCCAGGAGGCTGGATCGACGGTGGGCTGCCCGTAATGCTGGATGGTGAAGAACTGATCGCGCGGCGTGGGCGACCCGTCGATCCTGCGGATGTCGAGCACGCGGACCAGTTCGCTGGGGTTCGTCGAGAAACTCGCGGGAATATCGGCGAAGGGCACGATGGCTTCGCCCTGCGCGAGCGCCGGCAGCAGCCAATCCGGCCAACCCAACGCGGCGAGCGCGCCGGCGGCGGCACCACTTTTCAGGACGCTGCGACGACTGGGGGCCTGAGGCATGTCGGATTCCTCCGTTGGGTGGCGACCAGAGTAGCAGAGGACGATGATTTGGTTCGCCCGGCGCAACAGTCGTGACAATTGCCGGCGCTCGGCAGAAAATGGGCGCGGTACGGATGTCGGTCTTCTCACGGTTCTGGAAGCGTCTTACTGGGCAAGGCCAGCGCAGGCCGCGGGCAGGTGCCCCTTCGCCGGCGCGGACTCCGGCTCTGACCCAGACGATCGAAGATCACGACAATCGTCGACGGGAACCACGGGTGAGAGTGCTGTCCGCGCTGGAAGCCTACGGCGTCGATGTCAATGTCAAGGTCGTCGTTCGTGAGGTCAGCCCGGGAGGATTCTCTGTCGCCAGCCCCGTGCCATTTGCCGTCGGAGAAGAGCAGACATTGCTTTTCTCTGCCGCGGACGGCTCGGAAACCATGGTTCGCTGCACGTGCCGGCACAGCCGGACGCTCGAAAGTGGAGGCGCCATGACGTGTGTCGCGGGATTTCAGTTCCTGCCCGGTCAGGACGCCAGCCTGAAGATCATCATCGATTTGTACGCGCAGCTTCGCCGGCGGGGCCTGCAGTCGTGACACCCGCCCGTCAGCCCCGGCAGAGCTTGCTCGGTCTGCTGCTCCTCGCGCTGTCGGCATCGCTGACTGCAGAGCAGCGCCCGCAGGTCCGCGAGGATGAGTACATCCGGCAGGAGCTGCTCGACCCGGGCTCCGGCCGCTTCCGCAGCGTGCGCGACCTGTCGGCGGTCACCGCCGGCGCGACGGAGATCGCCGTGCCGCTCGAGGCCGGCAGCCTTCCGGCGGATGTTCGCGTTACCGATCGAGCCACCGGCAACAGCCTGAAGACGGTCATCGTCACCGGCAGCATTCGCGTGCAACTTGGCCGGTCCGTACCCGTCGATGGGGAAGTGCGCCTCAGGCTCGAGTACACCGAACAGGACCGCCGACGGTATTCCGGCGACGCCAGGGGCATCACCTTTGTTCGGTCGCCGGGCGTGGCCCGCGGCAGCGTCGTGTTGCCGGCCGGCTTTCGCGTCACAAGCGCCAACCTGCCTTCGCAGATTCTCGCCACGCCCGAGGGCCGCGTGATGCTCTCAACCATGACGATGGGACCCGCGACCGCGTCGCTCACGGTCCGCGCGCGGCCGGGACTCGGCCCGTTCACGCCGTCCTGGCCCACCACCCGCGGCGCGGCCGCTTCGACGTCGCTCGCGTCGCAGGCCGCGCGGCTCAACGAGCGCGCGTACCAGGACCGCGAGATCGTCTACTTCCTGAACGACCCGTCCACGAATTCCTTCAGCCTGTACCACGACTACACCGAGTCGCGGCCTGGCGTCGGTCACTACTTCAACGTCTTGCGTGCCGGCAGCCGCGTGTCCAATCCTTCGGCCAGGTCGCTCGACACGGGCGAAG
>CAZJTG010000037.1:0-13546 GCA_964548865.1 uncultured Solibacteraceae bacterium
CAAGTTCACGACGATCAACGGCATCCGCGTGATCTCCCTCGAGACCGCGGCCGCCGAGGGCCTGCTGCACCTCGCTCCCGAGCCCCGCAGCCCGCACGGCGTGGACGTGGCGCCGAAGGGCGACTACATCACGGTGTCGGGCAAGCTCGATCCGCACGTGACCGTCTACGGCATCGACCTCATCAAGAAGGCGATCGCCGCGAAGAACTACGAGGGGAAGGATCGCTACGGCGTCCCGATCCTGAAGTTCGACGCGGTCGTGGCCGGTAAGGTGGAACTCGGCGCGGGCCCGCTGCACACGCAGTACGACGCCCAGGGCAATGCCTACACGAGCCTGTATCTCGAGAGCGCCGTCGCCAAGTGGACGCTCGGCGCGCCGTATCACCCCGCCGACAAGGCCTTCAAGCTCGTCGACAAGGTGTCGATCCACTACAACATCGGCCACCTCGCGACCGCCGAGGGCGACACGATGGATCCGCAGGGCAAGTACCTGATCGCCATGAACAAGTGGTCGATCGACCGCCACACCAACGTCGGCCCGCTGCACCCGCAGAACTTCCAGCTCATCGATCTGTCGGGCCCGAAGATGGAGCTCCTCGCGGACATGCCGATCGGATTCGGCGAGCCGCACTACGCCCAACTCGTGCGCGCCTCGACGATCAAGGCGCACGCGGTCTACGAGCCCGGCACGTCGCCGGCCACGGGCGCGAAGAGCGCCACCGGGATCGCGAGCGAGCAGGAGGCCAGGATCGTCCGCAAGCCGGGCGTGGTCGAGGTCTGGATGAACGTCATCCGCAGCCACTTCACGCCGGACATCATCACGGCGAAGGTCGGTGACCGGGTCATCATCCACATCACCAACACCGAACGCACACCCGACGCCACGCACGGGTTCGCCATCCCGGGGCGGAACGTCATGATGAGCCTCGATCCCGGCGAGAGCACGACGGTGGAATTCGTCGTGGATAAGCCCGGCACGTACAGCTTCTACTGCACGGAGTTCTGCTCGGCGCTGCACCTCGAAATGCAGGGCTGGCTCATTGTCGAGAAATGAGCGGAACCGTGAGGGTCCTTGCTGTGCTTCTGATGACTGTCTGGACGGGGGCGTGCGCCGCGCGCGCCTCCGGTCCACCGGCGCTGCAGATCGATCGCTCGACCTGCAGCCGCTGCGGCATGTTGATCAGCGAGCCCGCCTTCGCTGCGGCGATCCGTCTGCCGGACGGCCACGACGAGCTGTTCGACGACATCGGCTGTCTCGTCGTGGCCCTTCGGCTGCGCTCCGTTCCGGAGGCGCGGTTCTGGTTTCACGACGCGGCTGATGGACAGTGGATCGAGGACGCCACGCCGGTCTTCGTCACGTCGCCTGCGCTTCGGACACCGATGGCCGGCGGGATTGCGGCGTACCGCAGCGGTCCCGCCGCCGACCAGGCGGCTTCGCGGCTCGGCGGCCAGGTGGTGACCGATCTGCAGGCGCTCGTGGGCCGCGACGGGAGCGCACGATGACGACAGCAACGATCGTTCGTGCGGCGTGTGGGCTCGGCGCGGCGGCCCTGGTGGCCTGGGGCTCCACGCTGCCGCTCTGGACGCTGTCGATGCGGGCGCCGCAGTACCCGGGCGGCCTCCAGCTGGCGGCGTATGGCAACCGCATGAGCGGCGACGTGTCCGAACTCAACATCCTCAACCACTACATCGGCATGCCGGCGCTCGAAGCGCCGGTGCTCGAAACGTCGCTGTTTCCGTACGCGATCGGCGCGCTCGTCCTTCTCTGCCTGCTCTCTCCGTTTGGCCGCGCGGTGCGGTCGATGGCCGTCGCGGCCCTGGTGTTGGCGCCCGTCGCCATGCTGGCCGACCTTCAGTGGCGGCTCTACGAGTTCGGCCATTCCCTGGATCCGACCGCGCCCATCCGGCTCAAGCCATTCACGCCGCTGGTCGTCGGATCGACGTCGATGGGCAACTTCACGTCGTTCGGCATGCCGTCGTGGGGCGTCGGGACGCTCGTGGCGGCCGCGGCCCTCGTCGCCGCGTCGGGTGCCATCGGGCGCCGCCTCTCGAGGCATCCCGCCCGCGTTGGGGCGTCAACGCCGGCCGCCGCGGTGGTGTTTCTGCTGCTGCTCGCCGGCGTGTCGCGGCCGGCGGCAGAACCGGCACCCATCCAGGCGCTCATCGATGCGGCGTCCCCGGGCAGCACCGTGCGTGTGCCGCCGGGAACCTACGCCGGACCGCTGACGATTCGAGGCCCGCTGACGGTCGTGGCGCCCGAGGGCGCCACGATCGACGGCGGCGGGCACGGATCGGTCGTCACGATTCAGGAACGGGACGTGACCTTCCGCGGCTTCACGCTGCGCAACAGCGGAAGGGACGTGACCGAAGAAGCGGCTGGCATCACGGTCACGGGCAACGGCCACGTCATCGAACGCAACCGGATCGAGCAGGTGTACTTCGGCGTGCACGTGGGCGAAGGCGCCAACGTCACGGTGCGCGACAACGTCATCACGCCGGGCGTGCATCATGGGGCCCGGCCCGGCCACGGCATCAGCGCGTGGCACCTCCGCGACAGCGTGCTGTCGGGTAACCGCATCTCGCACGCGAGGGACGGGATCTACCTGTCATTCACGGCCCGTGTCGCGGTGACCGGCAACGAGGTCACCGGATGCCGCTACGGCCTCCATTCGATGTATTCGGAGGACGCGCGGTTCGAAGGGAACGACGCCACGGCCAACCTGCTCGGCGCCGCGCTCATGAACTCCGATCGGCTGGTGTTTCGCGGCAACCGCATCGTCCGGCACCGCAATGGATCGGCGGCCTACGGCCTGCTGCTCAAGGACATCGGCAGCCTCCTGGCCGAGAACAACCTGATTCTCTCCAACCGCATCGGCATCTACGCCGAGTCGGTGCCCTCCGACCCGTCGGACGAGGCCGTCCTCACGGGCAACGTGATCGCCGGCAACGAGGTCGGTCTCGCGCTGCAGAGCACGGCCGCGCTCGTGCTCTCCGGCAACCGGGTGGCCGAGAACCTGACCGACGTCCGGCCACTTGGCAATCGCCTGTCCGCGGGCATGCAGTGGTCGCGCGCGGGCCGAGGCAATTCCTGGAGCCGGTACCGCGGCTTCGATGCGAATGGCGACGGCATCGGCGACCTGCCGTTCGAGCTCGACGATGCGCTGGACGGCCTGCTGAAGAAGAACCCGTCGATCCAGGCGCTGCTCTACACGCCGGCGCATCTTGCGATCGAGGCCGCCGTGCGCATGTTTCCCGTCTACCGGCAGCCGCCGATCCTGATCGACCGGCATCCGTTGCTCGCCAATCCAACCGGGGGGGGCCGATGATCTCCGTCAGAGGCGTCACGAAGCGTTACGGACAGCGCGTGGTTCTCGAGAACGTGTCCGTTGAGATCCGGCCCGGCGAGATCACGCTGCTCCTCGGCGTGAACGGCGCGGGGAAGTCCACGCTGCTTCGGAGCATTCTCGGCCTCGTCGAGCACGACGGGCGGGTCGAGGTGTGCGGCCGCGATCCGCGCACGGACGGTCCGGCGGCGCGCGCGCTCATCGGCTACATGCCGCAGACCGGTGGCCTCCATCCGGATCTCACCGTGCGACAGACGATGGAGCTGTATGCGGCAATCCGGCGCGCGGATCCGGCCCGCATCGACCTGCTGCTGGATGAAGCCGGACTCCTGGCCGAGAGCCGGACGCTCGTGGGCGAGCTTTCCGGCGGGATGCGGCAGCGCCTCGGGTTTGTCGTCGCGCTCGTGGCGGACCCGCCGGTGTTGCTCCTCGATGAGCCGAGCGCCAGCCTCGATGCCGCGAGCCGGCGCTGGCTGGCGCGGCGCATGCGCGAACTGGCGGCCTGCGGCCGCACCGTGCTCGTGTCCACGCACGCCGGGCAGGAACTCGTGGACATTCAGGGCCAGGTACTCCTGATTGAAGACGGTCGGGTGACAGCTTCGCGTTCGGCCGACCCGCCGGGACCGGCTGTCGGTCCATCGCTTCCTGAATCGGCCGCGACGAACGATCCCGTTTTGGGCGACTTCCGGCCGATCGTGCGCAAGGAGCTGCGCGACGCGTTGACGAACCGCTGGCTCGCGGCGTTTGCCGCGCTCGTCGGCATCCTGGGCCTGGCCGCGACCGCCGCCGGCTACGACAGCGTGTCGGGTCTCGGCCTCCAGATGTTCGGCCGGACCACGGCGACCTTGCTCAACCTGTCGCTGCTGCTTGGACCGCTGGTCGGGGTGCTCATGGGCGCCGTGTCGATCGCCGGCGAGCGGGAGCGGGGCACGCTCGAACATCTGCTCGCGCAGCCGCTGTCGCGCACCGCGTTCCTCTTGAGCAAACACGCGGGTCTTGTGGTGGCCATCGCGGCAGCCACCGCCGCGGGCTTCGTGCCAGCCGGCATCCTCGTGGCCGCCAACTCCGGCCTGGGCATGCTGCCGCACTTCGTCCTGTTCCCCGCGCTCGCCATCGCGGCCGCCGCGGCGCTTGCGGGGATTGGCCTGCTCATCTCGGTGTCGTGCCGGTCGGCCGTGCAGGCGCAGGGCGCGGCGGTCGGCGTCTGGTTCACGCTGGCGCTCCTGTACGACCTGCTCCTCATCGGCGCGCTCGCGACGAGCGGCCTCGCGCCCGATTGGCTGGTTGCCGCGCTCCTGGCCAATCCCATCGACGCCACGCGCGTGCTTGGGGTGCTGGCGCTCGAACCCGATCTGCACCTGCTCGGCCCGGCCGGCGCGTTCCTGGCCGAGCGGATCGGATCGGTCGGCTCGGCGATCGTGCTCGGCGCCTCCGTGGCGTGCTGGGTGGCGGTGCCGGTCGTGCTCTCCGCGATCAGTTTTTCGTGGCCCTTCAGGAGGTTGCCGTCCCATGAAACCGCTTCGACTCACGCTATTGCTCGCTGGATCCGTGCTCGTTGGTACGATTGCCTGCGCGTCCGGCGCGCAGGAATCTGACGACGACGACGGCAAATCGGGACGTCGCCGCGCCTCGCCGGAAGTCCTGGCCAAAGGGCAGGGCCTGTATAAAGCCACGTGCGTGCCGTGCCACGGCGAGCGCGGCAAGGGCGACGGCCCGGCGTCGAAGATCTTCAAGCCGCCGCCACAGGATCACACCGACCCTAAGTACATGGACACCATCACCGACGAGGACATGGGCAAGACGATTCAGATGGGCGGCGCGATGAAGGGCAAGCCCTCGATGCCCAGCAACCCGCAGATCCGCGGCGAGGAGCTCGAGGCGCTGATCGCTTACGTGCGGTCGCTCAGCCACCCCACGCGGTAGATCACGACTGGGCCAGCGATTCGAGGACCTCGCGGTCGATCAGGCGGAACCCGCCGCTCTCGGTGAGCAGCACCTCGTCCTTGTGCCACCGGCTCATGACGCGGATCGCCGTCTCGATCGTCGTGCCGACGAGGTCCGCGAGTTCCTGGCGCGTGAGCGTGAGCGGCACGAGCGTGCCGCGGCCGTCCGGCCGTCCGAGCTGATCGGCGAGCTTGAGGAAGAGCCGCGCGAACCGGACTTCGATCGGCCCGCCGGTCAGCTCGGCCAGGCGCGTCGTGAGTTCCACGAGCCGCAGCGAGAGGCTCCCAAGCAGGCCGCGCACGAGCGTGGGGTGTTGCTCCAGCAGGTCGAAGAACTGGTCACGCGGAATCAGTAGACAGCTGGACGGTTCGACCGGCGCCGCGGAGGCCGGCCACGGCCGCGATTCATAGGTCGCGACCGCCCCCAGCGGACCGCCAGGTCCGAACATCTCGAGAATGATGTCGTGGCCGTCAGGGCCGTGCTTGAAGACCTTGATGCGGCCCGTGAGGACGACGTAGAAGGCGTCCGACGGGTCGCCTTCATGAAAAACGACGTCGCCGCGGTTGTATTCGCGGATGGACGACACCGGAATCAGCCGCTCCCGGTCGGCCGGACTCACGCGCTTGAACAGCGGAATCCGCGCCAGGTCCGCGGCTGTAGGACGCTGCACGCGGCAATGCTACCGCACCGCCGAGCGACACGACGCGGCTCTATCGCGGCGAGGACGTTCCGGCCGGACGCGCGATCCGCCAGAGATGACGCTCGGACCGCAGCACGATTGACCCGCGCGACACGGCGAGGGACGCGAGCACGGCCTCGTCGAGGGCGTTGCGGGCCAGCACGCGGAACTCCGGCCCCGGGGCAATCACCGTCGTGACGCCCTCCTCGCTGGTGAGGTAGATGCGACCGGCGGCCGCGATCGGCGACGCGGCGTAGCTGCCCGGAAGCCGCTGGACCCAGCGCGGCTCGCCGGTGCGCGCATCCAGCGCCGACAGGATGCCGCCGTCGTTGACCATATAGAGGATGTCGCCCACCACGATGGGTGAGGGCGTGAGCGGCACGCCGCGCGACGTGGACCAGGCGACGTGCGTCTTCGTCACATCGCCCGTGCCATCGGGTCGGACGGCCAGCAGGGATGGCTGCTGGAATCCCGTCGTGATGTACACGAGGCCGTGCGCGAACACCGGGCGGGGAACGTTGGAGAACCCATCGCGATAGAACACGCGCCAGATCTCGCGGCCGGTCGATGAGTCCAGCGCGGTCGTGTACGACGCGCCGACGCTGACGACCTGGCGGGCGTCGCCGACCGTGATCTCGAGCGGCGTCGAATAGGCGTGGCTATAGGGCGTTCTTCGCCCGCGCCGCCAGCGCGTCCGTCCCGTACCGGCATCGAGCGCCACCACGTACGCCTCGTCGAACCCGTCGCAGTTGATCACGAGGAGGTCGCCCACGAGCGCGGGCGAACTGCCCTGGCCGTGCTGATTCGCGTGCGGCAGCTGCGTCTTCCAGAGAATCTTCCCGTCCCTGGCCACGGCAGCCGTCGCCGTGGCGCCGAAGTGCACGAACACGCGCTCGCCCGCGACGATGGGCGTGGGCGTCGCTTCAGAGTTCTTGGCGTTCGTGCTGAACTCGTCCTGATATACCTTCGCCACTTCGACGTTCAGCAGCTCGCGACCGCTCGCGAAGTCGAACGCGACCAGCCGCAAGGACTTCGCGCGGCCGGCAGTCACCGCCGTCGTGAGCCAGACGCGGTCGCCGGCGATGACCGGTGACGACCAGCCCCGTCCGGGCACCGGCTGTTTCCACGTCACGTTCTCGGTGGCGTTCCACTGCAGGGGCACGTCCGAATCGTCGGCGAGGCCCTGTCCCGTGGGCCCGCGGAACTGCGGCCAGTCCTGCGCGGCCGCGGCCGCGACCGCGAGAAGCCACAGCAGGCCCGTCGCGATTCGGTGGCGTCCGGCCATGCGCATCGCCGCGTTCCCGGGCTACCTTCCGGCCGGCTTGAAGCGGTAGTTCACGTCGTCGGCGCCGCCGTAGCCGACGCTCGGATAGTCGAAGCCGGGACCTTCGGCGACGACCGCCGTCCGGCCGTCGGCCGAGAGCGCGCCGATCGTGGCCTTGACGGGCGTGGCCTTGCGCCCTGACGCGAAGATGGACTCGAACTCGCCGTTCTCGTAGAGCGCGAGCAGAAAGTTGTAGCTCGACGCTGCGAACGTATCGGCCTGTGGCACGGGTCCCATCCAGTAGATCGCATGCACGCGATTGGGCGAGGCGCCGAGCGTCGCCGAATACACGTGGCCGACCCACGGACCGCGTCCCGCCTCCATCCGCAAGTCGGTCCAGAAGGCGAAGATGCTGTTTCGGGGCGCGGCGGCGTCCGCGAGCGCCGTACTCGCCGCAATGCTGGTCTTCGCGTCCGCGTCGAACGTGATGTAGCCGTTGTCGCTCACGAAGTAGCCGTCCACGGGCTGGCCGAAGAACTTCCATGCGAACGGCAGTTTCTGCCGCGCCGACAGGACGTTGTCGGCCGGTGGCGTCATCACCGGCTGCGCGGCCGTGCGGAACTCGAATAGAAAGTCGTGGTCTCCGGTCCACTTGCTGACCGTGTAGGTGGACGCCGGTACGGCGGCCTGAAACGCCGCGGCGGCGATGACGAGGACGGTGGCGAGGCGCATGCCCGCAACTATACGCCGTACTCTGTGAGACACTCCGCCCATGTCCACAGTCTCCCGCCGGTTGATCGTCTCGGCGGCCGCCGTCGTCGCGGGTGCCGCATCCATCGTCGTCCATGCGCTCGTGGAGGGGCAGCAGGGCCAGGGCCGCGGTGGTCCGACGCCGCCGCCGGCAACGCTGGGGCTCGAGAACGGCACGCTCGATTTCGACACGCCGGATTTCAGGCTGAAGCTGGTGAAGGACTCGCAGACGATCGCCGCGCTCGAGCCCAAGGGCGCGAAGGGCATGGACGAGGCGCACCCCTTCGACTTCACACCGGCCGATCAGTTGAGCGTGAGGCAGGGCGACCGCTTCAACCACCTCGGCGACATCCATCTTCGCATCCAGCAGGCCGGCTGGCGCGAGGGCGCGTGGGTGGATCTGGCGTCGAGCAACGCGCGCAAGCCCGTGACACCACTCGCGGGCTACACGGCCGTCGCCGGCGCGCGCGTCCTCGCGGCCGCGGACCTCACGCCGACGATGGGGGAGTCGCCGCTGAAGATCACCCGGGCGTGGGCGATCGACGCCTCCGGCCGTCTGGTCCTGCACTTCAACATCGCCAACACCAGCCGGGCCGACGTGGCGATTGGCGGTCTCGGCTTCCCGGTCGTGTTCAACAACATGATCCAGAACTTCGTGACGAACCGCGCGCGGACGCTGCCGCAGGCGCACGAGATCTGTTCGTTCTTCGATCCGTACGTGGGACGCGACGCCGGGTACCTGCAGGTCACGCGCCTCTCCGGCGCCGGGCCCGCGCTGGTCGTGACGCCCCAGCCTGGCACGAAGACGCCCTTTGAGGCATTCCGTCCGCTGAACGATGCGTCGCGCCGAGGCCAGACGTTCGAGGGCGCGTTCGAGTGGACGGTGCACTCGAGCGCCTATGCGTCGAATGAGTGGAAGGGCGTCGAGCAGTGGAATACGCCGACGTCGCTCACGCTCAAGCCCGGGGAGTCGCGCGCCTTCGGCCTGCGGCTCCTCGTCTCCGACGAGATCAGGAACATCGAGCAGACGCTCACGGCCAATGGCCGTCCGGTCGCCGTCGGCATCCCCGGCTACATCGTGCCGATGGACATCGACGCCAGGCTCTTTATCGACACCGGTCACCATCCGCGCCGCGGTCCCATGTCGTCGATGGGCCGCACGGTGACCGGCATCAGGGCCGAGCCGGCGGGCAGTCTGACGATCACGTCCGTGCCATTCGTGGCGGACCTGAACCGGGTCCAGTACGTGATTCGCGGCAGGAAATGGGGCCGATCACGGATCGTCGTGACCTACTCCGACGGCCTGATGCAGACGATCCACTACTACGTCACGAAGGCCTCGGCGGAGGCCATCGCCGACATGGGCCGGTTCCTCACGACGAAGGCCTGGTACACGGATACGACCGATCCCTTCAGGCGCGCGCCGTCCGTGATGACCTACGACCGCGCCAACAACCGCATCGTCACCGAGGACACGCGCGTGTGGGTCGCCGGCCTGTCGGACGAAGGCGGCGTTGGCGCGTGGCTGGCCGCGATCATGAAGGCGTACGGCCAGCCGAAGAAGGAGGAAGTCGACAAGCTTGCCGAGTTCGTGGACACGGTCATCTGGGGCCGGTTGCAGTACAGCGAGGGTGAGCGGAAATATGGCGTGAAGAAGAGCCTCTTCTTCTACGACCCGAAAGTCCTGCCCGACTACCCGTATCAGCAGGGCAACTGGACGTCGTGGACGTCGTGGAACAAGGAAGCCGCCGACGCGGTGAATCGCGCCTACGACTATCCGCACGTCGTCTCGGCCTACTGGACGATGTACCGGCTCGCGCGGAACCACCCGGGCCTCGTCACCAGGCAGACGTGGGAGTGGTATCTCGACAAGGCCTTCAACACCGTGAAATACATGGCCGGCGGCTTCCAGCAGCCCGGCGCCCGCGGCGGCGTGGGCTACGTCAACGTCGGCCTGATGAACGGCAACATCTTCCTGATGCTGCTCGAGGATCTGAAGCGCGAAGGCTGGACGGAGCAGTTCGAGTATCTCGAAGGCGCGATGAAGCGCCGCGCCGATCGCTGGCAGGCTGACGCCTATCCATTCGGATCGGAAATGGCGTGGGACTCAACCGGCCAGGAAGAAATTTACGCCTGGACGACGTATTTCGGGTACCACGACAAGGCGCAGGTTTCGCTGAGCTCGATCCTCGGGTACATGCCGACCGTGCCGCACTGGGGCTACAACGGCAACGCGCGGCGGTACTGGGACTTCTTCTACGGCGCCGCGCCCGGCGGCACGACGGAGCGGCAGATCCATCACTACGGATCCGGCTTGAATGCCATTCCCGCGCTGGCACACTTCCGTCGCCATCCGGAGGATTTCTACCTGCTGCGCATCGGCTACGCCGGCGCGTCGGGCGCGCTCTCTAATATTGATGAGGAGGGATTCCCGTCGGCCGCCTTCCACTCGTTCCCGCAGAACCTTCGGTGGGACACCTACACCGGGGACTACGGGCCGAACTTCTTCGGTCACGCGGTCAACGCCGGTACGTACGTGATCAATCACCCCGAGTACGGCTGGCAGGCGTTCGGCGGCAACCTGACGGTGACGCGCCGGGCAGGCCAGACCTCAATCACGGTCCGCACGCTCGACTCCCTGAGGCGTCGTATCTACGTCGCTCCATTGGGGTTGTACCTGACGCTCGATCGCGGCGCGTTCGAGAGCGTCACGATCAACCCCGCAACCGGCGCCGTACGGCTGACGCTCGCGCCGGCCGATGATTTCACGCCCGCCGCGCTCCTTCGAATTGAGCAGCCCGCCGCCGTCAAGGGCGTGGGCACGTATCAGACCGTCCGCCGGTTCGAGCGCGAGCGGGGCGGACTGACGATTCCACTCGCCAGGACCTCCACCATCGTCGACCTGGTGGCGAGGTGACGCAGTTCGGGCGTCGGATAGGGGGCTCGTACAACCGAAATCACCGGCCTTCCTGACACCCCCAGCGTCAAACAACCCAGCCTGTTAGAATTGCCGAGGTCTATGCGGTCGAGTTTTCGCTCCCTTGCGGTGGGGTGCACCGCCGCGCTGGCGATGGTCAGCGCCGCCTGCGATTCCACCACGTTCCCCACGCCGCCCATTGGCAGCACGATTCCCGTGACCGAGACGTTCACGGGGGTGCTGCAGCCGTCGGGCGCACAAATCTATTCATTCGGCATGTCCCAGGCGGGCACGGTGGCCCTGACGCTCATCAGCGTCACCGGACCGTCGGTTCCCGACGACGCCCTGTTTCCCATCGGCCTCGGCCAGCCCATCGGGACGGGTTGCACCGCCAGCGTGGACAGTGCCGTCAAGCCGGGCGCCAGTCCGCAGTTCACGGCGTCGCGGGGTTCGGGTCACTACTGCGTCCGGATTGCGGACAACGCGCGCCTCGGCGCGCCGGCCACGTTCGTGCTCAACATTACGCACCCCCGATGAACGCCATGAGTCTCTGGATGAGTCGGATTCGGTCGCTCGCGCTCGTCGGCGCTCTGGTGGCCGTGGCCGCCGGCTGCGGTAACAGCGCGGCGACCCCCACGACGCCGTCCACCGGCGCGACGTCGTTTACGCAGGTCTTCTCCGGCACGCTGCAGCCCGGTTCGTCGGCGTCCTTTTCCTTCTCGATCGCGTCGAGCGTGCCGCTGCGGCTGGCGCTCGGCAGCCTGACCGATCTCAACGAAAACCCGCTCACCAATGCGATGCGGCTCACGTTCGGCCGGCCGCAGGGCACCGGATGCGGCGCCTTGCAGACCGTGACCGTGCAGGCCGCGCTCGCCACGCATCTCCAGTTCCAGCCGTCGTCGGGCATCTACTGCGTCGCCATCGCCGATCCCGGCAGCCTCGCGTCCGACGCGTCCTTCGGCGTGCGCATCACGCAAGGGGAGCCGAGTTCGACCGCGACGCCGGGGACGGATACCTACTCGAGCGTGCTGTTTCCGGGCGGCTTCACTTCGCGCACGTTCGAGGCCTCGACGGCCGGCACCGTCACGGTGGTGATGGATACGATTTCACCCCCGAGCGTGGCGTCGCTCGCCGCCGGCGTGGGATTCCCCCGAACGGATGGCGGCGGCTGCCAGCTGACGCGCACCTTCACGGCGACCCGCGGCGCGCAACTGGCCGTGCCCGTGGAGATTGGCACCTACTGCGTCAAGGTCAGCGACCCGGGCACGCTCACCGGGCTCACGAATTTCTCGCTCAGAATCGTCCGGCCCTGAAGCATTTGTTAGACTCATTCCCGCGCGTTTCGAACCGCGGTCCGGACCCTGTGCAAGTTCAGACGACGAACCGCGTCAGGGCCGGAAGGCAGCAGCGCTCAGTTGATCCTGCACTGTGCCGCAGGATATCCGGGCCGCGGTTGGAAACGTGCTGAACTCAATTGCAGTTACCGGTTGTTGGTTGTAAGTTGAGCAAATGTCCCACCTAGCGTTGGCGCGAAAATGGCGTCCGCAGAAGTTCGAAGACGTCATCGGCCAGCGCGGCACCATCGACACCCTGAAAAACGCCATCAGCAGCGGCAGGCTGGCGCAGTCCTTCATCTTTGCCGGCCCTCGCGGGGTGGGGAAGACGACCACCGCGCGCATCCTGGCCCGCGCGCTCAATTGCGTGAAGGGGCCGACGGCCGATCCGTGCGGCACCTGCGACGCGTGCACGGAAATCGCGGAGGGCCGCGACGTGGACGTCCTCGAGATCGACGCCGCCACGCATACGCAGGTCGAGAACGTCCGGGCGGTCATCGTCGAGCCGCTGTCGATCTCGCCGATGCGCGATCGCTTCAAGATCTTCATCATCGACGAAGTCCACCGGCTCTCGAAGAACTCGTTCGACGCCCTCCTGAAGTCGATCGAGGAGCCGCCGCCCTACGTGAAGTTCATGATGGCGACCACCGACCTCCATGCGGTGCCGGCCACGATCCAGTCGCGATCTCAGGTCTTCGAGCTGAGGATCCTGCCGTTCGCGTCGATCCGCGACCAGTTGAAGCAGGTCACGGGGCGCGAGAAGGTGAAGGTCGACGATGCGGCGCTGTCGCTCGTGGCGCGCGCGGCCGAGGGCAGCATGCGCGACGCGCTTTCCGCGCTCGACCAGGTGCTGGCGTTTACGAGCGATGCCGTCACGGCCGCGGACGTCAGCACGGTGCTCGGGCTGATTGGGCGCGACGCGCAGTTCGACATCGCGGAGATTGTGGCGCGCGAGGATGCCGCCGCCGTGTTCAACCAGGCCGGCAAGGTCGTCGAGGCCGGCTTCGATCTGCGCATCGTCTGCCGCGAACTCGCGCGGCTGGTGCGCGATCTGCTGGTCGTCAAGGTGGATGCGTCCCGGCTGACCGATCCGGAAATCGCCGCCGAGGGCGAGCGCGATCGCCTGAAGGCGCTGGCCGAGCAGTACTCGCGCGAGGATCTCATGCGCGCCTTCGACCTGCTCTCGCGGTCGGAGTACGAGATCAAGCGGTCGTCACAGCCACGGCATCAGTTCGAGATGACGCTGATCGAGTGGATGCATCTGAGAAAGCTGACGCCGCTCACGGAGTTGTTGGCGGCGGGTTCAACGGGTTC
>CAZJTG010000037.1:13646-22118 GCA_964548865.1 uncultured Solibacteraceae bacterium
ATCTGAGAAAGCTGACGCCGCTCACGGAGTTGTTGGCGGCGGGTTCAACGGGTTCAACGGGTTCAGCGGGTTCAACGGGTTCAACGGGTTCAACGGGACGGTCGGGTGCTTCGGGTGCGCAGGCACAGACGCGGCCGGCGGCCACTTCATCCGCGCCTCCGGCTCCGCGGGCTCCGGCCGTCGCCTCCGCTCCCTCCACGGCCCCCGCGCCGTTACCTCCGGCAGTCGCGTCCGCATCCTCCTCGTCGGTCGCGTCCGCGCCCTCCCTGAACAGCGATGCGAAGGGCGCGCTGCTTGCGGCCATCCGCGACGGCAACAAGATGCTGTATTCCATGGTGTTCGCGCAGGCGCAGAAGGTGGAACTCGGCGACGATTCGCTGGCGCTGACGTTCGCGCCGCAGCACCGGTCCCTCAAGAGCCAGCTCGAGGGCAAGCGCGCGTGGGTGGAGCAGATCGCGAAGTCGGTGACCGGGCGGGCGATCCGGCTGGTCGCGAAGGACGGCGAGGGCGTGTCCGTGACGCCCTCGGCGCCGATCGATGCCGGGAGAGCCTCGGCCCTGAAAGCCCGCGCCAAGGCCGAGCCAGTCGTGCAGAATGTCCTGGACGTCTTCGGCGGCGAGATCGACAGCGTTGAGGAGATTGACTAGATCTCACTGGACATCGCATTGACGAAGTCCCCGGAGTAAACAATGGACATTTCGAAAATGATGAAGCAGGCGCAGCAGATGCAGGAGCAGCTGCAGCGCACGATGGCCGACCTGAAGGTCGAAGCGACGGCCGGCGGCGGCACGGTGGTCGTCCACGTCAACGGCAACAAGCAGATGCTCTCGATCAAGATCGATCCCGACGCCAAGGACGATTTCGAGATGCTGCAGGACATGATCGTCGCCGCCGTCAACGACGCGCACCGCAAGGTTGACGAGGCGCTGGCGGGTCAGATGCAGGGCATGATGGGCGGGCTGGGGCTGCCGCGGTAGATGTCTTCCTCCGAGCCCCTGGGCGATCTGGTCGCGGCGCTGCAGCGGCTGCCCGGCATCGGCGCCCGGTCGGCGACGCGTCTGGCGTACCACATCCTCAAGACGCCGCGAGAAGAAGCGGACGCGCTCTGCGCCGCCATCCTGCTTGTGAAGGACCGCGTCACCTACTGTTCGATCTGCAGCAACATCACGGCGCACGATCCGTGCAGCTACTGCCTGTCGCCGGAGCGCGACTCCCGATCCATCTGCGTCGTCGAGCAGCCGGAGAACGTGGCGGCCATCGAGAAGACCCGTGGGTTCCGCGGCCGGTACCACGTGCTGCTCGGCGCCATCGCGCCGCTGCAGGGCGTGGGCCCGGACGATCTCAAGATCAAGAGCCTGCTGACGCGCATCAGCGTGAGCGTCGATCCCAGGGTTGAGGAAGTGATCGTCGCCACGAATCCCAACGTGGAAGGCGAGGCCACCGCGCTTTACCTGGCGCGGCTGCTGAAGCCGCTCGGCGTGCGCGTCACCCGCATCGCGATGGGCGTGGCCGTCGGCAGCGACATCGACTACACGGACGAATTCACGATGTCGAAGGCGATGGAGGGAAGACGCGAGATGTAGGGTGCCGGCCGCCGGCTGTCACTTGATCGAGTGCCTTCCCAGAATCACCAGCCCGATTCCCGTCCACACCAGCATCCTTGCCGTTCGGATCAGGGACACCAGGACGCCCATGCCCGGCGCCAGGCCGATCGCGACGGCCACGAGTTCGGATCCCACCTGCAGCACGCCGATCTGCAGGGGAATCATCTTGAAGATGACGTTCGTCAGCCGGCCGACCCCGTCGAGGATGAAGGCCGCGACGATCAGCGACTGGCCGGTGACCAGCCAGAGCGTGAGCCACATCTCCGCGAAACTCAGCACGTGAAAGAAGAACGCCGCGGCCGTCACGAGGCCGATGCGGGCGCCCGGGTGCGTGGTGGTCGCGTAGGCCGTGCGTTCGAATGAGCGGACGCGCGCCGCGAACCGGCGGACGACGTCGATGGGGACCCGCGAGAGCAGGGCGCCCGCGACCGTGGGCTGTCGGACCACCATCCACGTGGCGACCGCGAGGAAGGCCGCCATCGCCGCCAGCGTGATGAGGCCGGCCAGCCGCATGGGCGACGCGATGTCGTACGTCAGGAGCAGCGCCGCGGCGCCGAAGATCGCATAAACCGCCACAGACACGCCGAAGAAGAACGTCTCGGCCGCGAGCGCGGCGAGCGCTTGCGCGGTCCCGACCGACGGCACGGCCCACGAGAGCAGCGCGGCCTTTGCCGGCTCGGACACGAGCATCGAAAGCGGTGTGAGGTTGCCGGCCGCGTCGCCCGCGACGACCGCGGCAAACGCCCGTCCCGGCGGCGTCTCGCCCGCGATGAGCGCGGTCCACCCGGTGGACCGGGGGCCCGCCGCGCCGATGCGCAGCCACGAGAGCAGCTTGATCGCGGCGGCGCCCCCGCCGCCGACGGCCGAGAACCCCCGCGCGATGTCGTCGATCCCCGTCTCGCGCACCTGCCACGCGAGCAGCGCGACGCCGGCCCCGAGCGCCACGAGGGAGATCGCTCGCCGCGTGCGCTCACGTGACGTCATCGGCTGAAGCATATAATTGTCGGCGTGATCCCGGCGACGTACACAACGACGGCAGCCGCGCTGCTTGCGGCGGGCGGGCTCGTGACATGCTTCGCCGGGTACCGCCTCTTCCGGTTCGTCCTCGGCCTGTACGGCTTCTTTCTCGGCTGGATGGTCGGATCGGCCATGACCGATCCCGGCAACAACGCGCTCGTGCACCTCATGGCAGGCCTCGGCGGAGGCCTGGTGGGCGCGATCGTGATGGTGTTCGGCTACTTCGTCGGCGTCGGCCTCATCGGCGCGGGCCTCGCGGCGCTCGCCCTCAATTTCGGCTGGCGCCTGTTCGGCGCCGATCCCCCCACGCTGATTCTCGTCGTGGTCTGTGTCGTGGGCGCCGTACTGGCGCTGAACGTCCAGCGCTGGATCGTGATCTTCGGCACGGCGCTCGCCGGCTCGTGGACGGCGCTCGTCGGACTCACGGCGCTCTTCGGTGACGGCGCAGCGCTCAAGGCGGCGTCCGCTCCGAACGTCTGGGTCGTCTATCCGACGAACCTCATGCCCGGCGGCTGGATGATTACCGCCGCGTGGTTCGTTCTCGCGATCGTCGGCGCCGTCGTCCAGATGTCGACGTCGTCAAAGACAGGCAAGCGGAAGAAGAAGGAATCGACTACCTGACTCGTCCGAACGAGCGGTAGCGAGTGAGCCGCCGGAGCGGAGTGGGGCAATGGGGCCCCGCGAGCGACGGCGATAGGGGGTCCGGCGGGACGAAGTCCCCCGGATAGAAACATGAAACGTCTTCGTCTCGCGCCGGTGCTGGCTCTTGCGGCCGCCATTCTCGCGTTCGTTCCCATCGCGGCCCAGAACGCCGCAAAGAAACCCATCGAGCTGCAGGACATCCTCAGCTTCCGGGCGATCGGCGCCACGTCGCTCGCCGCCAACGGCCAGTGGTATTCGTACCGAATGGCGCCGCTCCAGGGCGACAGCGACGTCGTCATTACCTCCACCTCCGGATCGACCGAGCACAAGTTTGCGGTCGGCGAAGGGGGCGGCGGCGCGGCCACGTTCTCCGCTGACGGCGCGTGGGCCGGGGTCACGATTGCGCCGAAGCGTACCGAGGCACAGGCCAACACGCGCGCGCGCCGGCCGAATCAGAACAGCGTCACCCTCGTGAACCTCGCGAACGGCGAAAAGACGACGGTCGCGAAGATTCGCAGGTTTGCGTTCGCCGGCGACGCGGGCGGCTGGGTGGCCATGCACCGGTACGGCGCGACGGCGGCGACAGGCGGAGCCGCGGTCCCGCCTGCGGGCGCCCCACCGGCTCGCGGCGGCGGCCCGGGCGGTGCCGCCGATGCGCCGCGCGACACCGCGCCGCGCGGTACGGATCTCATCCTGCGCGATCTGAAGAACGGCACGGACATCACGATCGGCAACGTCAGCGAGTTCAACTTCAACAAGAGCGGCCGCTACCTGGCGATGGTGATCGACGCTGCCGAGCAGATCGGCAATGGCATCCAGATCCGAGACATGCAGACGGGCGCCATCACGCAGCTCGAAAGCCATCCGCTCTTCTACGAGCGCATGGCGTGGACCGAGGACGGCGACGCGCTCATCGCGTTCAAGGGCAAGGACGACCGCGCGTATCGCGAGCGCATCTTCTCGATCGTGGGCTACACGGGCTTCAACGCCGGCGCGCCGAAGCGCACCGCGTACGAGCCGTCCGAGGACAAGTCGTTTCCGGCCGAGCACACCATCAGCACGAACCGCGCGCCGCAGTGGAATGACGCGCGCGACGCGTTCATCTTCGGCATCGCGAAGCTGACGAAGGTGCCGGCGCCGGCGGGCCGCGCCGGCGGCGCGGGTGCGGCAGGCGACGCCGGTGCTGC
The DNA here is from genome assembly GCA_964548865.1 of uncultured Solibacteraceae bacterium. Lineage (GTDB taxonomy): Bacteria > Acidobacteriota > Vicinamibacteria > Vicinamibacterales > SCN-69-37 > DASUGC01. The sequence continues at coordinate 18,097 of CAZJTG010000037.1, forward strand.
CGGTGCCGCGGCTGACACCACGGAGCGGCCGAACCTGGTGATCTGGCACTACAAGGATCCGCGCCTCCAGTCTCAGCAGCAGGTGCAGGAGGCGGCCGACCGGGCGCGCAGCGACGCCGCCATCTACTGGATCGGCGACAAGAAGCTCATCAAGCTGGCCGACGACGAGGTGCCGAACGTCGGCGTGAACACCAGAACGCGATGGGCCGTGGGCTCGAGCAACAGCGCGTACGAGCGTCAGGGCAACCTCGACGGTCAGCGATTCCAGGACATCTACGCGGTGGACACGAAGACGGGGCAGCGCAAGGTCGTCAGGAAGAAGCTGCGCTGGGGCAACGGCGCGTCGCCGGACGGCTCGAAGTACCTCTACTACGAGAACACCCACTTCCACGTCTACGACGCCGAGGCCGGCACCACGCGCAACATCACGATGGGCATGCCGACGAGCTTCATCGACATCGAGGACGATCACAACATCGAGAACCCGCCGACGAGCGCCATGGGCTGGACGTCGGACAACGCGAACGTGCTGCTGTCGGACGGCTGGGACATCTGGAAGGTGCCGGTCGCCGCGGGACAGGCGCCGGTGAATCTCACGGTGGTCGGCAAGAAGGACAAGATCCGCCACCGCGCGCGTGTCGTCACCGACCCGCAGGAGCGTGGCGCGGATCTGTCGAAGCGGCAGGTCTTCAACATCTTCGGCGAGATGACGAAGAAATCCGGCTACGGCGTGCTCGAGCCGGGCACCACCGGACTCAAGACGCTCATCTTCGAGGACGCGCAGGTCGGCGCGCTCCAGAAGGCCGAGAAGGCAGACGTGTGGCTCTACCGCAAGGAGACGCCGACGCAGGCGCCGCAGGTGTTCGTCACGAACGCGTCGCTCACGAACGGCCGGGTGCTCGTGGACACCGCCCCGGAGTCGGCGAACTACCTGTGGTCGTCGGGCGCGCAGTTGCTGACGTTCACGAACAACCACCCGGATCCGAAGCAGCGCAAGCAGCTTCAGGCGTCGCTCTACCTGCCCGCCAACTACGAGAAGGGCAAGACGTACCCGACGGTCGTCTATATCTATGAACTGCTGACGCAGGGACACAACACCTACGGCCGCCCGACGGCGAATGGCTTCAGCCGCCAGGCGTACACGAGCAACGGGTATGCCGTGTTACAGCCGGACATCCGCTACTACGTCAACGATCCCGGCATGTCCGCGGTGTGGGCGCTCGTGCCGGCCGTCCAGGCGGCGATCAAGACGGGCGTCGTCGATCCGAAGCGCGTGGGCCTGCACGGCCATTCGTGGGGCGGCTACCAGACGGCGCACACGATCACGCAGACGGACATCTTCGCCGCCGCGATCGCGGGCGCTCCGCTGACGAACATGATCAGCATGTATTCGATCATCTACAAGAACAGCGGCGGCACAAACGGCGCGATCTTTGAATCGAGCCAGGGCCGGTTCACGACGGGCCCGTGGGACAACTGGGCCGCGTACACGCGCAACTCACCGGTCGCGCACGCGAAGAACGTCAAGACGCCGCTGATCATTCTTCACAACGATCTCGACGGTGCCGTGGACTTCACGCAGGGCATCGAGTACTACAACACGCTGCGCCGGCTCGAGAAGCAGGTCATCCTGCTCGAATACCCAGGCGAAAACCACGGACTCGCGCGTCCGGCCAATCAGCACGACTACACCGAGCGCACGCGGGAGTTCTTCGACCACTACCTGAAGGGCGCGAAGGCGCCGGCGTGGCTCGAGTACGGCGTGCCGCGGCTGAAGATGCAGGAGCACATCGACCAGCGCCTGAAGGAGCGAGCCGATCGCGAGAAGGTCGTTAACCCGGCGCCGGCGGGCGCGGGCAGGGGCGGCGGCGGGCACTGACAACCTGCAACCCGAAACCTGCAAGTACGGCATCAGTCCCGACTTCCGGCTACGGCCGGGGGTCGGGACTTTCTGTTGTGGAGGCGTATAGTTGTGGGTGCCACGCCGTTCAGAGGGTCACCATGACCGCATCGCTACTCGTTCTGGCCGCGCTTCTTTCTGTCGAGCAGCAAGCACAACAGCCCGTTCGGCCCCCGACTTCTCAGGCGACATTCATGACTGCGCGGTTCGATGCCGACTCGCCGCAGCGCCGTGCCGTCGAGGAGCGCGATCGGAGCAGCGGCGAACGGCCCCACACCGTGGGTCTCGGCAGCCAGGTGTCGGTCAGCAACCGCGGCGCCGGCGGCGGGGGGCGGTTCTGGTTCGGCGAGCGTCTCGGATTCAACATCAACGCGTCCTGGTACAGGCCGCGCTACACCGTGTCCGGCGCTCAGCCGGGCTCGACGTTCGGCGTGTTCCCCTCGTTCATCCTGATGCTCACGAAGCCGGACCCGACACGTGACATCGACGTGCGTCCGTACGTCGGCGGCGGCATCAGCTACATCTCCGGATCGCAGCGCGTGACATCGAGCGGCGCCACCGCGTTCGCGCGCACGAGCGGCACCGGAGGCCAGGCGTTCGGCGGCGTGGAGCTGACGTTCAAGGAAGCCGACTGGATGACGGTCAGCGCCGAGGGGATTTACTACCGCCTGCCGGTCCGCATCGTGAATTCGTCAGTGGTGGACGGGTTTAATTACCTGCTGGCGTTTCACTTCTACCTGAAATAACTCAAACACCACTGTCCTTGTCACACGGAGCGAACGGGACACGGAGAACACAGAATGGCTGGGCTACCCAAGCCTGATTCCGCGATCTCCGTGTCTTGTTGTCTCCGTGTGCCAGTGACTACCGTCCGCCGCCCCGGCCGCCTCTTCCGGTCTGCGTCGTCGCCGCCTCGGTTACTTCAACCGGCCGTCCGTCAATGAACACGTGACGGACCCGGCCGCCGTCGAAGAGGTCGCCCTCGACGACGATGACGTTGGCGATCTTGCCCCGTTCGAGGGAACCCAGGCGATCGCCGGCGCCGGCGAGTTGTGCGGCGCCGAGCGTCATCGCGCGCAGAACCGCGTCTGCGGCCATGCCGCCTTCCTTGATCACGCGACCGGCGTTCCTCACGAAGTTCGCCGGCGTCGCGCCGCCTGACGAAAACGCGAAACCGATGCCGCTTTGCGCGAGCTGCGCCGGAATTTTCGGCGCATCGGCCGCCGCCTTCATCTGACGCAGCGACGTTCCGCCGCCACCTCCGCGGCCGCCGCCCCCGAATCCGCCGCCACCTGCCTGGGCTCCGCCGCCCGCGCCAGTGAAGTTGATGCCGAGAATCACGCGCGCCTTGGCGGCCGCGAGTTCCGAGCGCCGCTCTCCGGCGCCCGATGCGCCGACGACAATCGGGTCGAGCCCGAACGTCGATGCGAGTTTGAGGGCGCGATCGATCTCGCGCGCTTCGCCTGCGTCGAACGCCACCGGCATCTGCTTCGCGAGCGCCGGCCTCAGCGCGTCGAGCGCCGGCTCGACGACGGGCCGCGGGCCCCGGGCGCCCGAACGCACGTACTGCGCCTCCGCATCACGCTGCCACTGGGCGTCGAGGAACCCCTGCTCGGTGAACGCAATCGTTCCGAGCAGAGAGCCGGGATAGCCGGCGCCACCGCCACGGCCCGCCATGTTCACGTGCATCGCGACTGGCGACTTCACGACGGCCAGGCCGGTGCGGTAGTCGGCGAGTGTGCTGATTTGCGGGTCGTCCGGCGGAATCGCGACGTTCACGAGCGCGCTCTGGCCCTTGAAGATGCCGGCAGACGGCGCCGCGAGTACGGTGGTGACGCCGGCATTCGCGAGTTGCTGCAGCTCGGGAGAGCCGGCGCGGAGGTTCGCCGCGGCCAGGAAATGCGGCCGCATGATGGCGGCTCGCTTCGCGCGTTCGGCCTCCTCCAGCGTCGCAAACGTCGTCGCCCCTCCCCGGCCCCCCGCTCCCGGTACGACAGCCGGTCCTCCACCGCCTCCGGCCGGCGACTCCCCGGCGTCGATCGGCGCGTCGTTGTCCATGTCGATGAGGCCCGGGTACACGTTAATGTTCGAGCCATCTATGACGATCGCATCAACCGGCGCC
>CAZJTG010000038.1:0-21666 GCA_964548865.1 uncultured Solibacteraceae bacterium
GGATTCGGAGGTCGAGCCGCCGCCCAATCGCGCGAGCTTCTACCACCCACGATTCGCGGCGGACACGCGCTATGGCCCCGAAACGGCACGGTCCGGCGACTATGCCTGCTTTGCCGGCGCCGGCGGGTTCGTGACGACGCCGTCCGACCTCGTGCGATTCGGGCTGGCTGTCTCCGGCGGAAAGTTGCTCACGCCGGCGACCGTGGCCCTGCTGCACACGCCGCAGCGTCTGTCCTCCGGCGAGGCGACGGGATACGGACTTGGCTGGGAACTCGATACCGCCACGCTGGCCGGCGAGTCCGTGCGGGTCGTGGGCCACGACAGCCGGTTCACGAACGGCGGATCGGCGTCGCTCCTCACGTTCCCCGACCGCGGGATCGTGGTGGCCGTCACCACCAACACGTCGTTTGCCGACGCGAAGGCCATTGCGCTGAAGGTCGCCGAGGCGTTCGCGACGCACGCGGGAACCCCCCGCGGCAAGTAGCCGGCCGCGCGCGTGCCGTCAGCGAATGATGTGACAGGACTCGCAGTCCTGGTTGATGACTCGGCCTGCGCCGGACGTATGGTCGCCCGTATGGCATCGGAAGCAGCCGGGGCTGTTGATGTGGCTGTTCTGCACGGGATACGTGCCCCAGGCGATCTTCATTCCCGGAAACACGTTTGTTCGATACAGGCGCTGGGCCTCCGCGACAGTGCGCGCAAGGTCGCCGGCGGCGACGCTGGCGCGCGACGCGTAGAAGTCGGCCAGGCGCTTGCTGATGCCCGCCATGGCGATGTTCTCGGCCGGATATTCGGCCTTGATGGCGGCTACGACCTCGCGGCGGACGAATGGAATCGCGCGACTGATCTGTCCCGCCGCGATCGCATTGTCCACCGCGCGCTCGGCCGTGTCCGCAAAGGTGTGCGCGGGCCGGCTGTGGCAGTCGATGCAGTCCATGCGACGGACGTTCGCCGGCGACGAGGTCACTCCGGGCGCGAAGAACTCGGTGGCGGCGCCCCCGTCGCGCGAGATCCTGACGTACGGCATCACGTCGGCGCCCGGCGCCGGCGCGGCGTAGTCCACTTCCACACCCGGCCGGATGTGCGCGTCGTGGATTTTCCTTGTCGCAAGATCCAGCGTCGTGATCGTTTCCGTGTTCGCCTCGTCATCGGCGTACTCGCGGATGACTCGCGTCGTGTCGCGCGCGCTGAATCCCGGGCGATGACAGGTCGCGCATGTCTCGTTGGCGACCGGCACCCGTCCGTCCGACCGGATCGGGCGCGGGAAGGAGTTCGCCATGACCTGCCAGAGCTGTCGCGTGCCGGCCAGTTTGGCCTTCACCGAGCCCTGCGCGCCGGGGCCGACGTGGCACGACACGCAGCCGACGTTCGCATGGGCGCCGACCTGGTGCGCCGTGAACTCGGGTTGCATCGGCTCGTGGCAGACCTGTCCGCAGAACTCATTCGATTCCATGTAATGCGCGGCGCCGAAGCCCGCGACCGCCACGATCGCGAGATTGACCAGGGTAAGGACCGCGACGACCGCGGTCACCCTGCGGGTCACGCTGCTGCCGAAGTTCAGGACCGGCCAGCGCCAGGGCTCCAGGCCGTGCCGGCGGCGCCTGGCCTCGCGCCACGCGCCCATCGGAATCAGCAGCAGGCCCACCACGAACAGGGCGGGGAACAGCACGTATCCGATCAGTCCGGCGTACGGGTTGTCGAGCAACCCGAGCGCCTCGATGACATAGAACGTGATGAATGACAGGGCGCCGGCCGTGGTCAGGCCGGCGCCCACGAGCGTGAGGGGATTCACTTCTTCAGAGAAGCCAGGTAGGCCACGAGCGCGTCAAGATCCGCGTCGGGGAGGACGTACTTCTTCATGTTGACCTTGGGCTTCGGCGTGACCTTCGCAATGAGCGGAGCGGGATTGACGATCCACTCCTTAATCTGGGCCGCGGTGAGCTTCGTGCCCACCCCGTCAAGCGAAGACGACACCTTGCTGCCCACGCCACCGATGGCGTGGCAGGTCGTGCATTTCTGGGCGGCGTAGATCTTCTTGCCCGCCTCAATCTTCTCGCTCTGCGCCGACACAGTCGCGGTGACCGCCGGAACCATCACGGCGACCAGGACCGCCGCCACCATGACACATCGTTCATGCATTTCCGACCCTCCCATGAGTCACCATCGGTAGAACAACCGGGCCCACACTGTGGTGGCGGTGTACGGCCGGTAGAGATAGCCCAACAATAGCACCGAGCCCCGCGCCAGATTCGGTGTGGCTTCCGCGTCCAGCGTGAAGTCGTTCACGTTGTACCGTTCGTGCCACGCCGACAGGCCAATGCCGACACGCGGAGTCACGGCCCAGACCGCATCGAACGTGCCTCGATGCAGCCGGCTAAAGGTCGGCGGCAACTGCGTCGGCACGGGCAGCGTGGAGTCCACGATGACTTCCTCCGGCAGCGTCCGATCCAGGACAGCGCCCGTGATGTAGTTGTAGTTCGCCCGCGCCCGGCTGTAGTCGTAGTTCAGCGCGACGTCCAGCTTGCCGGCAATCCTCGCGACCTGGAGTCCGACGACGGCGCCATGCGCCCGATCGAGCGCGTCGGTGGCCCAGTTGCGTCCGGCGTCCGCGATCTGGACACCCGGGTTGGCCTGGCTGGACAGGATCAGGAACGCATCGTAGGAGACCTGGGCAGTCGAGGCGGGCGGACTGGCCTGTCTCGACCGCGAGAGCGCGCGGTACCGCTCGAAGTTGTACGCCGCATTCACGGTCACGCGCTCCACCGGCAGGAAATCGACGCCAAGGCTGTACACCCGATGGCGATTGTCCCGGAGGCCGAACAGGCTCTCGGTGTAGTCGTCCTTGCCCGCCGCAATGGATGCGGTCACCGAAAGCGCGTTCACCGGCGCAAACGAGCCGAGAATGGTGACGCGATTGCGATCCCGCGCCGCGACGTCGAAATGCCGGATGCCGGGCTGCTCGCCGATCCGGAACAGCTCGCGCTTCGCCTCGTCGGTGGCTTCGCCGTTGCGCTCGCTGTGCTCGTACCTGAAGCGGAGCGAGAACATCGAGTGGCCGACGGCGTCGAGCGTGAACCGGACGGTGTTGTCCGTGTTCGCCTCGATCACGCGATGCGAGCGGTCTTCCTCCAGCCGGGTGAATCCGATGCCGGCGCCGACATGGCGGAAGAGGTTCACACGGGCGTCGGCCTCAAACTGGTGCCGCGTCACGCCGAACGCCTCGGTATGCACACTGGGCGAGGGCGTGGCGCCGAGCGAGCTCATGGTGGCCGTGCCCGGGGCGTTGTCGTACGCCACGCGCTGCGCCAGCGAGAACTCGGGTGTCCGGTTGTCGTACTCGTACGTCCGGTACCTGGTCGAGAACTCCACGTTCCTGACGGGCCGGGTGACGAAGCTCAGGTTCACGGACATCGTCCGCGCCTCACCGTCCACGGTGGTCCGCTCGATGGGCGCCGTGACGTTGGCCGTATTGATGGTCTGCGCCATCAGCGCTTCGCCGCTGTCCTTGAGCATGCCGACCGACACGTAGGCGGTGGCGCGCGAGCGTCTCGGCAGCTTCACCGAGGCCATGCCGTTCGCGCTGACGTAGGAGTTGCTCGGGGGGAGCGACAGCCGGCCCCGCGCGGGGGTCGTCGTCAGATCCGTGAGCCGGAAGGGGCTGTCGAACGTGAGCTGGGTTACTTCGTTCGTGAACCACGATCCCGAGTAGCCCCCGCGGAGCAGCAGGTGGCCGCGCGAATACTCGGCGCCGCCCTCAACGTCGTTCATTGTGTGGTTCACCGGCGCCGGCATTTCCACCAGGCTGCTGTGTCCGAAGGACCCGCCGTAGGGGATCGAGCCCTCCCGAAGCGTCCGGCGCACCTGTCCCTTTATCGTCAGCGCCTGCGTGGCGATGTACTCGAACCCGGTTTCGAACAGATGCCTGCGGGAGCGCGTATCGAACCCCCGACTGTTCGCGGCGAACAGGGAAGGCAGCGACGTGATGAGGGCCTGCGTCTGCGCCTGCAGGGCGTCGTCGATCACGAGCACGCTGGGCGACGAGGACGTGAACAGCGTGCGCGTCGAGTTGCTCATCAGCATGGGGACCTGATCCCATGAAGCCCAGCCCTTGAACTGGCCGGGCCTGCTGAACAACCCGGTGAACCGCTGATCGCGGCGGCCGACATGCTCCGCGCGCAGATCCACGAACCAGCGATTCCACTCGCGCCCGAGGCCCGCGGTCTCGAGGAACAAGCCGTCGCCCAGGTCCCGGTACCGTTCGTATCGGGCCCCATCGCCCGTGAGGCTGGTGCCTCGGGCGCCGAAATCGATGACGCCCCAGCTGGACGCAGGCGCCTGCGCGGGCGTTTGGGCGGAGGCTTCGGCGGAGGCCACCAGCGTGGCTGCCAACATCAACAACGATCCACAAGTGTGATTACGCATGGCCGTCACCGGATGAAGCGCTGACCGCTCGGATGATTCGACCCGTGAATCGCCGAGTGGCAGGTTACACACGACCGCGCGAAGATCCTCGCGCTGCCGGTCGGACTGGCACCAATCAAGGCCGCGTCGTAAATCGTGCTCGGATGGCGCGTGGCCACGTGACACCGCTGGCAGAGGATGGGTGGTTTTGCGACCAGCATCCGCTCGTTCGACGACCCGTGCGGGTCGTGGCAGGTCACACAGCCATCACGGCCCGGCGCGTGCTCCCAGAGGAACGGCCCGCGCTTGTCCGCGTGGCACGACGTGCACATGTCGGCCACCGAATCGCCCTTGCGCAGCATCTTGACGTTCGTCGATCCGTGCGTGTTGTGACAGGTCGAGCACTGCATCTTGCCTTCGCGGACGGGCATGTGGCCGGACCGATCGAGCCTGGCCACCTTGTCGCGGTGGCAGCTCGCGCAGACGTCCTTCTGCTCGGCGGCCTTCAGCTGTCCTGTGACCGACTTCGGAGCATGGACCGAGTGGCACGACGCGCACGACAGGTTTCGGGCCTCGTGCTGGCTGTTGTCCCACAACGCGTGCTCGCCGCGGTTGTGGCAGCTCGCGCAGACGGCGTTGATGTCCTCCGGCGTGGCCGTCTTGAAGCTGCGCAACTTGTTCGTCGCCGGATCCTCGAGGTGCTTGCTGGCCGGACCGTGACAGCTCTCGCAGCTCTTGGCCGAGGCCGGGGTCCGCGGATCGGCTTTGCGATTGTGGGCGGTCTTGACGTAGCCCTCGTGCTCCGCCGTATGGCAGGTGCTGCAGTCGGCGTCACCGACGTACGTGGCGCCGGCCTGGGCCGGAAGCACCGGTGGGGAATTCTGCTGGGCAGGTGCGGGCTTTTCCGCGGGGACCGGTGCGACGACCGGGGCCGGGGGAGTTGCAGTTGCCACCTTGACGACGGTGACGAGCCACAGTCCGCAGACGGCGATTACCCAGAGAATCAGGGGGTTTTTGCCAGAGGTTCGCATGGTGTAGCCGGCCTTTTTCCGATCCGCGCCGGCGTTGCTGCCGGTCGCGCCTGAACTTCCTTAACGCAAGTTCCCTGCCCGCCTATTTGGGGGCGACCTGGAGGGCGTTCCAGACGCCCCGCACGCCACGGAGCTGGCTCACGGCACGCTCGGCCGCGCCACGCTGCTGCAGGTCAGCGACGACACCCGTTAACGTGAGGAATCCGTCGGCAACGATGACCGTGACGGTATTCGGGGCGACGGCCCGATACCAGGCGAGCGCGTTGAGGGCGGCTTCGGCAATCGCCGAGTCCTCGTCGCGGCGTTCCTCGTCCATGGCTTGCCGGTTTTTCACATCCCGTGCCACGCGGGTGGCGCGCCGATCCGCGAGATCTTCCCGCCGCGTTCGCGTCACTGCGGACGCGCCCGCGTGCCGGCGGGAAGGACTCCGCGCCGGACTAGATTTTTTCTTCGCCCTTCAGACCGAACTTCTCAATCCGGTAACGGATCTGGTCGCGGTGGAGTCCGAGCAGCGCCGCGGCACGCGTCTGGTTTCCCTTGGTGCGTTCGAGCGCCAGCGTCACCAGCCGGCGCTCGACCTGTTCGATATCCAGTCCTTCTTCGGGCAGCTGGATGCCTCCCACGCCGGCCGGCGTTTCGGGCCGGCGCAGCGTATGCACCGACTCGAAATCAGAGGGTTCGAGGGCCTCCGCTTCGGCGAGCAGTACGGCGCGTTCGATCAGGTTGCGCAGTTCCCTGACGTTGCCGGGCCACGAATACGCAAGGAGGGCCTGTTCGGCGGCGTCGGTGAGACGACGCACCGGTCGCCGGAACTCCTGGCTGAAGACGCGGATGTAGTGTTCGGCCAGGAGGACGATGTCGCGGCCGCGCGCGCGCAGCGGCGGCACTTCGAGGCGCAGCACGTTCAGCCGGTAGTACAGATCCTCGCGGAATTTGCCGTCACGAACGGTCTGTTCGAGGTCCTGATTCGTCGCGGCAATCACGCGCACGTTGACCTTGATGTCCGCCGTGCCTCCCAGCCGTCGGAACGCTTTTTCCTCGAGGAACCTCAGCAGCTTGGCCTGGAACGTCGGCACGGTCTCGGCCACTTCGTCGAGGAAGACCGTGCCTTCATCCGCTTGTTCGAACAGCCCGCGTTTCTGCTGGCGTGCGTCCGTGAACGCGCCGCGCTCGTGCCCGAACAACTCGGATTCGAGCAGCGTCTCGGGCAGGGCCGAGCACGTGATGTTCATGAACGGCCGGCTGGCCCTGGCGCTGCCGTAATGAATGACCTTCGCCAGCAGATCCTTGCCGGTGCCGCTCTCCCCGGTGAGTAATACCGTTGACGTCGGACTGCCGCAGACCTTGCGGGCCAGATCGCGTACCTTCTGCATCGGCTCGGACTCGCCGATGATCGACGTGAAAGTGAACGGCCGGGCCAGGTCTTCCTTGAGGCGGCGCAGCTCGCGGTTGCCGCGGGTGGCGTCCATCGCCCGCTGCAGCCGCAGCACGACATCGTCGAGTTCGAATGGCTTCGTGATGTAGTCGGAGGCGCCGGCCTTGATGGCCTCGACGATGATCTCGGTGTCCTGGTGGGCCGTGAGCATGATCACGGGCAGGTCGGGATCGACGTGGCGGAGCCTTTTCAGCACGCCGATGCCGTCGCCGTCCGGCAACTTGTAGTCGAGGATGGCCGCATCGGGCGCGGCGGCCTGCGTCGCCTCCCCGGCGGAGGCCGCCTCGATGACGTCCCAGCCGCTGGCGCGCAGCCGCTGGCCCAGGGACCAGCGGACGAGCCGCTCATCATCAAGGACCAGCACGCGCTGCGCAGACATGGACGACTACTCCTCCGCCCGTGGCTGGTCGGCATGATCGTGCACCGGCAGCGTCAGCCGAACCGTCGTGCCGGCTGGGCCCGTGGCCTGCACTGCGATTTCGCCGCGATGCGCCCGCGCGATGCGGCGCGCCGTCGCCAGCCCGAGTCCCGTGCCGCGGGCCTTGGTCGTGTAGAACGGCGTGAAGAGACGCGGCAACACCTCTGGCTTGATTCCGCCTCCAGAGTCGGCCACGTCGATGTTGACCATGTCCCCGGAGCGGCTCATCCTGACCGCCACGCTGCCGCGGCCGTTCATGGCGTGGAGCGAATTGAGCAGCAGATTCTGCAGCGCGACTTTCAGGAGTTCCGCGTCGGCCATCACCCCCGCCGCCTGGCCTTCCACGCGGGAGTCCACGTCGCGCCAGCTCGCGTCCAGTCTCAGAAACGCCATCAGGCTCTCGACCAGGACGCTGACGTCCACGGGCGCGAGACGCAGTTTGGGTGGTCGGGCGTACAGCAACAGGTCGGTGACCATGGCGTTCAGCCCGTCGAGACGCCTCAGGGCCTCGTCAACGATTTCGCGGTCGCTGGCCGCCGTGAGCTTCTCGCCCAGGATCTGCATCGCTCCGCTCACCGCGGCAAGGGGATTCCGCACTTCGTGCGCGAGTACCGTCGCGAGCTCTCCAACCCGGGCCAGGCCGGCCTCCTCGCGGAGCCGCGTCTCCAGGTTCACCCGGTCGGTCAGATCGCGGATGATCCCCGTGAACTTGGGCTCGCCGTCGTACGAGAGCCGGCCGACAGACAGGTGGGCCGGAAACGTGCTGCCGTCCGCGCGCCGCGCGTCCACATCGCGTCCGATCCCGATGATTTTCGGCTCGTTCGTCGTGACGTACCGGTCGATATAGCTGTCGTGCTGCGTGGCGTGGGGCTCCGGCATGAGCATGGCGACGTTCCGGCCCAAGACCTCTTCCGCCGAATAGCCAAACATGCGCTCGGCTGCCGGATTGAACGACTCGATTCGGCCCCGTCGGTCGATGACGATGATGGCGTCTACGGCTGATTCGACAACGGCGCGCCACCGCGCAGCGCCCTCCACGGAGTCCCGGCGGCTGGATTCACTCACGATGCCGGTATCTTCGCAGACGTCGACCGCGAGCGCCAAAGCCATCTAGCGATTCATGCACACACCGGGCCATTGTGAGCCGTCGGCCGACCGGCGGCCGCCCGCGGGTCGCGCGGTTCTCTTCAGCGCCGCCGCGGGAAAATCCCCGGCGTCCGGTCGGCCAGCCCCGTCCACGCGGCCCAGACGTGGCGCGGCCGGTGGCCTCCAATGTGCACAAGGAGCTCCCGTGATACTCGGCCGCGTCCTCAAGCGCCTCCGGCATCCAGCCAACCTTTCCTGAACCGAGGCGCCACCACCGACGAACGTCTCGCGGCCCCGCCTGGTGACACGATGGTTTGAGGATGCGGCCGTTTCCTTCCCGGGATCGAGCAGGCCAAAGTTAGATAGGATCGGCCTGCTTTGATTCCCGGACACCGGCCGTGAGAGCCACCTACATCAAGGTTCTGGTCGTTCAGGCTGCGGTCCTCGCCGGTCTGTGGTTGCTCCAGCGCGCCTTCCTCTAGCGCATGCACCCCGTCGACTGGATCGTTGTCGTCTCGTTCACGGCCTGGATCGTCTACGACGGCCTGAGGCGCACCAAGGACAGCCACGAACTCGACGGCTACCTGCTCGCCAAGCGCACCATTCCCTGGTGGGCGGCCGGGATCTCCGTGATGGCCACGCAATTGAGCGCGATCACGATGATCGGCACCACCGGCCAGGCGTTCGCCGACGGCATGCGGTTCATCCAGTTCTATTTCGCGCTGCCGCTGGCGATGATCGTCCTCTCCGTCACGCTCGTGCCGTTCTTCTACCGGGCCCGCGTGTACACGGCGTACGAGTACCTCGAGAAGCGCTTCGATCCGAGGATACGCACGCTGACGAGCCTCCTCTTCCTGATTTCGCGCGGCCTCTCGGTCGGCGCCGTCATTTCGGCGCCCGCGGTCGTGCTCTCGCTCATCCTCGACTGGAACCTCATGGCCACGGCGCTGGCGATCGGGATGCCGGCCGTGATTTACACGATGTTCGGCGGCGTTCAGGCGGTCACCTGGACCGACGTCAAGACCACCGCGCTCATTGTCGGCGGCCTTCTGGTCATGGTCGTCGTGGCCCTGCTGGGCCTGCCTGACGGCGCCGGCGTCGCCGACGGGTTCGCCGTGGCGGCCAACGCCGGGAAACTGAAGAGTTTCGACTTTTCCTTCGACATCACGAACCAGTACACGTTCTGGTCGGGCACGATCGCGGCGCTGTTCCTGTTCTGCTCGTACTTCGGCGCGGACCAGAGCCAGGTGCAGCGGTACCTCACGGCGAAGTCGCTCGATGACGCGCGGTCGTCGCTCCTCATGAGCGCGTACTGGAAAATTCCGCTCCAGATCGTCGTCCTGCTCGTCGGCATCCTGGTGTTCGTCTTCTACACCTTCAACCCGGGTCCGATGATCTTCAACCCGGATGCGGCGGAGCGGATGCACGCCGGTCCGAACGCCGCGGCGTACCAGGCGTTGCAGTCGGAGTACGACGCCGCGTATGCGGCCCGGCGACAGGCTGCCGTGGACTTCACCGGCGCGCGCCAGTCCGGAGACCAGGTTCGGCTGACGGCCGCCCAGGGCACGCTGCGCGAGAGAGACGCCGCCCTGCAGGACGTCAGGAAGCGCGCGACCGCGCTCGTCCGCGAGTCCCGAGGCGATCGGAGTTTTACGGACGTCAACTACGTGATTCCGACGTTCATCCTGACCCAGTTGCCGATCGGACTCATCGGGATGCTCATCGTGGGCATCCTGATGGCCGCCACCGACACGATCGCGGCCGAGGTCAATTCGTTGTCCACCGCGACGGTCATCGACTTCTACAAGCGCTGGTGGCGGCCCGGCGCCGACGATTCTCACTATCTGCTCGTCTCGAAGCTCTTCACCGGTGTCTGGGGTCTTCTGGTCTGCGGCGTGGCCGTGTGGGCGGTCGAACTCGGATCGCTCATCGAAGTCGTGAATCGGTTCGGGTCGTTCTTCTACGGGTCCATCCTGGGGGTCTTCATTCTCGCGATGATCCCGCGCGCCACGTCGATGGGTGCGTTCGCGGGTCTCGTCGCCGGCATCGGATCGGTGGCCTGGGCCGCCAGCTACACCAACGTCGCGTTCCTCTGGCACAACGTCATCGGAGTGACCGGGGTGGTCGTGGTGGGCCTGCTCGTGAGCGCGATCGATCCGAAGCGGCACGCAAAATCCCGCGCCGCCTGAGCATCATCGCCTCGGTTCCTTCGCGTTTCCAGCGAGGGAGCCTGGCCCGGAAACTGCAGCGGTCCCCTCTATGTCCGGCGTCCGTTCGTCCGCCACCGCGCCTGCGAACACCCGAGTTCCGGATCTGGTCGCGCTCTTCAAGCCGAGGGCGATCGCGGTCGTCGGCGTCTCCCGTCACCGGCGCGGCCTGGGTCGGCGGATTCTCGCTGCGGTCGAGGCCGCGGGCTTTCCCGGACACGTGTTCGCCGTCACCCATGCCGGCGGCGACCTCGACGGCCGACCAACCTGGCCGAGCGTCACAGGACTTCCCGAACCCGTCGATCTCGCGATCGTCGCCGTGCCGCGCGATGCCGTCCCGGCCGTGATCGACGACTGCATCGCCGCCGGCGTCCTGGCCGTCGTGGTCATCAGCGCCGGGTTTGCAGAGGCTGACGCGCCCGGGCGCGCGCTTCAGGCCGAACTGGTCGCGAAGGTTCGCCGCGCCGGCATCCGCCTCGTCGGCCCGAATTGCATGGGCGTGCTGAACACGTCTCCGGATCGCCCGATGAACGCGTCGTTCTCGCCCATCTTTCCACCCGCCGGCGGCCTGGCGATGTCCTCCCAGAGCGGAGCGCTCGGCATCGTCATTCTCGATCTGGCGTCACGGCGCCATGTGGGACTCTCGTCGTTCGTGAGCGTCGGAAACAAGGCGGACGTCTCGAGCAACGACCTCATCGAGTACTGGGCGTCCGATCCGGCGACGTCAGTGATCGCGCTGTACCTCGAGTCCTTTGGCAACCCGCGCCGGTTCGCGCAGATTGCGCGAAGGGTTGCGCGAAGGAAGCCCATCATTGCCGTAAAGTCCGGCCGGACCCGCGCCGGGGCGGCCGCCGCGGGATCGCATACCGCGGCAATGGCGGCGAGCGACATCGCGGTGTCCGCCCTGTTTCACCAGACTGGCGTCATCCGCGCCGACACGATCGACGAGATGTTCGACCTCGCCGCGTGCCTGGAGGCGCAGCCGCTGCCATCCGGCGAACGCGTGGCCATCGTGACCAACGCGGGAGGCCCAGGCATTCTGGCGGCCGATGCCTCCACGGCCTCCGGCCTGACCGTCGTGCCCTTCGCGGAGGCGACGCGGGCGCGACTGACGGGTGTGCTGCCGAGCCTCGTGGCGCCGACGAATCCGCTCGACATGATCGCGACGGCCGGTCCCGATCACTACCGGGCCGCCATCGCGGCCGTGCTCGCGGCGGACGAAGTGGATGCGCTGGTCGTGCTCTACACGCCCGTTGACGCCGCCGACGCGGCCGCCACCCTCGACGCCATCCGCGCCGGCATCGTCGCCGGTCGCGCCAGCGCGAAGCGGGCCAAGCCGGTGCTCGCGTGCCTGATGGCGGACGGCGGCCATCCGCGGCTTTCGGCCGGCGCCGAACAGATTCCCATCTACGCGTTCCCCGAGAACGCCATTCGGGCGCTCGGCAAAATCGCGCGGTACGCGAAGTGGCGCAACGCGGCGGTCGGCGAGCGGCCGGCGTTTGACGATCTGGAGCCGCGGCAGGCGAGGGCCCTGTGCCAATCCGTCATCGCCGCCCGCGGCGCGGACTGGCTGACGTCGGAGGAGGCGATGCGCCTGCTGGCCGCGTTCGGGATCGTTCTCACGCCGGCCGTTCCCGTCCGATCGGCCGCCGAGGCGGTGCAGACCGCCGAGGCCATCGGGCTCCCCGTCGTGGCCAAGCTGGTCTCGCCCCACGCGCTGCACAAGAGCGACGTCGGCGGCGTGCAGGTGGACCTGAAGTCCGGGGCGGACATCGTCGCCGCGTTCGAGCGGCTGACGGAGACTGCGAGGCAGCTTGGCATCCCATCCGGTGGCGTGCGGATTCAGCCCATGGTCGCCGGCGGCGTCGAGGCCGCGATCGGCATCACAAACGATCCCGTGTTCGGCTCGCTCGTCGGTTTCGGATCGGGCGGCGTCGACATCGAGGTTCACGACGACATGCACTTCCGCGTCTCGCCTCTGTCCGACATGGATGTCAGGGAGCTCATGGCGGAGCCGCGCGTCGCCCGGCTGCTTGGCGCGCATCGGGGACGTCCGCCGGCGGACACGGACGCGCTCTTCGAGTTGCTCGCGCGCGTGTCCCGCCTCGCCGAAGAGGTGCCAGAAGTGCTCGAACTGGATCTCAACCCGGTGATCGTCCGTCCGGCAGGGCAGGGCTGCCACATCGTGGATGTCCGCGTCCGCGTCGGCGCGTAGTCCTCTCGCATGGCCTCCACGGACGTCGCGGCATCGCACCGTGTCGCCCGGCGCGTGGCGCTCGTTGGCATCGTCATCAGCGCGCTGCTGGCGACGCTGAACATCATCGTTGGCCTCCTGACACACTCGACATCCGTGGTGGCGACCGGGGTTGAATTCGCCGGCGACGTCGTCGCGTCCACGGTGGTGTTCTTCGGGATGGTCGTCGCCACCAGACCGGCGGATGCCAATCATCCGTACGGCCACGGTCGGGTCGAGACCATCGCGGCGTTCCTGGTAGGCCTGATCCTCGCCGCCGGCGGAGCCGGGATCTGCTGGAAGTCGCTCCAGGCCGTCGGCGCCGCGCATCCGCCGCCCTCGGCGGCCGCGATCGTCGTACTCGCGGTGGCGATCGCGGGTCGCGGCACGTTGTCCTCGGTGAAATTCCGTGTCGGGCGCCGGATCCACAGCGCGGCGCTCGTGGCCGATGCCTGGAACGATTCGGTGGATATTCTCGCCGCCACGGTCGCGCTCGTGGCCGTCGGTCTGGCGATGTCGGACGGCGCGCGGTTCCGTGCTGCCGATCACTACGGCGGCTTCACGGTCGGCATCATCGTGGTCCTGACCGCGATTCGCGTGCTGAAGGACTCAGCGCTCGAGTTGATGGACACGATGCCCGACGCGCACCGCATCGACGAAGTTCGTGTCGCGGCGCTCGCCGTGCCTGGCGTGCGAGCGGTGGAGAAGTGCCTGGCCCGAAAGACGGGGTTCACGCATCACGTCGACCTGCATATCGAGGTCGACCCGGCGATGTCCGTGGCCGACGCGCACGCGATTGCCGGGCACGTCAGGAGCCACCTGCGGACGGCCGTCCCGTGGGTGGCCGACGTCATCGTGCACGTCGAGCCGGCGGCCCCGTCCGCGAGTCGCCAGTGGAGCCGTTGACCTCAATCGAGGCCATGCGGGGCTATCATCTCCAGTCATGCCGCAGCTATTCGCGATGCCGTTCCGCACGATCTCTGTCGCCGCTCTCGTCCTCGCGCTCTCGCCCTTCGCGCTGAGCGCGCAGCGCTCCGACGTCGACGCCACCCTGGCGCGCATTCGCGCGGAGGGACTCGAACACTCGTCGGCCCGCTCGCTGTTCCTGGCGCTGACTGATGGCATCGGCGCCCGCCTCACCGGATCGCCTGCCCACGTGCGGTCCGCGAACTGGGCGCTCGATCGCTTCGCCGAGTGGGGGCTCGCGGGCGCGCGGCTCGAGCCGTTCGAGTTCGGCGCGGGCTGGGAGCTGGAGCATGTGTCCGCGGCGATGACCGAGCCGCGCTATTTCCCGCTCATCGCGTATCCCGAGGCGTGGACGCCCTCGACGGTCGGTGCCCTCAAGGGACGCGTTGTCTACCTCGGCAACAAGACGGCGGCGCAGGTCGCGGCGATGGGGAACGAAGTGAAGGGCGCGATCGTGCTGAGCCATCCGGCCGTCGACACGTTCGTCGAACGGGATCGGCCGCAGCCCGGGCTCGCGGACTCGCCGGTCGCCACGGGCAATCCGTCCCTGCCGACCGCGCGTGCGCCAATTCCCGCGCGCGAACTCGCGACCCTCCTTCAGAAATTGGGCGCCGGCGTGACGATTCGTCCGAGCACGTATCGCGACGGTACGGTCGGCGTGCTCGGAAATCGCGCCACCACCCGCGATGCCGTCCCGACGATCGTCGTCGCGACCGAGCAGTACAACATGATGGCGCGGCTCGCGGCCGCCGGGCAGCCGGTCTCGATGGCGGTGGAATTGCGCACGCGCTACCACGAGGCCGACCGCAACAGCTACAACGTGATCGCGGAGATCGTCGGAACGGATCCGGCCGTTCGCGACGAGCACGTGCTCCTCGGTGCGCATCTCGATTCCTGGCACACCGCCAACGGCGCCACCGACAACGCCGATGGCGTCGCGGCCGTGATGGAGGCGATGCGGATTCTCAAGGCGACCGGCGCCGCGCCACGGCGGACGATCAGGGTCGCGCTCTGGAGCGGGGAAGAACAGGGCCTGCTGGGCGCGCGCGCGTATATCGCGAAGCACCTCCCCACGCCGGAGGCGCAGGCGAAGCTGCAGGTGTACCTCAACGACGATCCCGGCAGCGGACGCACGCTGGGCTTCTACATGGAGGGGAACGAGGCGGCGAAGCAGTTCTTCGATCGCTGGCTGGCGCCGCTCCGCGATCTCGGCGCCACGATCAACGTGATGGAGAGCATCGGCTCGACGGACCACGTGCCGTTCGTGCAGGCAGGGATGCCGGGGTTCAACGCCATCAAGGACTTCGACGCGTACGACGTACGCACGCGTCACACGAACGCCGACTTCCCGGAACGCATGAGCGAGGACGAGCTCAAGCAGCAGGCGATCGTGATGGCGACGTTCGCGTGGCAGGCCGCGATGATGGACGGCCGGATCCCGCGGTTGCCGGGGAAGACCCCGCGGCCGTAAGGCAGGTCAGCCGGCCAGGCGCTTTCTCATGACGGTCGCCGTTGACGGGCACGCACTCCTGAACTCGACCGACGCCTGGACGGACGGCGGCACCGCTGACCGGTCGATCGCTTCGAAGCCGAACGACGGGAAATACGTCTCCGCGGTCGTCGTCCGCAGGTAGACCGCGCTCGCGCCGAGGGTCCGGGCAAGATCGATCGCCGATTCGGTGAGTCGTCGTCCGACGCGCTGCCCCTTGAATTCCGGCGAGACGGCCACCGACCTCAGGAGCACGCCGTCCGCATACACCTCGAGGGCGGCGCTGCCCACCACCGCACCCTCGTGACGGGCCACGACCGCGCTGCCAAGATGTGATTCGAGATCGTCCACGGGCAGGCCGTGTGCCTCGAGCAGCGCGCGGATTGCGGCGGCGTCGTCGGGCCGGGCGCGATCTATCCCAATCGACTCAGCGGCGTGTGGCATGTCCGGCTCCTTCGTTCGGTTCCGCGCAGGACGGCCCGCACGGGTCAGTCTCGCGGCCCTCCGCCTCTACGACTCGGCCCCGGGCGTCGATCGTGAGGGAACAGCATTCCTCGAACATCTCGCGCAGCATCCGCCGTCCGCGCTGGACGCGCGACTTCATGCCCGATAACGAAATGCCTTCCATGGCGGCCGCATCCGCCTGCGACAGCCCCTGCAACTCGACGAGCGTAATGGCGTGGCGGTAGGCCGGGGGCAGCCGGGCGACGAATGGCGTTACACAGCCGATGAGCGCCTGCTCGCTTTCCTCATCCTGATCGGGCGAGGCCACGCGCTCCAACTCCGACGCCTCGGCAAGCGGCGGCAGTTTCTTTCTCAGCCGATCGATCACCGCGTTTCTCGCGACGCTATACACCCACGGACCGAACCGGCTGTCGTCGCCGAGGTACCGGACGTTCTTGTGAATGCGGAGCAACACGTCCTGAAGGACGTCGTCGACCTCGCCGGCAGGCAGCCGGCGCCCGATGTAGGCGCCGAGCCGCTGCCCGAGCATCTGCCACGAATCGCGTGCGGCGCTGTCCAGCATGGCCGTCAGCAGCAGGAGGACGCCTTCGGCGCCGAGCCGCAACATGCATCACCGGCCGGCCGCACCGCCCGAATCGCCGCGGCCGCCACGAAATGCTCCGTGCCAGATTCCGGACTCCACTTCTTGATGAACGCGCGGCTCGCCTCGTTGATCTCGATGTGGATGCCGGCGAAGCCTGCGGCCTCGAGACCGGCCCGCAGATCCTCGATCGCCGGGGCTCCGGCAATGCAACCGGCGAGCGCGGCCGGGTCGTCCGTGATGGCCTTCGGCAGGGGAGCCGACGCGACGATGTCGGAGATCGCGATCCGTCCACCTGGACGGAGCACGCGGAAGGCTTCACGAAACACCGACGTCTTGTCTTGCGAGAGATTGATCACGCAGTTGCTGACCACGACGTCCACGGAACGGTCGGCGAGGGGCAGCGACTCGATCTCGCCGAGGCGGAATTCGACGTTGGCGGCCGAGACGCGGGTGGCGTTGTCGCGCGCCTTCGAAAGCATCTCGGGTGTCATGTCCACGCCGATGACCCGGCCGGTCGGGCCGACCTGCTTGCCGGCCAGGAACGCGTCGATGCCGCCGCCGCTGCCGAGATCGAGCACGACTTCACCTGGGCCGAGCGAGGCAAACGCGAGTGGCGTGCCGCAGCCAAGGCCCATGTCGGCGCCGCTCGGCAGGTCCGCGAGTTCGGCGGCGTCGTAGCCAAGTTCGGTCGATGCGGTGGCGCCGCTTCCGCAGCAGCCGGTGCCACAGCCGCAGCCGCCGTCCGTCTTCGCGACTTGTCCATAGTGTTCGCGCACCAATTCACGTGTGCCGGCCGGGGTCTGAGTCTGAGTGGTCATGTGTCTCTCCTGCCTCTAAAGACGGCCGAGGCCGAAATGGACGCAGGCGATGCTACTGCCGGCCGATCTCATGGATCTGCCTTTCCAGGGCCGGCCGGCTCGTGGCATCGAACGGCAGGCGGCTGAAGCGCTCGAGGCGCCCGCGAAGGACGACCAGCGCGTCGCGAAAGGCGCGACGTTTGTCGTCGTCCGTGCCCGTGACGGCCGCCGGATCGGGTATGCCCCAGTGGGCCGTGACGGGCTGCCCCGGCCAGATCGGGCACGCTTCCGAGGCCGCGTTGTCGCAGACCGTGAAGATGAAGTCCATCTTCGGGGCCCCGGGGACGGCGAATTCGTCCCAGCTTTTGCTTCGCAGTCCGGCAACCGGAAGCCCGTTCGCTTCCAGGATCTCGAGGGCCAGCGGGTGCACGTCGCCCTTGGGATGGCTTCCCGCGCTGAACGCCCTGAGCGCGCCGCGGCCGGAGTCGAGGTGGTTCAGGACGGCCTCGGCGATGATGGACCGCGCGGAATTGCCGGTGCAGAGAAACAGCACGTTGAACGCGGTCATCGGCACTCCAAAGTCTATCCGCCTAGACGTATATGCTACCGAACAACCGTTCGCCCGTCACGAGCCGGCGTAACGAACGTAGTACCCTACCGCCCATGCATCTTCGCCGATGGGCCTTCGGATTCCTGGCTGCGCTGTCGCTGTCCGTCCCGCTCGTCGTCGCGCAGGCTCCCGCCGGGCCGGCGGACATCTTCGCGCGGGACCGCGTCCTGCAGATCGACGTTCAGATGGCGCCCGACGTGTGGCGGGAAGTGCGCCTCAGCTATCGTGACGCGACCGACGAAACCCTGTCGAAGATTGGCGACGACGCCTATGAGTATCGCCGCGGCGACGTCGCGATTGACGGCGTCAGGATCGCCCGGGTCGGGATTCGGAAGAAAGGCTTTTTTGGCTCGGTCGTCTCCACGCGGCCGTCGCTCAAGATCAAGTTCGACGAATACGTCGACGGGCAGTCGTATGCCGGCCTCGATGGCCTGACGCTGAACAACAACAACCAGGACCAGACGATGGTCCAGCAGTTCCTGGCCTACGACCTCTTTGCGCGGACCGGCGTGCCGGCGCCGCGCGCCAGCTTCGCCCACGTGCGCGTGAATGGCGAGGACCTGGGCGTGTACACGCACGTGGAGGCGATCAACAAGTCTTTTCTCCGGCGGGCGTTTGGCAACTCGAACGGCGTGCTGTACGAAAGCTACGCAGGGGATTTCGTCGAAGATCGGTTGTACCGAATCGTCGAAAAAAGTGCAGGCGCGTCGAAGGATCGGAGCGCGCTGGCTGCGCTCAAAGACACGCTGGCCGCCACCGGGCCGGTCTCGCTCTCCCGGGTCGAGGCGCTCGTCGACCTCGACGGCTTCATGCGGATGTGGGCCGCCGAGTCGCTGATGGGGCACTGGGACGGCTATTCCGGCAACCGCAACAACTACTACCTCTACGCGAACCCCACCACCCGGAAGCTGCACTTCATCCCGTGGGGCGCGGACCAGATCTTCGTGGACCCTGGTCCCCTGCAGGCGGTGGCGGTGCCCAAGTCGTTCAAAGCCGCGGGTGTGCTGTGCCGGCGGTTATGGGAGCTGCCGGAAATCCGGGAACGGTATCGACGCGTGATGGCGCAGATCCTGGCCGGCCCGTGGAACGAGGCGCGCCTCGTGAGCGAGATGACGGCGTTGCAAGTGAACCTGCAGCCCCGGACCGCGCTGCTTCCCGAGACCGTGCGCGCCGCCTCTGATCGCTCACGGACGTTCATCGACGGCCGGCGCGCCGAGGTCACGACAGAACTGGCGGCGCCGGGACTCGAATGGCCGAAGGACGCGATGGCGGCAGGCGTGCAACTCACCACGCCGGTCCCGATGGTGATCACCGGCTCGTTTGCCGCTCCGTGGTCCGCCGTGGCGCCGACCGACCCGCTGTCGGCCGGGACGGGCGCGCTTGACATTCAGATCGAGGGGAAGCCCCGCGTCGCGTTCGAGCGCGTGGCGGCGTATTCGGTGACCAATAGCCAGATGGGCACGGCCGCGGGGCGTGAACGGTACAAGAACGTGACCGTCACCGGCCGCGCCGGGACCCAGACCTGGACCCTGGTGCTGACGATTGATCCGTTCCTGCTTGATTCTGGAGCGCGCGTCCTGCCGATCGACCACTTCGCGGTCAATGCGAGGATCACGATGGTCGATGGCGCCAGCCCGCCGAGGGCCCGTCGTTTCGGCAACGTCGGTGAACTGCGCATCATCGAAGCGTCTCCAAAGGAAGGCGGCGTGATTCGCGGCACGTTTACGATTCGAGGATTCGAGTTTTGAGTCCGTCCCGGCGGTTCGCCGCCGAATTCATCGCCACCGGCGGCCTCCTGGCGGCCGTCGTCGGTTCGGGCATCATGGGCGAATCGCTCGCCGGCGGGAACATCGGGATTGCCCTGCTCGCCAACACGCTCGCGACGGCTGCCGCGCTCGTCGCACTGATCCTGGCGTTCGGTCCGATCTCGGGCGCGCACATGAATCCCGTCGTCACGCTGGTCGAGGTGCTGGAGCAGCGCCTGCCGCGTCGGGACGCCGCGGGATACGTGATCGCGCAGCTCGCGGGCGGTGTCGTTGGCGTCTGGCTGGCGCATCTGATGTTCGACAAGCCGATCCTGATGACGTCCGACCATATCCGTGCCGGCGTGCCGCAACTCGTCAGCGAAGCCGTGGCCACGTTCGGCCTGCTGTGCACGATTCTTGGCACGGCCGCGCACCGTCCGAGTGCCTTGCCGTTTGCCGTCGGCGCCTACATCGCCGCGGCCTACTGGTTCACGGCGTCAACGTCGTTTGCGAACCCCGCGGTGACGCTCGCCCGAACGCTGACGGATTCGTTCGCGGGCATCCGGCCCGTCGACGCCCCCGGGTTCATCGCCGCGCAGGTGGTGGGAGCGGCGGCGGCGCTGGCGACGTTTCGCTGGTTGTCGAAAGCGCGGTAGTCCCCGGCGAGCGGCGTCCTCGCTATTCGGATCGCAGCGCGCGTACGACGTCCACGCGCGCCGCCCGAGCCGCAGGCGTCACCGACGCAAGGACCGCCGCCGCGATGAGGACCGTCGCCGCAGCGGCGATGGGCACGATGCCGGGAATCTCTACGTCGGACACAAAGCTGCCAACGACGCGCGCGAGCACCACGCCGCCCGCGGCTCCGGCCGCGATGCCGAAGACGCCGATCGCCGCGCCTTCCCGGAGCACGCCGCCGAGCAGGTTCGCGGGCGTCGAGCCAATGGCCAGGCGCACGCCGAATTCGCGGGTCCGCGCGCTCACCGAGAACGCCAGCACGCCAGCCACGCCCACCACCGCGATGAGCAGCGCGACGCCGGCGAAACCCGTGAAGACGAGCGCGTTGACACGATTCGGCGCCAGCACTTCGGCGCGGATGTCGTCGAGCGTCGCCGGGCGTTCCACCGGCTGATCGGCCGCCAGCCCGCGCACGACTTTCGTGACCGCCGGCACCAAGGCGTACGGATCGCCCTTGGCGTGGATGAACAGCCGCCCGCCGACCATCTCCTGGCCCATCGGGTGATACACCGTCATCGCCGGCTCCGGCACGAGGTTCTCGTCGTCGATATCGGCGGCCACGCCGACGATGCGGCGCGGATCGGTGCTGACGCCGATGAACTTGGTGACCGGATCCGTCCACATCAGGCGGCGATCGACGGCGTCCATGCCGGGAAACATCCGCCTGGCGATGCTCTCGCTGATGATGACGACGCGGTCGCCATCGGGTCGGTCCCCGTCGTTGAAGTCGCGTCCGGCGGTGATCCTCACGCCCAGCGCCGCGAAGAATCCCGGCGACACCGTCCGGAACCGCGCGCGCGGGTCCTCCTCGCCATTGGCCCGGCGGTAGCCCTCGACGGTGAACTGCGCCGCGAAGAAGCCCGGATCCCGCCAGGGCACGACGGTGCCGAGCGCAACCTGATCGACGCCGGGGAGTTCGCCGATGCGGCGCAGCGCTTCCTTGTAGAACGTGGCGACTTCCGCGGGCTTCCGCTCGTAGGAGACGACCGGCACGTTCACCGCGAGCACATTGCCCGTGAAACCGGTCTGTTGCCGTTGGCGCGCGAAGAGCGTCGTGATGAGCATGCCGGCGCCGGCGACAAGGACGAACGACGCCGCGATTTGCGTGACCGCGAAGACCCGCAGCCGGCGCTTCGTGCCCGTTGTGAGGCGCAGGCTTCGACCGCCGAGGCCGATGCCATTCGACGACTCGGCCGAGGGCAGCCGGGGCACGAAGGCGAGCACGATCGCGACGAGCACGGCGAGCGCGCCGCCGACCCAGAGCAGCGTGGCATCGACCGTCACGTCGTGCGCGCGTACTGAGAAGCGTGCGGCATACTGCGCCAGCACGGCCACCATGGGCCGCGCGAGCGCCACGGCCAGCAGCGCGCCCGCCAGGCACAGGACGACGCTCTCCGCGAGCAACGTCCGCCGCAGCGCCGCGCGGCTGGCGCCCAGCGCCGCGCGCACCGCCAGCTCGCCTTCC
>CAZJTG010000039.1:0-441 GCA_964548865.1 uncultured Solibacteraceae bacterium
CGCCCACGCCGCCGACCTGGCCAAGGGCCATCCGCGGGCACAGGTCTGGGACGACGCGCTCTCGAAGGCGCGGTTCGAATTCCGGTGGGAGGACCAGTTCAACCTGTCGCTCGACCCGGTCACGGCGCGCGCGTACCACGACGCAACGCTGCCGGCCGACGGCGCGAAGCTGGCGCACTTCTGCTCGATGTGCGGGCCGAAGTTCTGCAGCATGGAGATCACGCAGCAGATCCGGGAGGCCGCGGAAGCGCAGGGGATATCGGTGGCCTCGGCGGTCGAGGCGGGCCTCAAGGACAAGGCCGCCGAGTTCAGGTCACAGGCCGGCGGTCCGAAGTAGCACCGTCATTTTGCAGGGACGATCTGGATGACCGTGCGGTACCGGGTTTCGGTCGTACCCGAGACGTGCAGGTAGCCCGCCCCGTCCGTGGTGTAGTCCTTCAC
>CAZJTG010000039.1:451-2473 GCA_964548865.1 uncultured Solibacteraceae bacterium
CACCACGATCCCGGGCCGGTAGGTCATCGTGTCGGATCGGAACGGTCCGAGGTCGAACTGGTGCATGAGCGGTGTCCTGAACACTTCGGTGCCGCCCGAGCGCATCTGATTCCGGTAATAGGCCACGATGTCCGAGTACGGCATGTCCGTCCCCAGCGTGAAGACCCACTGCCCGCGCCCGGTGTCGAAGCTCGAGAGCAGCGCGGCGCCCGGGTAGATCGGCACCCCGGCAAGCCGGGGATCGATGTGGCCGCCGTCCTGCGGTGAGGCGGGCGTACCCGGTGCCGGGGCGGCCGGTTTTTGCGGAGACGCCGGCGTGCCGGCCGGAAAGGGCGAGGGTCTCGGCACGGGCGTCGTGGACTGCGAGGCGGCCGCGACGGCAGCGAGCGTCCACGCGACGAAGGCGCCGACGAACGCCGATCGCAAGCACGCGCGCAACACACCGGTATTATACGGCGGTGAACGACTTCGTACAGGCCTGCGCGCGACGCCAGGACGCCATCCTCGACCTCACGCGCGAGCTCGCGCGGATCGAATCGCCGAGCGGCGACGTCGCCGCGCTCGACCGCTGCGCGACCCGACTCGTGGCGGCGCTCGAGGACGCCGGCGCCCTCGTGGCGCGGCCACGGCCGGAGACGTCCGTCGCGGCGCACGTCGTCGCGTCCTGGAGCGGCGCCGGACCGCGCGTGCTCGTGCTCGGTCATTTCGATACCGTGTACCCGATCGGCCAGATCGACCGACAACCCGTCGAGGAGCGGAATGGCCGGTTGTTTGGACCCGGCGTCTACGACATGAAGGCCGGCCTGGCGATCGCCGTGCACGCCATCGCGGCCGTGCAGCAGGTCCTCCCGGAATCCCGTCGCCCCTGTATTTCGCTGCTCGCGACCGCGGATGAGGAGGTCGGAAGTGTCGCGTCGCGCGGCTTGATCGAATCCATGGGGCGGGAAAGCGCCGCCGTGCTCGTACTCGAACCGGC
This sequence comes from uncultured Solibacteraceae bacterium, assembly GCA_964548865.1. GTDB lineage: Bacteria > Acidobacteriota > Vicinamibacteria > Vicinamibacterales > SCN-69-37 > DASUGC01. Next base: position 1,428 of record CAZJTG010000039.1, read on the forward strand.
GCTCGCGAGTGGTGCGATCAAGACGGCGCGCAAGGGCGTGGCCGAGTTCGACATCGAGGTGCGGGGCGTGCCGGCCCACGCGGGAGTGGCGCCGGACGCGGGCGCCAGCGCCATTGATGCCCTGGCCCGGATCGTGTCCGAGCTGGCGGCGCTCCGCGACCCGGCGAGCGGGCGCACGGTCAATGTCGGCGTCATCAGCGGGGGCACGCGTGCCAACGTCGTCGCCGAGCATGCGCGGGCGAGCGTCGACGTGCGGCTCGGCAGGCTGGACGACGGTCCCGTCGTCGAGCGCGCGTTTGCGGCGTTGCGCGCGCGCGATTCGCGTGTCACGGTCACTGTCACCGGCGGCGTCAATCGTCCGCCGATGGAGCGCACGGCCGGCGTGGTGAAACTGTACGAACTGGCGCGCGCGGTGGCCGCCGGACAGGGGTGGGCGCTCGAGGAGGGCGCCACGGGCGGAGGGTCCGACGGGAACTTCACCGCCGCGCTTGGCGTCCCAACGCTTGACGGCCTCGGGGCGGTGGGCGACGGCGCCCACGCCGCGCATGAGCACGTCATCATCAAGGATCTCGCCGTGCGCGCGGCGCTCGTCGCGGGGCTGCTCGGCCGACTCTGCGATAATGAAGCGGGGGAGTTGACACGAAGATGAGTGGATTGAAGACAGCGGTGCTGCTCGCGGCGATGAGCGGCCTGCTTATCGTGGGTGGCAGCCTGATCGGCAACCAGAGCGGCGCGACGATTGCACTCGGGATCGCGCTCGTGATGAACGTCGGCAGCTACTGGTTCTCGGACAAGATCGTGCTCCGGATGTACCGGGCGGCCGAGGTCGGCGCCGACCATCCGCTGTATCGCATGACGCACCGGCTTGCGCAGAAGGCCGGCCTGCCGATGCCGAAGGTGTACGTCATCCCCGACATGTCGCCCAACGCGTTCGCGACGGGCCGCAATCCGCAGCACGCCGCGGTCGCGGCGACCGAGGGCATCATGCGGCTGCTCTCCGAGAGCGAACTCGAGGGCGTCATGGCCCATGAGCTCGCGCACATCAA
>CAZJTG010000039.1:2483-20945 GCA_964548865.1 uncultured Solibacteraceae bacterium
CCGCGACATCCTCATCAGCACGGTCGCCGCCACAATCGCCGCCGCCATTACCTGGCTCGCGCAGATGGCGCAGTTCGCCCAGTTCTTCGGCGGCGGGCGCAACGAGAACCGCGAGGGTACCAACCCCATCGCGATGCTCGCGATGATCATCCTGGCGCCCTTGGCGGCGATGCTGATTCAGATGGCCATCTCGCGCCAGCGCGAGTTCGCCGCCGACCGCGCGGGCGCCGAAATCGTCGGCTCACCGATGGGACTCGCGCACGCGCTTCGCCGGATCGAGGCCGGCGTAAAACAGATTCCCATGGACGCGAACCCGGCGACGGCGCACATGTTCATCATGCAGCCCTTCCGCGCGGGCGGGATCGCGGGCCTCTTCTCGAGCCATCCGCCGACCGAAGCGCGGGTGAAGGCGCTCATGGAGTTTCGAGCCTGAACGGCTCGGAACCTGTGTTCTGTCTCCACCACTCGAGCGTATCTGACAGCATCTGCTCCACCCGGATTTTCGGAGCCCAGCCGAGTTCAGAACGGATGCGCGTCGCGTCGCCCTGAAGGACGGGCATATCCGACGGCCGGAGCCGCGCGGCGTCGAGCCGCACGGTAATCGGCACGCGGGCGAGGTGGAGCAGCTCGTCCAGCAGGTCGCCGATGCGCCATGCCCGTCCGGAGCAGATGTTGAACGGCCGTCCGGCCGGCGCGCTCCGCATCATCAGGTCGTAGGCGTCGACAACGTCCCGGACATCGGTCATGTCGCGGCGGGTATCGAGGTTGCCGACAAGGAGCTCCGGTTCGGCGAGTCCGGCTTCGATGCGGGCGATCTGCCGAGCGAAGCTCGACACCGCGTACGCCGCGCTTTGGCGCGGACCCGCGTGGTTGAACGGACGGGCGATCACCACATCCATTCCATCGTCGTTGCAGGCCCGGAGGGCAAGCTGATCCTGGGCGAGTTTGGAGAACCCGTACGGCGTGCCGGGCACGAGCGGCGCGCTCTCGTCGATCGGGTCGTCGCTGGTCTGATACACCTGCGCGGACGTGACGACGAGCACGCGGCAGGGACGGCCGGACTTGCGCACGGCTTCGAGCACGTACTGGGTGCCGAGGACGTTGGTCTGGAGGTGATCGACGGAGCTTCTGAAGGACGCCGCGACCTGCGGAGCCCCGGCGAGGTGGAAAATCTGCGTCGGAAGCGCGTCTTCAATCGCGCGATCGACCTCGGCCGCATCGAGCAGGTCCACCGCCCGCCAGTCGAGGTGTCGATGGGGATCGGGCGGGTGTCCCTTGGGGCGGTACCAGGCGATGAGGGGCGCGTGGTCGGCGAGCCGGTCGAGCAGATGGCTGCCAGCGAATCCCGTGGCGCCGGTGACCAGTGTCGTGCCTGCCAGCATGCGGGTCAGGCCGGCGGGCGCGATCCGTACTGCGCCTTGAGGTAGGCGCGGTAGGCCTCGTCCTGCTCCTTGATCGGCCGCCACCACCATTCGTTGTCGTGGTACCACCTGACGGTGTCGGCCAACCCCGACTCGAACGGCACCGCCGGCGCCCAACCGAGTGCGCGGAGCTTGTTCGTGTTGAGCGCGTAGCGGCGGTCGTGACCGAGCCGGTCGGCGACCGGCCGAATGAGGGACGCCGGCCTGTTCGAGAGCGCCAGGATCCTGTGCGTGAGGTCGACGTTCGGCACCTCATTGCCGCCGCCGATGTTGTACACCTCGCCGTTCGTGCCGCGGTCGATGACCGTCTGGATGCCTGTGCAGTGGTCGTCCACGTGCAGCCAGTCCCGTACGTTCAACCCGTCGCCATAGAGCGGCAGCGGCATGTTGTCGATCGCGTTCGTGATGAACAGCGGGATGACTTTTTCCGGGAACTGATGCGGCCCGTAGTTGTTGGAGGCGCGCGTGATGACCACGGGCACGTCATAACTGGCCCAGTAGCTGTAGGCCAGCCTGTCTGCCGCGGCTTTGCTGGCCGCATACGGGTTGCGCGGCTTGAGTTCGTCGGTCTCGACACTATGTCCCGTCGGGACGCTGCCGTAGACCTCGTCGGTGGAAATCTGCACGAAACGCCGCAGCCGGCGGGCCTCGCGGGCGGCTTCGAGGAGCACGAACGTGCCCTGCACGTCCGTGTGGATGAAATCGCCGGCGGCCATGAGCGAACGATCGACGTGCGTTTCGGCCGCGAAATGCACGACGAGATGCGCTTCCCGCACGAGCGGCCGCGCGACGGAGGCGTCCGCGATGTCGCCCTTCACGAACCGGTGCCGCGGGCTGTCCATGACGTCTTTCAGGTTCTCGAGGCGGCCGGCGTAGGTCAGCTTGTCGAGGGTTGTGATGTGCCAGTCGGGATGGCGGGTGTGCGCCCAGCGCACGAAATTCGATCCGATGAACCCGGCGCCGCCGGTGACCAGGACGTTCTGCTGTTCAACACCCATCAGCGCCGAACATTATCGCCCAAAGGAGCCCAGCGGGTTCGAGAAGGACCCGATGCCGGCCAGCGTGACCGAGAAGTTGAAGCGGCGATCGGTTCGGCTGCCAACCGACAGGTGCGAAAGGTTGAGTACCTGATAGTCCACCGAGATGCCGCAGCACTGCGCGCTGTAGGAGGCACCGATGCGCTGTTCGAGGAAGAGCTTCTGCTTCACGTCCACCTTGAGCCCGAAGGTGCCGCTGAGCCGCCCGCCGGGCGATCTCACGCTGCCCCAGCCGGAAATGGCGTGTGAGGCGCCGGCAGGGTTGTCGTAGCCAGGCACGTTGGCCAGAAACTGCCGCTTCGACCAGACGGCCGTGAGCTGCGCCAGCCGGGCGAACGCCGACACCGACGCACTGTAGGACTGCGGCTGCCGGGTCTTCGAATCGACGAACATCTGGAAACGGCCGGACAGCGCGTCGGTCGGTGCGACGTTCGCGACCAGCTGGACCGCGCTGAATTGGCCCACCGACGTCGCCTGGTACTGGGTGTCACACGCGCTCGCCCCCGACTGCGTGTAGTAGCTCTGGCTGATACTGGTCCAGAAAATCTCGCGCTGGGGCGTCGAGCCGTCCGCCATCTTTCTGCGGGCCAGGATTCGGTTGAAGAGGGCATAGGACACCGTCGTGTTGCCGCCGACCAGGCAGTCCACGCCGTAGTCGTTGTTGATAATGCCGTGCACGCTCTCGAACGGACTCAGCCACTGCACCGACGCTCTGGGCTCGATCACGTGCTTGAGCCGCTCGGCGTAGCCGCTCTTTGGCGTCTGAAACACGCGCGCAAACGTCGGGCCCCCGACGTCAGCCTTCAGATCAACGAGCTGCCGGCTGACCGCGACCGGCTGCGGCGTGCCCGTGACGCGATCCAGACTGTCGGTCCAGTGCGTGAACCGCACCGACGCCGCAGCCGTGGCCGACAGGTATGACAGCGCGCTCAGCGGCGCTCGAATCGTCGGCGCCGCGTCGAACCGCCAGAGGCTGCGGTTGGTTGACGGTTGCGAGATGTCGGCCTGGTTCCTGATGCCACTCAGTTCCGCATTCGCTCCGACGTAGATCCGCGAGCCCAGGCCTTTGTCCCGGATGCCCTTTGGGGCCATCGTCAGCGTGACCTGCGGCAAACGGCCGGTCCGCTGCGCCGAAGTGAGCCCCGTGTAGAAATCCGTCTGCTGCGCGGTTGCAAACAGTCGGTAGCGCTGGTTCGGGCCGAAACTCCCGCTGACCGACCCACTGAAGTAGCGGTTCCGCTGCGTGGCCTCGTAGCTGCTCTGCTGGTACAACTGGAGCGTGGAGACGTCGGTGAAGTAGCGGACCCTCGCCATGGCCTGCAGCCGGTTTCCGGCGAGGCTCTGGTTCATCGTGCCGTTGACCTCATACGAACGGCGCGCGTTTCGTTCGACGGTCCCGTCGCCCGCCAGGCGCTCCTTCTCGTCGAGCATCGACATCTGAATGGTGCCGCGTGAGCCGGGGGCCGACACGAAACGGTACTCGCCGGACACTCCCTGACCCGACTTGGAAAACCAGTCGTAATAGAACGTGGCGTCCTGGCTGCGGTTGATCGCCCAGAAGAAGCTGGTGCTGATGCCCTGGCCGCGCACGCTCGACGTCGAGTAGGTGGGGATGAGAAACCCCGTCTGGCGGTCATCCTCGCCCATCGGGTAATAAATGATCGGCAGGTAGAACACCGGAATGCCTTTGACCCTCAGGAGCGCGTTCCGCAGCAGTAACCGTTCGTTGAGGGTGACGGTGCCCGAGGTGCCGCGGAAGTCCCACCGGGGATTCGCCTGGACGCACGTGGAAAACCAGCCGTCGGTCAGCCGGTACGTGCGGGGTCCGGTCTTCTCGATCTTCTCGGCATAGAAGCTGACTTCCGGTTCCAGGGTGCCGAACATGCCCGGCTCGATCTGTCTGTCGGTCAGGCGCGCGGTACCCGCGGCCTTGTAGAAGATGCCGAACCTGGTTGTGCGATCCATTTCCATCCGCTCGGCGGTGACCCGCAGGCCGTCCTGCACCACAAGAATGTGGCCCCGGGCGCGGACCATCTTCTCGTCCCACGTGATCTCGTCTGCGAAAATGCTGGTGTCGTCGCAGTCAAACCGTGCGTCGCCAGAGAGCAGACCTTCGGCCGATCCCAGGATCTGCCGGCCCGTTGCCGAGATCCTGTAGTCCTTACAGTTGGCCAGCGGACCGGCCTTGTCCTGCGCCACCGCAGACGCCGGCGTCATCAACCAGCCGATCGACGTCAGGATGAGGAGGCGGCGCGTCAACCCTTCAACTCCAACGCGGTCCGGATCTCGCCGGCCAGATACAGGGAGCCTGCGACGACGGTCAGGGAGCCGAACTCCCGGGCGGCCAGCAGGGCGCCTGCCGCTCCCTCCGCGGTGATCACCGGAACGGCGGGTGCGACGCGGCCCACGACATCCGCCAGCTCCCCGGGCGACATGGCCCGCGGCGAACGGGCCGCGGTGCAGATGAAGCGCGAGGCGGCTGGCGCCAGGGCGCGCACGATCTCGGCGACGTCCTTGTCGCGCATCATTCCGATCACCATCGGCGGGGCATCGTCGAAGACCTCGCGGAGGTAGGACGCGAGCGAGCGGGCACCGGCGGGATTATGGGCGCCATCGATAAGAACCTGACGGCCGTCGCGCTCGATGAGTTCCAGCCGGGCTGGCCACACCGCGGCCTCAACGCCCGTCCGGATGGCGTTCTCCGGAATCACGAACACCCGGCGGGCATCCAGTTCCTCGAGCAGGCGGATCGCGGTGATCGCGTTCGCCACCTGGTGGCGTCCGCGAAGCGCAAGGGTCAGTTCCGGGTAACTGGCTCTGGGCGTTTCAATCGAGGCGACGATTCGGCCCGCGGTCATGCGCGTTTCCGCCGTCACGCCGTCGGCGGCGTACACCAGGTCCGATCCGACGAGCGAAGCCACTTCGATGATGATCCGGCAGACCGCCGCGGAGTTTTCGCCGAGCACAGTCAGGCCGCCGCGTTTGATGATGCCGGCCTTTTCTCGCGCGATTTCCTCGATGGTGCTGCCCAGGTACTGCTGATGGTCGAAATCCACCGCGGTGATGCCGACGGCTTTCGAGTCCACCGCGTTCGTGGCGTCCAGCCGTCCGCCGAGTCCCACCTCGAGCACAGCCACGTCCACCGCGTCGCGCCGGAATGCCTCGAGCGCGATCGCGGTCGTCGCCTCGAAGAAACTCGGGGGCGACTCCAGGCGTGCCGCGGCCTCAAGAATCTTCTCCGCCAGCGCATCGAGTCTGGCGCCCGAGATCGGCTGGCCGTCGATGGCGAATCGCTCTTCGAGATGCACGAGGTGTGGCGACGTGTAGCGGCCGGTCCGGTATCCGGCCGCGCGCAGGCCACGTTCGACCATGGCGGTGACCGAGCCCTTGCCGTTCGTGCCGGCGACGACCAGACTCGGATAGGCGCGTTCCGGGTGACCAAGGACGTCGAGCAGCGCGCGGATCTGATCCAAACCGAGCTTGATGCCGACGGTCTCGAGTGCGAAGAGCTCCCGTCGTCGAGCGTCCGTCAACAGCTACGACTCCGTGGCCGGCGTCTGCGCGGGAGGCGTGGGAGGCGGCTCGGCCGTCCTGGGTAGCGACGGTCCGAGGCCCATCATGGCGCGCAACGTCCTCGCAATCGTGGCCTTGAGGTCGGCCCGTTCCACGACCAGATCGATGAAGCCCTTCTCGATCAGAAACTCGGCGCGCTGGAATCCGGCCGGCAGCTTCTGCCGGATGGTCTGCTCGATCACGCGCGGTCCGGCGAAGCCGATCAGCGCCTTCGGCTCGGCGATATTGAGGTCGCCGAGCATCGCGAAGCTCGCCGTGACGCCGCCCGTGGTCGGGTCGGTCAGCACGGAAATGTAGGGCAGGCCGGCCCGATCGAGCCGGCCGAGCGCGGCGCTGATCTTCGCCATCTGCATCAAGGAGAGCGCGCCCTCCTGCATGCGCGCCCCGCCGGAGCACGAGACGACGATCAGCGGGCAGCGCCATTCGAGCGCGAGTTCGGCGGCTCTGGCGATTTTCTCGCCGACCACGACGCCCATGCTGCCGCCGATGAAGCTGTATTCCATGGACGCGATCACCACGGGAACGTCGTCGAGCGTTCCCGAGCCGACGATGATGGCGTCGTTGAGGCCGGTGGCCTTGATGCTGCTCTCGAGCCGCGCGCGGTACGGCTTCGTGTCGACGAATTTCAGGGGATCGGTCGAGCGCAGCCCGGCGTCGTGCTCCGTCCACTCGGCGTCGAACAGCAGCTTGAGCCGTTCGGTGGCGTTCAGGCGGAAATGGTGGCCGCACTTCGCGCACACCTGCAGGTGATCGACGAGTTCCTTGCGGTAGATCGCGCGGCCGCACGAGGGGCACTTGACCCACAGTCCTTCTGGAACCCGGCTGGACTTCTCGTTCGCCTTGATCGGCTTTCTGGTCTTCTTGAACCAGGCCATGGGGGGATTATGGCAAAGTTCGGCGGCCGAAGCGCGAACGGTCGCGACGTCAGGCGCCGGTGCGCGGCACGTAGTACTGCGTGCCCTTGCCCTGGTTCCGGATTTGCCTGACGAGATCGTCGACGGTGTCCTCGCCCCAGCCGAGGTCGATCTGCGACGTCTCGACGACGAGTAGCGGCGTCGCGGTGTAGTGGAAAAAAAAATGGTTGTACGCTTCGCCGACTTCGGCCAGGTACTCCTCGCTCGGCAGCGGGGTGTCCGCGTCGGCACGCTTCGCCCGCTCCCGGCGGAGGCGCTTCAACAGCTCGATGGGGGCCTGCAGATAGACGACAAGATCGGGCAACGGCAGGTCGCGCGCCACCAGGTCGTACAGCCGCTGGTAGATGAAGAGTTCGTTGTCGTCGAGGTTCGCGAAGGCGTAGATGCGGTCGCGTTCGAAGACGAAGTCGCAGATCGTGGTCTGGCTGAACAGATCGCCCTGGCGCAGTTGCTGCAAGCGCCGCTGGCGGGCGAGCGTGAAGAACAGCTGCGCCTGGAAGCCCGCGCCACTCCGGCCTGCGTAGAAATCGGCGAGGAACGGATTCTCGCCCTCGTCTTTGACGACCGTCGCATCGAGTCGCGCGGCGAGACGCTCTGCGAGCGTCGTCTTGCCGAGTCCAGGCGGTCCCTCGATGGCGAGGTAGCGAAAGTCCACGCCGAGAAACGCTACCATACAGTCATGCGCTTCCGATCGATTGGACTCACGCTGGTGCGGCTGCCGCTCGTGCGCCCGTTCGAGACGAGTTTCGACCGCATGACGGCGCGCGAGGCCGTGCTCGTGGACGTCGAGGACGTGTCGGGCTTGACGGGCTGGGGCGAGTGCGTGGCGGACGCCGGCCCGTTTTACAGCGCAGAGGATTCAACCACCGCGTGGCATGTGCTCGAGCGCTACCTGGTGCCCGCGGTGTTCGGCCGGGAGTTCGCCGCGAGCGAGGTGTTTGGGGCGCTCCATCACGTGCGCGGCCACAACATGGCCAAGGCGGCGCTCGAAATGGCCGCCTGGGACCTGCAGGCGCGTCTCGAGGGCCGGCCGCTCTGCGAATTGCTTGGAGCAACGGCTCGCCCGATTGAGTCGGGCGTGTCGATTGGCATCCAGGCGTCGACCGGGGCGCTGGTGGAATGCGTGGCCGAGGAGCGCGCGGCTGGTTATCGGCGTATCAAAATCAAGATCAAGCCCGGTTGGGATCGAGAGCCGGTCGAGGCGATTCGCAAGGCATTCGGCGACGTGCCGCTCATGGTGGACGCCAACGCCGCCTACACGCCCGCAGACGCCGACCGTCTCAAGGCGCTCGACGGATTCGAATTGATGATGATCGAGCAGCCGCTGGACTACGACGATCTTCTGCGACACGCGCGACTCCAGGCCGGTCTCCGGACGCCCATCTGCCTTGACGAATCGATCCACAGCCCCGAACTCGCTGCCGATGCGCTGGACCTGAACGCATGTCGCATCATCAATATCAAGCCCGGACGGCTGGGCGGATTCGCGCAGTCTCTGGCCGTGCATGAGATCGCGACAGCGCGGGGCGTCCCCCTATGGCACGGGGGCATGCTCGAAACCGGGATCGGTCGCGCCCACAACCTCCACCTCTCGACGTTGCCGGGATTCACGCTGCCCGGTGACGTGGCGGCGAGTCGGCGCTATTTCGTGCCGGACCTGATCGAGCCGGCGATCGACGTGCGGCCGGACGGCACGATCCTCGTGCCCGCCGGTCCCGGAATCGGCGTGACGCCGGAACCCGCTCGGCTCAAACACGTGACCGTGCGAGCGACGAGGTTTCACGCTCCATGACGGCGCGCCGGTGCCACCGGGCCGCGGCCCTTCTTCTCCTCGTCTCTGGCGGCGCGATGGCTGCGTGCGCGCCTGCCGCGTCGGTTGCGCCGCCGGTGTCCGCGCCGCCTCCAGTGCCCGTCGTGTCCGTCGATCGCAAGGCCGGCTGGATTCTGCGGCTGGAGCAGTCGCGCCAGCTGGCCGACATCGCGCTCGGGGCCGACCTGGCCGTGCTGGCCCGCGACGGCGACGCGGGTATTCGACGCCGGGCCGTCATGGCGATCGGCCGGGTCGGCATGGTCGCCGGCATGCCGGCCGTCGTCGCGGCGCTGGCGGATCCTGAAGAAGGAGTCCGCGCGGCCGCCGCCTTTGCGCTAGGCCTCATCGGTGATGCGCAGGGCGCCTCGCCACTGCAGGCCGCACTCAAAGATCCGTCGCCGCTCGTCCGCGGCCGCGCCGCGGAGGCCCTGGGACTTCTCGGTGAGGCGTCGTCGGCGGGCGCAATCGCGGAGACCGCTGCCGGCTGTGCGGCCGTCATCGCAGGAATCGCGCCGGACGACGACGGAGTAAGGACCGGTGACGAGGACGTCTGCCGCCTGTCGATCCTCGCGCTCGTGCGGTTGCGGCAGTACGACGCACTGGCGCGTGTCGTCCTCGACGCCAATGGCGCGCCCGTCTCGCGCTGGTGGCCGGTAGCCTTTGCATTGCAGCGAACGGCGGACCGCCGGGCCGCTGGTCCGCTTGTCGCCCTCGCCTCCGGTCCCGGCGTCTACACCCAGGCGTTCGCGATTCGCGGACTGGCCGCGCTCCGGGATGGCCGTGCGGCCGACCTTGCCGCGCGGGCGGCGGCGAACCGCGACCACGATGTGCGGCTTCGCGCGGAAGCGATCCGGGCCCTGGGCCGCCTCGGTGTGCGCGAGTCCCTCGCGATGATGGTCGGTCTGGTCGAGGATCGCGCGACGCCCGCCCCTCTAAGGCTCGAAGCCATCGCCGCCATTGGAGCCATCGGTGACGCACGCGCGTTCGAGAGCATGGTCGATTTGTTTGCCTCGCCTTCGCCCGTGATTCGCGCGGCGGCGATGACCGCGGCCGCCCGGCTGGATGGCGACGGCTTCCTGCTGGCCGTGAGCAGCCGCGAGCGCGATCCCGACTGGTCGGTCCGCGCCAACCTCGCGACGGTCCTGGCCCGTCTGCCGGCGGACAAGGCCCGCCCGGCCATCGAGGACCTCCTGAGCGACGCCGATGCCCGCGTGCAGGCACCGGCGCTGCGCGCGTTCGCCGACGTCGCGGGCAAGGATGCGGACGGCGTGCTGCTCAAGGCGCTCCAGGCTCCTGATTTCACGGTGCGCGCCGAGGCCGCCTCGCTCATCGGCGAGCGGCGTCCCGAGGGCGGTGCCGCGGCGTTGGCTGCCGCCTACGCACGGGGCGAGAGCGACGCGAACCACGCAGCGCGTGTCGCGGCGCTTCAGGCCCTCGCCAAATACCCGGCCGTGGACGCCCACCCACCTCTGACGCGAGCCCTGTCAGATCGGGAGTGGGCGGTTCGACTGGCGGCCGCGCGCCTGCTCCGGCAAGGCGGCGTGTCCGGGGCGGACGCGGTGAGACCGGCGCCCGTCCGGCAGGACGCCGCCTTCTTCGAATCCGAACGCCTGCTGCGTCCCGCGTACACGCCACACGCGTACATCGAGACCCGGGCGGGGACGATTCACCTTGAACTGAACATGGTGGACGCACCCTTCACGACGCTGGCCTTCATCGAACTGGCGCGAGCGGGCTTCTTCGACGGCCTCAGAGTCCACCGTCTGATTCCGAACTTTGTGATTCAGGCGGGCGACCCCCGCGGGGACGGGCAGGGTGGTCCCGGCTACGCGATTCGTGACGAACTCAATACGCTGCCATTCGTGCGCGGTACGCTCGGGATCGCCCTGGATGGCCGCGACACCGGCGGGAGCCAGTTCTTCATCACGCTGTCACCCCAGCCGCACCTGGACGCGCAATACACCGTGTTTGGCCGGGTGATCGGAGGGTGGGACGTACTCGACCGGGTGAGTCTCGGTGATGTCATCGATCGCGTCGTGATTCGCGACGGCACAGAGTAGGCGAAAAAAAAGGGGGCGAATGAACGCCCCCTTTTTCTTTTTCTGGGCGAGGTGGCTTACCGCTTCTTGCCGCCCTTCTTCTTGCCGCCCTTGGCTGCTTTCTTCGCCATTGTGTTGTCCCTCCCTTCGGCGTGGTTTGTCGTGCGCGCGGCCCAACTACGCCGCAGCATCGGTGCCAACCGGCACGCCCTGCCTGCGCGCGCAGCGCCTTCGCTTCGTCGCGGACGTCACCGGGTCGCTGGGGGCGCGTCCGACGTTTCGATCACTTGCCGTGCACTGCGAACAAAAAAAATGCGCGGCCCGATAGCCGGTTGCACCCAATAGGTAGAGTGAACAGGCTCGTTCCACGCAAGATGTAGAGTATGGGGTACAAAAACCAGAGTCAAGCGGAAAGTTTCACTTTTGTCGGTCGTGGTGTCGTTCGATCGCCAGCGTGATGAGTCGATCGACGAGCGTCGGATAGTCCACGCCGCTCGCCGACCACAGCTTCGAATACATGCTGATCGTCGTGAAGCCCGGCATCGTGTTGATCTCGTTGACGAACAGCTCGCCCGAACTCCGGCTGAGCAGGAAGTCGACGCGGGCGAGACCCGCTCCGTCGATGGCTTTGAACGCCGCGATGGCCAGGCTTCGCACCGTGTCGGCGACGCCGGCGTCGAGGCGCGCAGGAATCTCGAGGCGTGACATCCCGTCGATGTACTTCGCTTCGTAGTCGTAGAACTCGCGCGAGGGGATGATCTCACCCGGTACCGACGCTTCGGGCGTGTCGTTGCCGAGTACGGCGCATTCGATCTCGCGGGCCTCCGGCACGGCGCGCTCGACGACGATCCGGCGGTCGAAGCGGGCGGCTTCGTCGATCGCCGCCGCCAGCGTCCCGCGGCCCGCCACCTTGCTGATCCCCAGGCTCGAGCCCAGGTTGGCCGGCTTCACAAACAACGGGTAGCCCAGGGTCTGCTCGATTCGGCGGGTGATTTCCTTTGGATTCTCCCGCCATTCCGGGCGCGACACGCCCACCCACTCGGGCACCCGGAGCCCGCTGGCCGCGAAGACCGTCTTCATGACCAGCTTGTCCATGCCCACCGCAGACGCGAGGACCCCGCAGCCCACGTAGGGAACGGTGGCGAGTTCGAGGAGCCCCTGTACGGTGCCGTCCTCGCCGTACGGACCGTGCAGGACGGGGAAGACGACGTCAACCGCAAGTCCCGTGAGCGAGACGAGGGCGTCGTCCCCTTCGTCGCGTGTATCGAGGACCATCAGCGTGTCCGCGCCGGGCTTCGCCGGGACCAGGACTTCACGACCCGGGCGCGGCCGGTTGCTGTCCTGGCGAGACTGCTCGATGACCTCCGCGGCAGAGGCGGCTGATGGCGGCCGGTCGGCGAGTATCCACCGTCCATCCTTCTCCAGCCGGATCGCGACGGGCTCGTATCGAGACCGATCCAGATTCGCGAAGACGGCAGCGGCGGAGGCCAGCGAGACTTCGTGCTCGCCTGAACGGCCGCCATAGAGGACGGCGACTCTGATTCGTTTGCCGGGACTGGATGAGGAGTGAGCAGCCATGGTGACGCGCGCCACGGCTCGGCACTGCCGGGCTGTAACGCGAGTCATTATAGGCTAACCACCGTGAGCGCCCTCTGCGACTTCGAACTTCTGGGCGAGAGCGATGGCGCACGCCGCGGCCGGCTGACGCTCGCGCACGGCACGGTCGAGACACCCGCGTTCATGCCGGTTGGCACGCAGGGCGCGGTCAAGGGCATCACGATCGATCAGGTCGCCGGGATCGACGCCGAGATCATTCTGGGAAACACCTACCACCTGCATTTGCGTCCTGGCGACGATCTAATCGCACGCCTGGGCGGGCTGCACGCCTTCAACGGCTGGACGCGGCCGATCTTGACCGACTCGGGCGGCTTCCAGGTCTTCAGCCTGGCCGGTCGTCGAACCGTCTCGGAAGAGCGAGTCGTCTTTCAGTCGCACCTTGACGGCAGCGAGTGCTGGCTGTCTCCGGAATCCGCGGCGGACATTCAGTCCCGCCTCGGATCCGATATCGCGATGGTCTTCGACGAATGCGTGAAGTGGCCCGTCATTCGGGAAGAGGCCGACTCGGCGATGCGGAGGACGCTCCGATGGGCCCGCCGCGGCCGCGATCGGTTCGAGTCGCTCTCGGCGGGTCAGGTCCCGGGCGTCCCTCGGCCGACGCCCCGCCAGGCGCAGTTCGGCATCGTCCAGGGCGCCACCTTCAAGGACCTCAGGGACGCCAGCGTGGCCGGGACGGTCGCCGTCGGATTCGAGGGCTATGCAATCGGCGGACTGTCGGTCGGTGAACCGACGGAGGTTCTGTACGACCTGGCCGGTCACACCGCCGCGCAACTGCCGCGCCTGGCGCCCCGGTACCTGATGGGCGTGGGGCTGCCAACCGACCTGGTTGAATGCGTCTCGCGGGGCATCGACATGTTTGACTGCGTGCTGCCAACCCGCAATGCCAGAAACGGCCAGCTCTTCACTCGGACGGGGCCCATTTCCATCAAGAACGCCAAGTACGCGGAGGACACCCGCCCGCCCGATCCGGACTGCGCCTGCTCGACCTGCCGGCGTCATTCACGGGCCTATCTGCGCCACCTGTATGTGGCCGGGGAGATGTCGGCGGCCGCCCTGAACACGGTGCATAATCTGACCTTCTACCTTGACACCATGCGGAGGATCAGGAAGGCTATTGAGTTCGGACGCTTCGGCGAGTTCAAGCAAAGGTTTCTGGACACCTACACCCGGCCCTCGTCGGACTGAGGCGCCGGAATCAGAACAGCGAGACCGACAGGGATGATGAACGCACTGCCTCACGTGTTCGTCGTGGCTCAAGCCGCGCCGACACAGAACATCTGGTTGCAGCTCTTCCCGTTCGCGATGATGCTGCTCATCTTCTATCTCCTGGTGCTCATGCCCACGCGGAAGCGCCAGAAGAAGGTGCAGGAGTTCCAGGCTGCGCTGAAGGTCGGCGACAAGGTGATTACGACGGGCGGCATTTACGGGGAGGTCGTTCGGGTCAAGGACGCCTCGGTGCAGATCCGCATCGCGGACAAGGTGAATATCGAAGTGGCCCGGGCCTCGGTGGGCGGGTACCAGGGACAGGATCCGGTGGTCCAGCGGGACAGCGCCGGCGGGATGTAGTTCATGTACAAGAACCTGCAATGGAAGATCGTGCTCATCGTGGCGGTCGCCGGTCTCGGCGTGTGGTCGTTCACACCCCCGAGCCAGAAGGTCAAGCTCGGTCTCGACCTGAAGGGCGGCGTGCAGATGATCTACCGCGTCGAGACGGACGACGCGATCCGCATTGAAACCGAAACGGCGTCGGAGCAGTTCTTCGAGCTTCTGAAGACCGAGAACATCCCGGTGGCGACCCCGAAAGTCACGGGACTCCAGGAGTTCACGATCGAAGGTGTCCCGCCCGCGAGCGAACCACAGTTCCGCCAGCTGGCGACGACGCAGGTCGGTTTGTCGTTCGATCGGGACTCGAGCGGCGGCACCCACAGGTTCCGCATGAAGCCGAACATCGCCGTGCAGCGCCGGGCTGAGGCGGTCCAGCAGGCGATTCAGACGATCGATCGGCGAGTCAACGAACTCGGCGTCTCGGAGCCGATCGTCGCGCCCTACGGCTCGACCAACGATCAGATCATCGTGCAGCTGCCAGGCGTGCAGGATGTCGATCATGCGAAGAGCATCATCAAGAACACCGCCATTCTCGAGATCAAGCTGGTCGAGGGCGGGCCGACGAGCGACGAGGCCACGCTGCTCACGTCGCACGGCGGCAAAGTGCCCGAAGGGATGGAAGTCGTCCCGGGGGTCTCGGGCGCGCCCGGGGACGCGTCGCGCGTGTTCTACCTCGTGAAGAGGGTCGCGGCGGTGACCGGCCGCGACCTTCGGAACGCGAGGCCGACCCTCGATGAATTCAACACGCCGGCCGTCAGTTTCACGATGAACAACGAGGGCGCCGCGAAGTTCGGCCGCGTCACGGGCGAGAACGTCGGGCGGCAGCTCGCTATCATTCTCGACAACACCGTGCAGAGCGCCCCGGTCATCGAGGGGCGAATCGACCGTGAAGGGCGGATCACGGGCACGTTCAGCCAGCAGGAGGCGTCCGACCTCTCCCTGATTCTGCGATCCGGCGCCCTGCCGGCGTCGTTGACCGTGCTGGCCGAGAGCACCGTCGGCCCCAGCCTGGGGGCCGAGTCGGTCCGCGCCGGGGTCATGGCCTCGCTCCTGGGCCTCGCGTTCGTGACGCTGTTCATGCTGCTGTATTACCGGCTGGCGGGCATCAACGCGCTGGTGTCCGTATCGCTCAACCTCGTGATTCTGCTCGGGTTCATGGCGTATCTCGGCGCGGTCATGACGCTGCCGGGCATCGCGGGCTTCATCCTGACGATCGGCATGGGCGTGGATTCGAACGTGCTCATCTTCGAGCGGATTCGAGAGGAAATGGCGACCAAGAAGGGCGCTAAACAGGCGATTGCCGCCGGCTTCGACCGCGTGCTCGTGACGATTATCGACACCCACGTCGCCTCGCTCATCGCCGCGGCCTTCCTGTTTCAGTTCGGCACGGGGCCGATCCGCGGATTCGCGACGACGCTGTTCTTCGGCCTCGTGGCCAACGTATTCACGGCCGTGTTCGTGTCGCGGACGTTGTTCGAGTTCATTCTGTCGAGGCGGCCTGTCGGCTCTCAGCAGCAGCTCAGCATCTGACGGGGGCCCAAAAATCTCATGCGAATCCTTGACAATCCGAACGTCGATTTCCTCAAGTGGCGCTGGTACGCGCTGGCGCTTTCGGCCGCCGTCATCGGTGCCGGCGTCTTTACGATCGTCTCGCGCGGGGGGCTGCCGCTCGGTGTCGATTTTTCCGGCGGCACCGTCATCCGGATCAAGTTCGAGAAGCCGACGAGCGAGTCCGCCGTGCGTTCGGCCCTGCCCGATCCCGGCAACTCCATCGTGCAGACGTACGGCGCGGCCGGCGACAACGAGATTCTGATCCGGTTGCCGCTGACCGGCGACCAGGCGAACGCGGATGCACAGGCTGCCGAGGTCGAGGCGGCACTCAAGGCCGCCAACGTCGGCAGCTTCATCCGTCAGAGCAAGGAAGTCGTCGGACCGGTCATCGGGGAGGATCTCCGGTCGAAAGGCTTCTGGGCCACCGTGTCGTCGCTCGGCGGCATCCTGCTCTACATCTGGTTCCGGTTCCGCCTCACGTTCGCCATTGGTGCGATCGTCGCGACGTTCCATGACGTGCTCGTCACGCTGGTCTTTCTGACGTGGTTCGGCTACGACATCTCGCTGAACGTCGTCGCCGCCCTGCTGACGATCACGGGCTACTCGGTCAATGACACGATTGTCGTCTTCGACCGCGTGCGCGAGAACCAGCGCGTGTCGAAGCGCGAGCCTATCCAGGCCGTGGTCAACCGCAGCGTGAACCAGACGCTGTCCCGGACGATCATCACGGCGGGCACGACGTTCCTCTCGGTCGTGGCGTTGTACCTGTTTGGTGGCGACGTGCTCGAGGGCCTCGCGTTCACGCTGCTCGTCGGCATTGTCGCGGGCACCTACTCCACGGTCTTCATCGCGTCGGCGATTGCGATCATCCTGAGCCCCAGGCAGGTCGAGGGGCCGGGGGCGGGTCGCGCGCCGAAGCGCGCGTAGTCGTTCCTGGCGGCCGTGGACCTTCTCGCGGCGGCACTGCTCGGCGCCGTGCAGGGACTCACCGAGTTCCTGCCCGTGTCGTCCACGGCGCACCTCCGGCTGGGGGAGCAACTGCTCGGATTCGACGATCCTGCGGGCACCTTCACTGTCATCATCCAGTTCGGATCGGTCGTCGCCCTCATGTGGCTGTACCGTGCGAAGCTCCTCGGCGTGGTACTCGGACTGCCGTCCCAGCCGGAGGCGCGGCGATTCGTTCTGATGCTGGTGGTCGCCAGCCTTCCCGCCCTGCTCGCCGGTGCCCTGCTCTCGGAGTTCGTCAAGGGAGTCCTTTACGCGAGTCCCCTGGTGATTGCGGTGGCCTTCATCGCCGGTGGCATCGTGATGCTTGTCGTCGAGCGGAAACAGCCGGCGCCGGTGGTGTTCTCGGCAGACCGGACGCCGCTCAAGCGCGCGTTTGCGATCGGCGCCTGTCAGGCGCTGGCCCTGATTCCTGGCGTATCGCGATCCGGCGCCACGATCGTCGGGGGACTCTTGTTCCGCGTCGAACGGGCCGCGGCGGCGGAACTGTCCTTCTTCCTGGCAATGCCGACACTCACGGCCGCCTGTCTGCACGATGTCTGGCAGATTCGCCATGACTTCGGTGGGGCCCAGGCCATGCAGATCGGCGTTGGCATGGTGATGGCGTTCGTGGCGGCGGCGGCCGTCGTGCGGCCGTTCTTGCGCTATGTGTCCCGTTCGGGGTTTGCGCCGTTCGCCTGGTACCGCATTGGGGCGGGCCTTGCGATCCTTGGTGCCCTGGCCCTGGGTTGGCTCTAGAATCCTCAGGTTCACTCATGTGGCAGTGGCTTCGGCGGAGCTTTGTCGCGGGCTTCTTTGTGACGATTCCGCTCGTCGTGAGCGTGGTCGCCCTCGTCTGGGCATTCCATTTTCTGGACGGCGTGACCGGCGCGCTGGGCGAGCGGCTCTTCGGGAGGCCCTGGCCCGGTCTGGGCCTCGTCGTGACGGCCGTCGCGATTCTGGCGATTGGCGCGCTCACGACCAACGTGCTGGGGAGGCGCCTGCTGGCGCGCAGCGAGAGCCTCCTCCAGCACGTTCCGCTCTTTCGCACGATTTACGCCCCGGTCAAGCAGCTCATCTCGGCGTTCTCACCGGACAACGAGTTCGGTTTCAAGCGCATGGTACTGGTCGAGGACCTGCGCGGCGGGGCGATGCTGGGCTTCCTCACGAAGGAATTCACGGTCGATCGAGGCAAGGGCCCCGAAACGTTCCTCGCCGTGTACGTGCCGACTAATCATTTGTATCTGGGTGACATCGTGGTGTGTCCGCCCGACCGCGCGTCCTACCCCGAACTGACGGTCCAGGAGGGGATCCGCATCTTCCTGACCGGCGGTACCGGGATGCCGGATCGGATGCGCGTAACGGGCGGAGACAACGTAAACTAGAGCGTTTGCTGGGGAGGCCCCACCCGGACAGGGAGGGGCGGGCACGGGGCTTGGCGACTCAGTCGCCGAAGACTAAGCAGGAGATGGGACGGACGATGCTTGCGACAACGAAGCGATGGTTGATGGGGACCGCACTGGTGGTCATGCTGGTGCTGACGATGGCGCCGATCGGCGCGCAGACCGCCCAGGCGGATGGGTCGGCACCTCAGACGGCCGTTCGCCACGCCGGCGGTGAGGCCAATCTGGTGCTGCCGGATCTGAGCACCGTGACCTTCCTGGGAATCGACGGCCACACCCTGCTGTATTCAGGCATCCTCGTCTCGCTGTTCGGCCTGGCGTTCGGGCTGTTCATCTACCGGCAGCTCGAGCACATGGCGGTCCATCCGTCCATGAAGGAGATCTCGGAGCTCATCTACGAGACGTGCAAGACCTATCTCGTGCAGCAGGGCAAGTTCCTCCTCATCCTCGAGATCTTCATCGGCGTCATCATCGCCTTCTACTTCGGCGTGCTGCAGCACATGTCGAT
>CAZJTG010000040.1:0-20533 GCA_964548865.1 uncultured Solibacteraceae bacterium
TCGAGGACGGCCAGCCCCAGGACGGCGGCGCTGGCTTGAGTGCCTATGATCAGCGCGAGGCCCTCCTTCGGCCCGAGCGCGACGGGCCGGAGGCCCGCGCGCGCGAGGGCGTCGGCGCCCGGGAGCACCGCGCCGTCGAGTTCGGCCTCGCCCTCACCGACGAGGACGAGGGCGAGGTGCGCGAGCGGCGCCAGGTCGCCGCTTGCGCCGACCGATCCACGCGACGGCACGCGGGGATGCACGCGGGCGTTGATCAGCGCGAGCAGCGCGTCAAGAGTGGCGGGACGGATCCCGGAGAAGCCCTTCGCCAGGACGTTCGCCCTGAGCGTCATGATGGCGCGGACCGCGGGCGACGGCAGGGGATCGCCCACGCCCGCGGCATGGCTTCGGAGAAGGTTGAGCTGCAGCCGATCCAGCTGGTCCGCGGGAATGGCGACATCCGCGAGGGCGCCGAATCCCGTGTTGACGCCATAGACGGCCCGGCCCTGTGACGCGTGCGCGTCGACCACGGCGCGCGAGGCGCGCACGCGCGTGCGCGCCGACGGCGCGAGGCCGACGGTCGCGCCGTCATGCGCGACCTCGGCGAGCTGATCAAGTGTGAGTGTCGATCCGTCGAGTGCGATCATGCGCGGCCGCGCCGCCTCCGTGAGCTCCCGTGGGCGTGGTTCCCGTCGGTCCCCGCCGCTTCAACTCTCGCTGAGGGTATCATTGCTCCCGACATGAATCTGTGCGTGCTCGGCGCCCAGTGGGGCGATGAGGGCAAGGGAAAGATCGTCGATCTGCTGACGCCGCGGTTTTCGGTCGTCGCCCGCTATCAGGGCGGGCACAATGCCGGCCACACCGTCTACGTTGGCGGCACCAAGTTCGTGCTGCACCTGATTCCCTCGGGCATTCTCCGATCCGGCATCGTGTGCATCATCGGCAACGGCGTCGTGGTCGATCCCCAGGCCTTGTTCTCGGAGCTGGACAAGCTGGCCGGGATGGGGATCGACGTCACCGGGCGGCTGCTCGTGAGTGACAAGGCGCACGTCATCCTGCCATACCACCGGGAGCTCGACGTCCTGTCGGAGGCCCGGCGCGGCGAGCAGAAGATCGGCACGACCTCGCGCGGCATCGGTCCGGCGTACGAAGACAAGATCGGCCGCCGCGGCATCCGGGTGGGCGATCTCGGCGATGTCGCGGACGACGGTGCGCTGGCCGCGGCCGTGCGCGAAAACGTCGCCGCAAGAAACCGCATCGTCGGCAACAACGAAATGAAGTGGCAGGACGTGCTGGCGGACCTCCGCAAGGCCTGGGTCCGCCTGAAGCCGTTCGTCACGGACACGTCCCTGCGCCTGCACCGGGAACTCACGGCGGGGAAGCGCGTGATGTTCGAAGGCGCGCAGGGCACGCTCCTCGACATCGATCACGGCACGTATCCGTTTGTCACGTCTTCGAATTCCACGGCCGGCGGCGCGGCCACGGGCCTCGGCGTCGGCCCCAGGGCCATCGGCATGGTGCTCGGCGTCGCGAAGGCCTACACGACGCGCGTCGGCGCCGGACCGCTGCCGACGGAACTCGTGGGCGAGATGGGAGAGCGGCTTCGCGAAACCGGCCAGGAGTACGGTGCCTCAACGGGGCGGCCGCGCCGCTGCGGATGGTACGACGCGGTGGCCGTGCGCTACGCCGCGCGCGTGAACGGCCTGAGCGCGCTGGCCATCACGAAACTGGACGTGCTCGACGGCCTGAAGGAACTGCAGATCTGCACCGCGTACCGGTGCGGGTCGGACGTGCTGACGGAAATGCCGAGCGAGGTCACGCAACTCGCCGCATGCGAGCCGGTCTACGAGACGATTCCCGGCTGGGATCAGCCGACACTCGGCATCACCGAGTTCGACAAGCTACCCGAAGGCGCCCGCCGCTATATCGCACGGCTGGAAGAAACCAGCGGCGTGCCGGCGGCCATCGTCTCCACTGGTTCCGATCGAGACCACACAATACTGCGGCAAGAAATCTGACGGACTCGCTTATCGTCCGGGATCGGCCACGATAGACGCGAGCTGCGTGTACTCGCGGCCGCCAACCGACAGCACCACGCGATACACACCCCGCGGCGCCGTGAACGTCGCGAAGGTGCCGGCCGCGGGTGGCGCGCCACCTGCGCGGCCGCCGCCACGTCCGGCACCCGGACCCACCGGGGCGGCCTCACCCGCGATTCGTTCGCGACGGCCCTGGAGGTTCCAGCGCACGACGTTCATGCCGGCCGTCTTTGTGCCGTCCATCTCGGCGATGACGCGCGACCCCGAGTAGACACGAATCTTGACGTCACCCGAAACGTCGCTCTTCAGAAAGTAGCCGATCCCCATGTCCGTCGGCCGGCTCACCCCCGCGAAATTGAGCGTGGCGGGCTGGCCGCGCTGGCCGACCTCCCAGTCGATGACCGGATCGATCTCGAACAGATGCGCATCCGCGGCGCGGACGGACGGCGTGAGCTCCTCGATCTCGGAGATGTCGGCGATCCAGATGCCCCGCCCGTGCGTGCCGACGATGAGTTCGCGATCGCGCGGGTGAATCTTCAGGTCGTGCACCGGCACGGTCGGCATGATGCCGCGCGGCTGACCGGCGCCGCCGGCGCGACCGGCGCCGCCGCCGCCGCCGCGTCCACCGCCACCGCCGGCCGCGAGGGGCGCGCCTTTGAGGCGCGACCAGGCCTTGCCGCCGTCAATCGTCACCCATACGCCCGTGTCCGTACCGACGAACAGCACGTCTGCGTTACGCGGACTCTCGCGCACGACATTGATCGAATCCTGCGGAAGGTTGGCCGCAATCGAGGCCCATGTCTCGCCGAAATCCGTCGTCTTCCAGATGTACGGCGCGAAGTCGTCGCTGCGCATGCCGGTCACCGTCACGTACGCCGTGCCCGGTGAGACGTTCGCCGCTGCGACGCGGCTGACCCAGTGCCCGGGGTGTCCGGGAATATTGCCGCGCTTGTTGGTCCACGTGCGGCCGCCGTCCTTGGTGATCTGCACGTTGCCGTCGTCGGTGCCCACCCAGATCAAGCCGGGCACGATCGGCGATTCGTCGATCGACGTGATCGTGGCGTACGTGATGTTGCCGCCGCCGCCCTGTTTCGCCGGATCGTTCATTGTCAGATCCGGGCTGATCACTTCCCAGCGTTCGCCGCGGAACGGGGAGCGGAGCAGCACCTGCGCCGCGTGATAGACGACGTCGCTGTTGTGCGGCGACACTTGAATCGGCGCGCTCCAGTTGAAGCGGTAAGGCGCGTTGTTCGGCAGCGCGGGACGGCCCGGGGCAAGACTCACCGACTGGCCGGTCTTCTGATCGACCCGGACGATGCCGCCGAACTGGCTCTCGTTGTAGAGCCAGCGACTGTCCTTCCAATCCACTTCGTTGTAGAACCCGTCGGCGCAGCCGACGTTGATCCAGTCCTCGAACGGGATGTTGCCGCCGCCGCGCCGCGTGCTCGGGCCCTTGTGGCAGCCGTTGTCCTGCGTGCCGCCGTACCCGTTGTAGGGGACCTCGAAGTCGAAGCCGATCGCGTAGTACTGCGCGACCGGCAGGTTGTCGGGCCGGAGCCAGGTCGCGCCGGCATCCCACGTCACGCCCATGCCGTGATCGTGGCCGAGGATCATGTGCGCGCTGTCCCTGGGATCGATCCAGAGCGCGTGGTTGTCGCCGCCGAACCCCATGCCCTGCCAGGTCGCGCCGCCATCACGGCTGCGCGACCAGCCGACGCTGAGCACGTACACCGTCTCCTTATCGTTCGGATCGACCCGGACCTGCCCGTAGTAATAGCCGGGGTTGCCGCCGTCGAAGCCGCCGCGTCCGCCGCCCGCCGGCGCCGCACCCCGACCACCAGCGCCGGCCCCGGCCGCACCCGCCCCCGATGGCGGAGGCGGCGGCGCCGGGGCGACCTGCCGCCACGACTTGCCGGCGTCGTTCGATCGGTACAACTGCGACGGCGAGCCGCCCTCGGCGCCGAAGCCCGCCGCGTAGCGCTTCTTCTGCTCGTCGCTCTGCGTGCCGACGTTCTCGACAATCGCGTACACGACCATCGGATCCTGCCTGGAAATCGACAGGCCGATGCGGCCGAGCGCGCCGGTCGGCAGGCCGCCACCGAGCTTCGACCACGACTTGCCCGCGTCAGTGGTCTTGTAGATTCCGCTGCCCGGGCCGCCCTCAGCGAACGTCCACGGCCTGCGGACTTTGTCGTACGCCGCGGCGTAGAGCACCATCGGGTTCCTGGGATCCATCGCGAGATCGACCGCGCCGATGTCCTTGCCTTCAACCTTGATGGCGAGCGACTTCGCCCAGGTCCTGCCGCCGTCCATGGTCTTGTAGACGCCGCGCTCTTCGTTCTCCGAGTAGAGCTTGCCGAGCGCCGCCACGTACACCGTGTTCGGATCCGTCGGATGAATCACGATGCGGCCGATGTGATGCGACTCCTTCAGCCCGACATTGGTCCACGTCCGGCCGGCGTCCGCCGATTTGTAGACGCCGTCACCAAAGTAGGAACTGCGCGAGTTGTTCGCTTCGCCGGTGCCGACGTACACGACGTCGGGATTCGACTGCGACAGCGCGACCGCGCCGACCGAGGCGACCGTCGGGCTGTCGAACACCTGCAGGTACGACACGCCGCCGTTCTCGGTCTTCCACACGCCGCCCGTGGCATTCGCGATGTAGAACGTGCGCGGCGCCGACTCGACGACCGCGATGTCCACGAACCGGCCGCCACGATGCGTCGATCCGATCTCCCGGAAGGAGACGTGTCTGAACAGGTCGGGCGTCTGCTGGGCGGTGAGCGGCAGGCCCGCGAACGCGATGAGGCAGCCCGCGGCGAGCAGGACGAGGCGAACGGTCCGTGTCATGTGGCGACTCCGATCGATTGCTATCCGCAGTGCTTGTCGAACGCGAGGGTCAGCAGGTCGGCAATGCCGTCCGCCGTCCGCTGTTCGATGTCGCGGCGCTCGACCATGTAGACGAGCTTGCCTTCCTTGAACAGGGCAATCGATGGCGAGGACGGCGCGAAGCCGGTCATGAGCTGGCGGGCGCGATCGGTCGCCTCGATGTCGGCGCCGGCGAACACGGTGGCCAGGTTCTGCGGGCGCACCTGATGCTGAAGCGCCATCGCGATACCCGGGCGCGCCTTACCGGCGGCGCAGCCACACACGGAATTGACGACCAGCATCGTCGTTCCGGGCTGCTTGATCACGTCATCGACGTCGGCGGGTGTTCGGCATTCGCGCGCGCCAACGGCCACCAGTTCCTGGCGCATCGGAGCGACGAGATATTCGGGATAAGGCACGTGGGATTCCTCCAGGGTTGGAACTTTGTTCGATCGGCTAACATCGCATTATATGCCCTGCACCCGCCGGGAGTTTCTTGCCGTCGCCGCCGCCGTGCTGCCGGCGGCCGCGCTGCACGTGCGCGTGGACGCCCAGGCCGGCCTCGACAAGTTCCTGCTGCCGGCACCGCCCTGCAAGGACGATCTCACGCCGGAGGTCCCCGTGGGCGCGGAGTTCCGTGCCGGGGCGCCGCTCCGGTCGAGCCTCGTCGAAGCGGGCGTCACCGGCACCCGGATGACGCTGTCCGGCTACGTGACCGGCCTCACCTGTGGCAGGGTCAAGGGCGCCAGAATCGACTTCTGGCAGGCGGGTCCGGACGGGAAGCTGGACGCCTCGGGTTTCCGGCTGCGTGGCGCCGTCGTGACGGACGCCGAGGGCCGCTATTCGCTCACCACCATCGTCCCCGGGACCGCGGCCGGCCGGGCGCGCCGGATCGGCGCGCGCATCCAGCTGGCGGGAAAGAAGCCCTTTACGACCGCGCTGTTCTTTCCTGACGACGCCGTCGCCACACGCGACCCGCAGTTCAAACCGCTCCTGGCGATGAAGAGAGTCGCGAGCCAGGCGAGCGCGTACACCTTCGACTTCCTGCTCGACGCATGAGCCACGCCTTGCGTGGCGTGTTGTTCGACCTCGACGACACGCTCTTCGATCACCACCACGCTACCGAATCGGCCACCGCCGTCCTCCGCGCCGAGGAGCCGGCGTTCGCCGTGTGGAGTCTCGCCGAACTGCGTCGGCGTCACAGCGATCTGCTGGAAATCATCCATCGCGAGGTGGTGTCCGGACGCCTGTCGATCGATGACGCCCGACGCGAACGGTTCCGGCGCCTGCTCGCCGACGCCGGTGCGGATGCGGCCGGGCAGGCGCGGGCCTGGGATCTCGCGATGAAATATCGCGACGCCTACAGGTCGAACTGGCGCGCGGTGGACGGCGCGATTGCCTTGCTCTCCACGCTCAAGTCGAGCAGCGTGGCCGTGGCGATTGTGACGAACAATCTGACGGCTGAGCAGCAGCAGAAGATGAAGAGCTGCGCGCTCGAAGCGCACGTCGATGCGCTCATCACGTCGGAAGACATAGGCGTGGCCAAGCCCGCCGTCGGTATCTATCAGGCGGCGCTCGATGCCCTCGGCCTGCAGCCCGGCGAGACCGTGATGGTGGGGGATGCGTGGGACACGGACATCGCGGGCGCGCTTGCCGCCGGCATCAGGCCGGTGTGGTTCAACTGGCGTGGATTGCCGCCACGGGAAGTGCGCGTGCCGGAACTTGCCTCGCTGACTCCGCTGGAGCTCGCGATCGGCCGACTCTACGGCGCCGCGTGAGACCGCGTGTGGAAGCCCGCGGCCTCCAGCTCGTGCCGTACCGCCTCGAACGCCTGCTGGGCGCGCGGGTCGCCGGCTGTCCGTAACAGTCGCTCGACCGAGTACATCCGGAAGCGAATGGCCTCCATGTGAAACGCCGCGACGGCGCGGCGGAGCGCCTGCGTCGTCTCGATCATGTCGTCCTTCGCGGCATCGGCTGGCAGGGCCTCGAGGGCCTTCAGCATGTCGTCCAGTTTCGCGAGGGATGGGGCCGTTCGTTCAGACATCGCCCAACAAGATACCGCAATCGCCCGGAATGTTGGCCGGGCCTTCAGGCCCGGCCGTCCCCGGCGGTCGCGGCCCTGGGACGGACCAGGGTCAGCACCACACCCGCCGCCACGAGCGCGGTCGCGATGAGCAGCCGCGCCGTGACCGCCTCGTTCAGTACGACGGCTGCGGCCAGGGCCGTGATGACCGGCACGGCGAGCTGCACCAGCGCCGCCCGCCACCGGGTGAGGTGCGGCAGGGCCGAGTACCAAATCGTGTAGCCGACGCCGGATGCGATCGCGCCCGAGGCGGTGGCAAGGAAGACTCCGGTGGCCGTCGCAGCTTGCGTGTCGACAAGCAGGCCGAGCGCGAGCGCGCCCAGCAGCGAAGCGCGCCAGAAGTTACCGGCGGTCGCCGCCAACGGATCGCGGCTGGCGCGCCCGATGACGGAGTACGCGCCCCACGCGATGCCGGCGACGACCATGAGCGCCGCGCCGGAGAGGTCTGGTGCGGTGGCGCCGGGGAGCGTGAGCCAGGTCAGGCCGCCGGCGGCAAGCGCCAACCCGGCCCAGTCGCGCCCGAGCGGGCGCTCTCCTCTGATGAGTCCCGTCCCAATCATGGTCACCTGCACGGCGCCGAAGAGCAGCAGGGCGCCAACGCCCGCGCCGATGCGCGTGTACGCGACCGTGAATGCGACGGCGTATCCGGCCAGCGCCGCGGCCGACATCCAGGTGCCGCGCTCGCCTGACGCCGTGTTCCGCATGCGGAGGAGCAGCGCGAGCATGGCGGCGCCAGTCGCGAGTCTCACGATCGTGAATCCCGGCGCGTCCAGCAGCTCCTGGCCCAGGGCGTAGCGAGTGAGCAGACTGTTCGCGGCGAACGAGATCAGCGCCGCGACGGTCAGGAGCGCCGTTCGCACTATTTCCCGCGCGCGAGTGGTGGTGTGCTGGCGGGCGGGCGCCGGTGTTTCGTCGCCTGCTCGTACGAGTACGCCAGTCTGATGAGTCGTTCTTCGTCCCAGGCGCGGCCGAGGAGGGTCATGCCCGCGGGAAGCGACCCGCGCGTGTAGCCCATCGGTACAGTGATGGCGGGGAAGCCGGAACTGGGCGAGTAGATCTGGCTGTTGTCGCCCGTGGGCATCTGCGTGTCGGCAATCAGTCGCGGCGGATGGCTCCACGTGGGGTACACGAGCGCGTCGAGCTTCTGCTCGTCCATGACTTTCGTGATCGCGGCGCCAAACGCCTCGCGGTAGGACGCCTCGGCCTTGCAGGCCTCGCTGTCGGGACCGGCGCCGGCGTTCCCCGACTGCGCCTGCTTCAGCCGATTCGCCACGGACGGATCGAACCTGCCAGACGCCAGGATTTCCTCGAGCGAGTGCACCGGCGCCTTTTGCCCGCGCGACGCCAGGTAGTCGTTGATGTCGTACTTGAACCCGCGGCAGGTGCCGGCGCCCTGCTGACGCTGGACACGTTCGATGGTGATTCCGTCGATGACATCCGCGCCGGCCTTCTTGAGGTCGTCGAGCGCGGTCGAGAACACCTTGACGACTTCGTCGTCCACCGTCTGGTTCGGTCGCTCGTAGGCCTGGCGCAGGATGCCGACGCGCGCGCCCGTGAGTCCCGCACGGACGAGCGACGTGGCGTAATTGGGGATCTTGCGGCCGCGGCTGCGCGCCGTCACCGGGTCTTCGGGATCCTCCCCGACGATGACCTGAAACACCCGAACCGCGTCATCGACCGTGCGAGCCATCGGGCCCGCGATGTCCGCGAGGAAACTCAACGGCACGACGCCGGCGCGGCTCGTCAGGCCCATCGTGGACCGGATGCCGACGAGAGCCGTGTGCGCGGATGGGCCGCGGATCGAATTGCCCGTATCGCTGCCGAGTCCGACGGTCGCGAAACTCGCGGCTACCGATGCCGCGGTGCCGCCGCTCGATCCCGCCGGTACGCGATCGAGCGCGTACGGATTCTTCGTGTGGCCCTGAATCGAACTCAGCGACTCCTGCGGGCTGAACGCGAACTCCGCCATGTTGGTCTTGGCGATGACAATGGCGCCGGCGGCTTTGATGCGGGCAACCTGGAAGGCATCTTTGTCGGAGACGAAGCCCTCCATCGACTTCGAGCCGTTCGCGCTCTGCAGGCCGATGGTCTCCATATTGTCTTTCACGACCATCGGGATGCAGTGCAGCGGGCCCGTCAGGCCTCGCCGCGCGTACGCGCGGTCGAGATCGGCCGCGCGGTTCACGGCTTCGGGATTCGTGACCACGACCGCGTTCAGCGACGGACCCTGCTTGTCGTAAGCCGCGATACGCGCGAGATAGGCGTTGACCAGGCCGACGCACGTCACTCGCTTTGCCTTGAATGCCGCATGGACGTCGGCGATCGAGGCCTCGACGACGTTGAAGGACTGTTGTGCCTGGACAAGGGCAGAGGGCAAAGGGCAGAGGGCAGAGGTGACGGCGAAGGCAAGAACGAGGGCGGAGTTCCGGAGGCGTGGCCGCATGGCGTGTTAATCTTAACGGCTGCGAGAGCGCGGGTATTCCGGGTCCTACGGGTGCGACAGGACGACCGGGTGCTGCGGGTTCTCAGGTTCGTGTGTCCCCGTCGTCCAGCGGCTAGGACGCGGCCCTTTCAAGGCCGAGACGCGGGTTCGATTCCCGCCGGGGACGCTACCTCACTCTCAACACCGTAGAAGGCACCGGCTTCTCGATGGCCGGGCGTTGCTCGGCCTGGGCGAGGGCATGGGCAATGGCGAAGATCGTCTTCGCGATGGCTGTGGTCTTCCCGGCATCCAGGAATTGCGCCTCATCGGCAGGCAGGTGATAGCGGTCGTGGATGCCGGTCGTGAATCCGATGGTGAGGATGCCGCGTTCGAGGTACGGACCCGCGTCGGTGCGGGGATAGAAGAACTCGCTCTCCGGCGTGTCGTACTTGCGGTTGAGCGTCAGCTTCAAATACGCGCTGTTGACGCTGTCGATGAGCGCGGTGGCGCGGTCGCTGAGCGCGCCGGGGCCGATCAAGAACACTTCATTCGGGCCGGTCACGCGTTCCTCGGCGGCGTCGCGCGAACCGGGCGCGCGGTTCGCGCCGATCATGTCGATGTTGATCATGGCAACGATCTTCTCGAGCGGCACCGGCGGCGTCGCGACGAACTGACGCGAGCCCCAGAGGCCCTGTTCCTCGCCGCTGTCCCACACGAAAATCAGCGACCGCTTCGGCCTCACCGTCATCATCTGCTCGGCAATCGAGATGTTGGCCGCGCTGCCGGTGGCGTTGTCGTCCGCCGAGTTGTAGATGCCGTCGCCGTCAACAACTCTCGAACCAACGGCGCCGTCGAGATGCGACTGCACGACGATGTACTGATCCTTCAGCGCGGGATCGGTGCCTTCCACGAGTCCAACGACGTTGAATGGCCGGTGAACCACCGACGTCGCCGGAATTCGCAGGGCGATCCTCGCCGGCAGCTCGAATGACGCGGCGTAGGTCTTCGTACTGGCCTGTTCGGCCAGCGTGGCCGGATCGAGCCTGCTGCCAGCCAGCAATGCCTGGGTGGCCTGCGCCCCGAGTTGAACGCCCGTGACCGTCGCCGCGGCGTAGGCGGAGGGCACGCCAGGTTCGAGTTCGCGGCGCACCATCGGCGCGTTGCCACGGCCGGCGCCCGCGGCCGGTGGCTCTCCAGACGCGAGATACACGACCGCCAACGCGCCACGCCGCTCGGCCTCGACGATCGGTGATGTGCCGCCGATCGTCACGCGGCCGAGTACGTGAATCTTCGGGCCACGCGGACGCGCGTTCGGGCCATGGACCACGACGATCTTGCCGGCGACGTTGATGCCGGCATACGGATCGATGCCCTCTGCCGTCCAGCCGTGGCCCACGTACACGGCGCCGACCGGCGGCGTGATGAGTTCGCCCGCGAAGGGGCGCAGCACGAAGTCGTCGCCGGCCGCGAACGCGCGGTCGCCAATCGTGACCGAGGCCGCGCCCGGCGCGAGCGTGGTCTCCCGCATCACGTAGTGCTGCCGATACGTGCCGCGGTCGCCGAGGGGTCTGACGCCGGCGCGCTTGAGGCGTGCCTCGATGAACTCGGCGGCCTGGTCGTAACCGGGCGACGGTGTATTGCGCCCTTTCAGCGCGTCGGAGGCGAGGAAGTCGAGGTCGGCTTTGACTCGCTCCGTCGTGATGCGGTCGGCCGCGGTCCTGACCGCCGGCGGGAGCGGCGGCGCCTGGGCCAGCGGCCCGGACGTCCCGATGACGACGAGAGCGGCGAAAAGGATCTTCATGATGGGAAGAGGATACTCCGGCCCCGGCTCGTGAAATACTCCACCGCCGTGGGGATCGTCAGGACCGCTCGAGCCGGCTCAGCCGTTGAGGACTACTGCCGCGCGTGCAAGGTCGATCGGATGCACACCGTGATCGCCGCCGATGCCGAGGGCCGGCCGTTGCGTGTCACGTGCGGCTACTGTCGAAGCGAGCACAACTATCGCGGCGGGCCCCGGACCAACACGGCGGACCCGACCGACAGGACTGACGCGCCGACTGCCTCCACGCGGTCATCGACATCACCGCGTGCATCTGTCTCGCCGGCGCCACCGCGGCCGGCCGCGCCGCGCGCGGAATCAGGCGGCGCATTTCCCATCGTCAGCGACCGCGAAAGGATCGGGCCACCCGTCATGCTCCCGGACCACTCGTCCATGGATCTCGAATCGCTGCTGCGCCGCATCATCCGCGAGGAAGCCGGTGTCACGCCGGTGACGCCCGCCGAGAAGTGGCGTGGCGGGACGATGGTTCTGAAGCCCGGATCGCCCGGCCTTCAGGAGAAGACGATCCCCATCGAGACGTTCTTCCACAAGATCGTGATGCTCAGGAATCGGCTGCGGACCCTCGAGCAGCAGGTGAACGCATCCGATCTGCCGGAGGACGCGAAGATCAAGATCCAGTCCTACGTCAGCGGTTGCTACGGATCGCTCACGACCTTCAACGTGCTGTTTACGGACGAGGCCGACCAGTTCAAGGGTACGGGCGGCGACTAGCCAGACATGGCCCCGCCCCCGCTGCCTCGGCCGACGATCCCGCGCGGCTGGGTGCGCCTGCTCGTCGGCGGATTCGTGCGCGCCGGACTCATGACCTACTTCCGGCGCATCGAGGTGTTCCACGACGAGCGGGTCCCGCGCACCGGGCCGCTGCTCATCGTCGCGAATCATCCGGGCTCGGTCACCGACGCGTTTCTGATCGGGGCCGTGGTGCCACGCATCGTGCATTTCGTCGCCACGGTCAGGCTGTTCAGGCTGAGGGCGATGGCGTTCGTCCTTCGCCGGTGCGGCATCGTACCGATCAACCGGCGCCAGGACGATCCGACGGCGATGGGGACGGTGGCCGAGACGTTCGAACACTGCTTTCGCGTACTTGAAGACGGCGGCGCGGTCGGAATCTTCCCGGAGGGCGTGAGCTACAACGACGACCAGCTCCGGCCCGTGAAGACCGGCGCCGGACGGATGGCCCTCGAGATCGAGGACCGGCACGCCGGCGCGCTCGACCTCCACATTCAACCGGTCGGGATCACGTACGCCGCGAAGGGGCGCTATCGCACGGACGTGCTCGTCAATTTCGGCGGCCCGTTTCGCGCCACCGGGTGGCTGGAGGCGTACCGGCGCGATCGCCACGGCGCCGTCCGTTCATTGTCCGCGGCCATCGAAGACCGCATTCGCGAGCTCATCCTCAGCCTTCCGACACTCGACCATCAACGCATCGTCGCTTCCGTCAAGCGGCTCTACCTGGACCGGTTGCGCGCGAGCAACCGGCTCATCACCGAGTCCGTGCCGCCGCGCGCGGAGGAACTGCTGCTCGGCCAGGCGATAGCAGGCGCGCTCGCGCACTTCGAGTCGGCGGCGCCAGATCGGCTGGCGGGTTTCGTGAACGATCTCATCAGATACGAGCAGCGGCTGCATACTCTCGGCCTGTCAGATCGCAGCGTCGGGGCACTTGCGGACGATGACGACGTACCTGTGCCTGGGCTGCTGGCAACGGCCGGTCTCGTGGCGGGGGCGCCGTTCGCGCTCTTCGGGTGGGTCCATCGCATCGCGCCGGTGTGGCTGATTGAGTGGGCCGTGGACCGCTTCTCGCCGCCGGACAACAGGCGCGCGCAGGTCGCGCATGCGTCGATCCTCGCGGGTTTCATCGGATTTGGAATGCTCTACGCGCTGGCGGCGGGGCTGATGTGGTACGTCGCTGGATGGCCCCTCGCGCTCGTGTATCTGGTCTCGCTGCCGGTCACGGGCGTCTTCGCGCATCACTATGCGCGGTTCCTCCGCCGGTACGCCGGGCGCGTGAGGGCCATGCGCATCCTGATGCGGCTGCCGCTGACGCGCAGGAACCTGGCCCGCACCCGGGCGCGCCTCATCCGTGAGATCGAAGCGTTCCGCGAAGACTATCGACGCGATGTCCTCAGGATGCCGGAGGTTGAGTCGTGACACACCAATTGCCGCCCGTCGAAGGCCGATCGGGCCTGCCCGCATGGAAGCCCGCCGACCTGCCCGACGCCCCGCGCCCGCAGGGATTGGGCTGGTTCGCGGCCGTCGGTCCGGGCGTCATCGTGCTCGGCGTGTCGATTGGCTCGGGTGAGTTTCTGCTCGGCCCCGCGGTGTTCGTGAAGTACGGGCTGACGCTCTTGTGGGTCACGACGATCTCCGTGATTCTGCAGACGATTTTCAACACCGAGCTGATGCGCTACACACTGGCGACCGGTGAGCCCATCTTCACGGGCTGCATGCGGTGCCGGCCCACGTCCACGTTCTGGGCGTGGGTGTATTCGATTCTGTACTTCCTGCAGGCGGGCTGGCCGGCGTGGGCCGCCAACGCGGCCGGCGCCATCTTCTTTCTGTTTGCCCGCCGGCTCGCCGGGCCGGCGGACGCGACGCTGGTTTACCAGATCGGCGTCGGAACGTTCTTTCTCTGCGTGGCGATTCTGCTTGTCGGCCGTCGCATCGAGCGGACGCTGGAACTCCTGAACTGGGTTCTCATCACGGCGATCCTGGCGAGCTTCCTGGTGCTGGCCATCGCGTTCGTGCCGCTGCCCACATGGATCGACGCGGTCACTGGTCTCGGTGGCTACAGCCGGGCGGCCGGTGGGTTCCAGCTGCTGCCGGCGGGCGTTGACTGGGTGCTCCTGGCGGCCCTCGTCGCCTATTCAGGATGTGGCGGCATCACGAACATGGCGCTGTCGAACTGGGCACGCGATCGCGGCTACGGCATGGGCGAGCGCGTCGGCTACATTCCGGCCGCCGTCGGCGGCAAGAAAGTGAATCTTCACCACACGGGGTTCATGTTCCCAGCCGATGCGGCCAACCTGGCCAGGTACCGCGGGTGGTGGCGCATCGTGCGCGCTGACCAATGGGGCGTCTTCTTCGCCGGCGGCATTCTCGGGATGGTGCTGCCCGCGATTCTCTACGTCGCGTTCCTGCCGCCCGGCAGCGACATCCGGGGCCTCGGTATCGCGGCAGCGCTCGCCGAAGCGATGGGGAGGACCGCCGGACCGCTTGTCGCCGGCGCGATCGCGTTTCTCGGAGCGTGGATCCTGTTCAAGACTCAGCTCGATCAGCTCGAGGGCATGGTGCGAGCGCTGACGGACATGCTCTGGACCGGCAGCCACCGGGTGCGGGCGTGGCGCGGTGGCGACGTGCGGCTGGTCTACTACGGCGTGCTGGCGGCGGTGGTGCTCTGGGGCATCGTGGCGCTCCGGCTCGCGCAGCCGATCGTGCTGCTGCAAATCGGCGCGCTCGTGGCCGGCGTCGTATTCGTGATCACGTCGCTACACGTGCTGTACATCAACACGCGACTGCTGCCCGAGGCCCTGCGGCCGCCAATGTGGAGACGGGCCGCCCTGGTCTTCATGAGCCTGTTCTACGGGTTCTTCTCGTTCCTGTCGATTCGGAGCCTGCTTGGATGAAAGGGAGGCGCTGGGCCTTGCGCTCCAGGCGTTACGCCTTGCGCGCCACGCCTAGCGTCCCCCCAGGGCGCGAGCCGGCAGGAACACCACGGCCTTGAGGAACGCAAAGACGCCCTCGACGGCGATTCCGAGCAGGCGGAACGGCAGCAGGATCAGCCAGACGATGGGGTAGGCGGCCACCGCGAGAAGGGCCAGGGGCCAGCACAGAATGAGCAAGATCATCCACAGGAAGAACTTAGTCATGCTTTCCAATACGTCGCCAGGGCCGGATCGGGTCCCGCCGCAACCAATTGGCGGGTCGGCGAGTCCAAAGCTGAGGTAGGCTTGAAGGGGACGTCACCATGACCAGAACCTCAGATCGTGGATTCACGCTCATCGAACTCCTTATTGTCGTGGCGATTATCAGCATCATCGCCGCCATCGCGGTCCCGGGCCTCCTGCGGTCGAGGATGACGGGCAACGAGACGTCGGCCATCGGCTCGCTCAAGGCCATCACTGTGGCGCAGGTCGCCTACTCCACGACGTGCGGGAACGGGGGGTACGCCTCGTCGCTGCCCCAGCTCTACGCGCCCCCGGGAGGCGTCGGACAGGGCTTCATCTCACCGGACCTCGGGCTGAGCGCCACCCCCATGAAGTCGGGGTACAACTTCGCGATGGTCGCGGGCGCCGGTTCGAACCCCGGGCCGACCGACTGCAACGGCACCGCGAGCATTACCGCGTTCTACGCGACGGCGATTCCAGCAACGTTCGGCACCACCGGCACGCGGTCGTTTGCGACCGACGCGTCGAGCTCCATTTGGTACATGGCCGCCGCGACGGCGCCGACGCAGCCGTTCGGCGCCCCGGCCGCTCCGATCCAGTAGCCGCGAATGATTCGACGATTTCCATCCGCCTCGACGGCGGCACTCGCGGCCTTCGCGTGCGCCTCGTTCTTCCTGGCCGCGGCCTGCGCCAGCCCGTCGCAGCCCTCGGTGCCGGTCACGTTTACGGTGACCGATCTTCGCGTCGGCACCGGAGCCGCGGCGTCGGCTGGTTCCACGCTGAGCGTGTACTACACCGGCTGGCTGTACGACGGGTCGAACGCGGAAAAGAAGGGCAAGCAGTTCGACGCGAGCCAGCCCGGCCGGCCGTTTGTGTTCTGGCTCGGCGCCGGCCAGGTGATTCCAGGCTGGGAGCAGGGCATGGTCGGCATGAAAGTCGGCGGGCTCCGCCGGCTGATCGTTCCGTCGTCGCTGGCCTACGGTCGCACGGGCGCCGGCAACTCAATTCCACCCAACGCCTCGCTCGTCTTCGACATCGAACTCCTCTCGATCTTCAATTAGCTAAGCATGAAGCTAGACGAGTTCCTCCTTGAACGGTGGATGACGCGCCACGAGACCAACGTGCGCTTCGACATCGCGGAGAGCGGAATCCTCCCGCTTTCGACCGATGATCTTCTCGCCTTCGAGCCAGCCGAGCGCCGGGCCGAAACACTGACGCACCTCCTGAAGCTGCCGCTGGGCTACAGCGAAGCCCGCGGTACGGCGGTACTGCGGGGTTTGCTCGCGGACACGTATCGGCGCGGGGACGCGGACCACGTGCTCGTGACGACGGGCGCCATCGAAGCGAACTATCTGTTATTCAACGTGCTGCTCGACGCCGGCGATCACGTCATCGCTCCGTATCCGGCGTATCAGCAGCTCTACAGCGTCCCGAAGGCGATCGGCTGCGAGGTCTCGCTCTGGAAGGTCGGACCGGAGAGCGGATACCGGTATGACGTAGACGCGCTCGAACGCCTTGTGACACCACGGACCAGGGTCATCATCGTCAACACGCCGCACAACCCAACCGGCGCGATGCTCTCGCCGGCGGACGCCAGGCGCGTGTACGACCTGGCCGAGTCGGTGGGCGCGACGGTCATCGGCGACGAGGCGTACCGATGGCTGGCGGTCCCGAACGGTGCGCCATTCGCGGATCCGTTCTTCTAATTTGGACCGCGCGGAGTCAGCGTCGGAACGCTGTCGAAGCCGTTCGGCCTGCCCGGCCTGCGCATCGGCTGGATTGCCGGACCGCCGGACCTCGTCCGTGCGTGCTGGAGCATGAGGGACTACATCTCGCTCAGTCCCGGCAAGCTGAACGACGCGCTCGCCCAGCTCGCGATGCGTCACCGCGAGCGCATCGTCGCGCGTAACACCGACATCATCACCGCGAACCTGGCTGAGGCGGGGAAGTGGATTGACGAGCGGGCCTCGTTTCTGTCGTGGACGCCGCCGCGCGGGGGGCTGCTCGCGCTGCTCAAGTACGACTTGCCGATGGACTCGCTGCCGCTCGCCGACAAACTCGCGATCGATTACAGCGTGATGCTCGCGCCCGGCTCGGCGTTCGGATACGAGCGGCACCTGAGGCTCGGCGTCGGCCAGCGACCGGACATCTTCCGCCAGGGACTGGACGCCGCGGGGCAGTGCTTCCAGCAACTCGGCGCCGGCCATCAGGCGCGCTGAGCCCCCGATCGCGCCGGAGGGAATTCTGGTCCGGAGCTACTGAAACTTGAACCGGCGCGCGCCGATCCAGCCGAGCACGATTGCGCCGGTGAACATCGCGGCCACGTGCGGTACGGCCGCCGGCGCATCGAATCCGAAATTGACGAGCTTGTGGATCGCGTCCATGGCCCAGCCGGTTGGCAGGAATCTCGCCAGCGTCTGCATCCACTCCGGCGTGATCTCGATCGGCCACCAGCAGCCCCCAAGCGCGGCCATCACCTGGGTGCTGAAGACGCCGATGCCGGCGGTCTGCGCCAGCGTGCGCGTGACGCTGATGAGCACCATGGCCAGCGACGCCGTGAACGCCGCCCAGCCGAACAGCACGAGCGAGACCATCGGCAGCGCGGCGCCCCAGTCCATCCCGAAGAGCACCGTGCCCGCCAGCATCGCGAACGCCACCTGCACCAGCGCCAGCATCATGCGCGCGGCCCACTTGCCGAGCACGATCGATCCGCGCGACATCGGCGTCGAGGCGAGGCGTCTCAAGAGTCCCTGGTCGCGCTCGATGACCAGCGTGACGGAGCCGCTCGTGAGCAGCACGAGCATCGTGAACATCACGAGCGTGCCCGGGACCGCCTGCGCGAACCCCGTGGGCGGCACGATCCGCTTACCAGCCGAGCTGACGTCGAGGGTGAGCGCCCGTGGCTCGGCCGCGAGAGCTTCAAAGGCCTCCGCGCCGACGACGTGGCCGTTCAGCCGAATCACCGCCAGGTCGGCGAGCACTTCGTACGTCGCGCG
Source organism: uncultured Solibacteraceae bacterium (assembly GCA_964548865.1). Classification (GTDB taxonomy): domain Bacteria; phylum Acidobacteriota; class Vicinamibacteria; order Vicinamibacterales; family SCN-69-37; genus DASUGC01. The sequence goes on from CAZJTG010000040.1 coordinate 18,112, forward strand.
CGCCACGCGCACGCGGTCGTAGTTGCCTGCCATCGCATCGTCACCGCCGCGCTCGAACGTCAGCGCCTGCGGCTGGCCGGCGAGTACGGCATCGGTGAACGTCTTATGCGGCGCCGCGGGCTCGGGCAGGGTCAGCCGCCGCGTGAAGCCCGCGAAGGCGTCGTCCGTGGCCGGCTGGACGACTTCGTACTTCTGCGCTTCGAGGCGGCGAATCAACTGATCGGCCAGGACGCCCGCGCCGATGGCCCCGCGCACCGCCAGCCGCTCGCGCTGGTTGGCCGATCCACCGAACCCCGCCGTGACGGTGCCGATGAAGTAGAAGAACACGATCGGCATCACGAAGACCCAGAGGATCGTCTCGCGGCGGGCCAGCAGGTGGGCCGTGTCGCTGCGCGCGATGAACCAGGCGGCCTTCAGCATGTCAGCTCGTTGCGAAGGCGCCTCTGAGACGCCTGACGCTGAGGAAGAAGACCGCGAGCGCCGGCAGGCCGATCCCCAGCGCGGCGGCAAGGATGGCGCGGGTGTCGGCCGCTCCGAACAGGATCTGCTTCAGCTGGATCGCGGCGAGGCCGTTCGGCGTCCAGCGGCCTATGCTCTGCATCCACGCGGGCATCGTCTCGAACGGAAAGAACGATCCGCCCATCATGATGAGCGGAAAGACGACCATCAGGGACAGCAGTTGGCCGCCGCGCGCGGAGGTGGCGAGCAGTTGCAGCCCGATCAGGTAGCACAGGATGGCGGCGCCGGCGAACGTCGCCCACGCGAGCGCGAGCGGCGCACGCGCCAGCGGCACGTCGAACGCCACCATGCCGACCGCGATCGCCACCAGGATGGCGCCGGCCATGATGACCGCGCCGCCGCCGACCTTGCCGGCCAGGAACGCCGCGGCACCCTGCGGGGTGCAGAGCGTGCGGCGCAGCGTGCCAGCGGTCTTCTCGATCCAGATGTCGTTGCTCACGCCCTGCGCCGTGAACATCAACGCCATGAACAGCAGGCTGGGCAGGAAGATCGCGCCGATGTCGAGCGTCTCGCCCTCGGCGTCCTGGCTCGGAGCGGCCAGGCTCAGCACGGGCGGCACGAGTGTCGTCTCCAGCCCCCGCAGACGCTGGTTGATGGCCTGACTGATTGAGGCCACGGCGGCATCCGACGGCCCGGTCGTCGCTCCGGCGGGGACGCCATCCGCGATCTGCCTGAGCGGCGCACCGAACAGCCGCTGCGCGTAAAAGGCCGCTTCGACGAGGATCTTCAGACCCTCTTCGATGATGCCGGGCATGATGCGCTGCGACGGGTTCTTGATGAGCGTGAGCGTCGTCGGCTGCTCGCGGAGGAAACCATCCTGCAGCCCCTTTGGCAGGATGAGCAGGGCGTTCGCATCGCCGTCATTGATCTTCCGCCGGCCCACATCTTCGGTGACGGTTTCGATGTCGATGAACTCACCGAGCTGGCTGGAACTGCCGGCCATCCCGACGAGCCGGCTCACGAATGTCTGGTCGAGATCCACCAGCAGGAGGCGTGCCTTCGGCGGCGCACCCTGGGCGCCGCCGATCAGACTCAAGATCACGCCGATCACGACGGGCATGCCCATCCAGATCAGCAGCGCGAGCGGGTCCGCGAGTCGCCTGCGCAGATCCTTCAACGCCGTGATCCCCGCGAATCGCATGACTACTCCCGCAGCGCCCGGCCGGTGAGCTTGATGAAGAGCGACTCCAGACTGGGCTGGCTGAGCGACGTCTCCTGGATTTCGCCACCCGCGGCGGTGATCGCCGCGAAAACGGCCGGCAGCTTGCGCGTGGCGCCTTCCATGGCGAGGAGGAGCGTCGCCTGGTCGGCGGCCACGACCTCGGCGCCGTCGAGGCCGGCGAGCGCCGCGCGCGCCGCTTCCGGCTGGAACTGGCCCGACAGGCGCACCATGTCCTTCTCGCCGATGAGGCGGCGCAACTCGGCGAGCGTGCCGATTGCAAGCAGCTTGCCGTGGTCGACGATGGCGAGCCGATCGCAGAGATCCTGCGCCTCCTCCATGTAGTGGGTCGTGTAGAGGACGCAGGTGCCGGCGCGGGTTTCCTCGCGCACGAGATCGAGCAGCTTGACCCGGCTCTGGGGATCGACCCCCACAGTGGGCTCGTCGAGCAACAGCACCTTCGGCTGGTGAACGATGCCGCAGCCGAAATTGAGGCGCCGCTTCATGCCGCCGCTGTAGCGCTTCACGGGCTCGCGCGCGCGGTCGGCCAGGCCGATGCGATTCAGGACGTCCTGCACGCGCTTCTTGAGCGCCTCGCCGCGCATCCCGTACGCCGCGCCCCAGTAGGCCAGGTTCTCCTTCGCGTTGAAATCCTCGTACAGCGCGAGTTCCTGCGGCACGACGCCGAGCTGTCGCTTCGCCTCGATGCTGCTGCTGACGACGTCGTGGCCGAGCACCGTGATG
>CAZJTG010000041.1:0-20330 GCA_964548865.1 uncultured Solibacteraceae bacterium
ACTGTCAAGGACATTCGCCTGCTCGTGGACGGGCGTCCGCGCGAGATCAGGAGTTTCCAGTTCGTGCGCCTGGCGGCGACGAGCGTCGAGGCGCCTGTCACCGGGCGCGCGCTGCCGCTGCCGTTCGCCTCGAACGAGGGGGAACGCCCGGGCCGCAGCGTGGTCATCGTCATCGACCACGAACAGATTCGCGCCGCCGATTCCAGGCCCGCGATGGACGCCGCCAAGACGTTTGTCGATAAGCTCTCGCCGATCGATCGCGTCGCCGTGGTGACCCTGCCGAACGGCAAGGTCGAGACGGATTTCACGACCAATCATGATCGCGCGAAACGGGCGCTCGACGGGGTCGTGGGCCGGGCGGTGCGACGGACCGGCATCGGCAACATCAGCCTCAACGAGGCGCTGACGGTCCAGGCGGAAGTCATCGACCCCGACAAGGTCTTCACCAAGGAACTGGTCGATCGCGAGTGCAAGTTCGCGTCCGAGGAGTCCTTCTGCCGCACGCGCGTCGTGCAGGAAGCGTTGGACTACGCGCGCGAGGTCGAGCGCAACACGAAATCGACGCTGCTGGCGCTGAAGGAATTCCTTGCCGGTCTCGGCAGCGTGGAAGCGCCGACCGCGGTCCTGTTCATGTCCGGCACCCTGGTGAACTTTCCGGACACACACATCTTCATGGAGGATGTCGCGCGCGCCGCGTCGCGCGGGCGCGTGCAGATGTTCGTCATCCAGCCCCACGAGCCGATGCTCGATGCCCAGCTGCGGGATTCGCCACCGTCCATGAGTCTCGACGGCGACCGGCGGCTGACCGGCCTGCGCGATCTCGCCGGCGTGACCGGCGGAGAGTTTGTCCGGCTGAGCGGCACCGGTGTGCTGCCGTTCGGGCGCATCCTGGACGAGTTGTCGGCGTACTACCTGATCGGCTTCGAGCCGCGATCGGGCGAGCAGGACGGCAAGCCGCACAGGATCAAGATCGAATCGACGCGCAAGGGCGTGGACATCCGCGTCCGCCCCTCCTTCATCGCCGACGACCCGCGGCGCGCGCCGCCCACCCCGCTCGTACTCGAGACGTTGCTCCGCGAGACCCACACGCGGCGGGACGTGCCGCTGCGCGCCACGGCGTTTGCATTTCGAGACGCCGATCCCCGCCAGGTCAAGGTGGTGGTGGCCCTCGAACCCTCGGATGCGACAACAACGCTGACCGAAGCCGCGTTCGCGCTGATCGATCTCGGAGGCAGGTCCGCCGCGCAGTGGACCGAACAGGGCGCGAATGTCGTGCTGCGGCCATTCATCACGGCCGCGGCCGTACCCATCGGCGATTACCGCCTGCGGGTCGCCGCGGTGGATACGGCAGGTCGCCGTGGCACGGTGGACTACGAGTTCAGGGCGGGGTTGACCGAGACCGGCCCACTCACGCTGGCGTCGATGATGGCCGGGTGGCTCGATCGGGGGACGTTCCGGCCCCGATTGGTCTTTGGGCCGGCGGACGCGACGGCCGCGGGCTATCTCGAGTTCTATGGCACGCTGCCCAACGGATCAGAGCTGTCCGCGCGGCTCGAAGTCGCCCAGACGGAGAACGGCCCAGCCATCGCCGCGGCCCCGGGCAGTGTGCTCGGAGCCGAACAGGCCACGCGATTCGTGGCGACCGGCGGGATCGCCCTGGCCGCGATCGCTCCGGGAGACTGGGTACTGAGGCTCATTATCTCGGTCAATGACAAGCCAGTGGCCCAGGCCACGCGGACCATCCGCAAGCTTTCATAAGCAGGGCCAGGAAACCCGCCCACCGGCGGCAAACGGGGTGTATACTCCGGCCCGTTGTGCCCTGGCTCCGGACCCACAAGTCCCCTGTTTTTGTGGGTTTACCTAGTATTTTTCAGCCGGGTGACAGCGCGATTACTTTTGAGGAGGATTAGATGATGCGTATGAAGAGGTTCGCACCTCTCGTACTGGCCTGCCTGTTTGCTGCGGCGCCGGCGATTGCCGTCGCCCAGGAAACCCGTGGATCCATCGAGGGCGCAATCAAAGACAGCACCGGCGGCGCTCTGCCCGGTGTGACGGTCATAGCGAAGCAGCTATCAACCAACACGACGTTCACGGCGGTCACCGACTCGACCGGTGTGTACCGTTTCCCCGCGCTCGCGCCCGGCGGGTACACCATTTCGGCCACGCTCTCCGGATTCAACCCCGCGACACAAGACAGGATCGAGATCGTTGTGGGCCAGATCCTGCGGGTCAACCTGACGATGAACGTCGCTGGCATCGCGGTGTCCGAGACGGTGCGCGCTGAAGCGCCCATCGTCGACGTGAAGCAGAACGCGGTGACGCAGACGGTCTCGAAGGAACTGATCGCCATGCTCCCGAGTTCGAACCGGGACTTCCAGTCCGTCCTGACGGGTCTGCCAGGCATCAATTACGAGACCGACATCTCGGGTTCCCGCGCGAGCGGCATCATGATCGACGGCGCGTCCCAGTCCGAGAATCGCTTCATTATCGACGGCCAGGACACGACCAACCTCCGCAACGGTCTCTCCGGCAAGGGCCTCGTCGTGGACTTCATCGAACAGATTCAGGTCAAGCAGTCGGGATACAACGCCGAATTCCGTGCGACGACCGGCGGCGTGGTCAGCGTCATCACCAAGAGCGGCACGAACGCCTACCGCGGATCGCTGGCGATGGACTACTCCGGCAAGGCGATGAACAAGCTCCTGGGGGACATTCGTCCGGCGCTCAGGGCCGATCCCAACGTCAGCGGCGGCAACGGCCCCGCTCAGTACTTCACGACTCCGCGGTCGAGCGAGTACGAGCGGTACACGGTCGAGCCGATTGCGGAAATCGGCGGTCCGATCAAGCAGAACTTCGCGTGGTTCTTCATGGGCTGGAATAAGTCCGTCTTCAATCAGGACCGCACGGTGCAGTGGTCGAACCCGGTGGTCGGCGGCATTACCTACCCCTCGATTCAGTCGTTCAACCAGAAGACGGTGGACAAGCGGTACATCTACAACGGCACGATCGCCGTGTCGCCGAACCTGCGAGTGCGCGTTGGCGGCAACAACCAGCGCACGACGGGCGGTCTGGCCCTGCCGACCATCAGCGCAGGCACGTGTGTCGACAACGTGTGCACCGGCAATACCTTCGTCGTGGATGCCAATGGCAATACGATCGGCACCAGCACGCAGAGCGCCGCGACCTTCAACCCGCGTCAGGGCGTCTACACCGCCGGCTACAACAACTCGTACAGCGGCACGGCCGACTGGACGGTGAACGACAAGACGTTCGCCAGCGTCACGGCGGGTTTCCTCGGATCCGGGGCGGGCAGCACGGGTGGCGACTATTACCGCGGCATCCGCCGCACGTTCTCGACGTCGAACATCAACTACCTCGACGTGCCGGCCAGCCTGCAGCAGGCCGCCGGCTACGCGGACAACCTCTCCAACTCGTTCACGGTGAAGGACAACTACAGCCGGTTCAACGTGAGCGGCGATCTCACGCGGTACGCGAATTGGCGGGGCCAGCACGCGTTCAAGGTGGGCGTGCAGTACGAGCGCATCGGCAACGACGTGAACCAGGGCCAGCAGTTCCCAAACGTCGCGATTTCCTGGAATCAGGCCCGGACGACGCTCGACCAGCGGACCGTGCGCGGCACCTACGGGTACTACTCTGTGGTCCAGACCTATACGGTCGGCAACATCAAGTCCGACAACGTCGGGCTGTTCCTGCAGGATCAGTGGTCGTTCAACGACAAGATGACCATCAACTACGGCGTGCGCTTCGACACGACGAAGATCCCGTCCTACCGCGAGGAGAATCCGGGCATCGAATTCGGCTGGGGCAGCAAGGTCGCGCCGCGCGTCGGCTTCGCGTATGACGTCAAGGGCGACGGCAAGTGGAAGGCCTACGGCTCGTGGGGCATCTTCTACGACATCGAAAAGCTCGAAATGCCGCGCGGGGCGTGGGGCGCCGAACACTGGGTGACCTACTACTGGACGCTCGATTCTTTCAACTGGCCCGCGATCAACTGCAACGGCACGCCGACATCCGGCTGCCCGGGCACGTATATCGAGCAGAACGATCTGCGCCACGTGTCGAACGACCCCAAGGACAACCTGGTCGATCCGAACATGCGGCCGTTCAAGGCGCAGGAGTTCGTGGTCGGCCTGGATCACGAGCTCAACCGCCTGATGTCGATCGGCGGCCGCTACGTGCACAAGTGGGTGAACAACGCGATCGAGGACATCGGCGTGCAGGTGGTCGGGCTGGGCGAGCTCTTCTACATCGCCAACCCGGGCTACGGCCTGGGCGCGTATCCGCTCACGACCGCGTTTCCGCGCACGCCGTTCCCCGTGCGGGACTACGACGCCGCAGAAATCAGCTTCAACCGCCGCATGAACAACAACTGGTCGCTCACGGCGAACGTGACCTTCAGCCGTCTGTGGGGCAACTACTCGGGTCTCAGCAACTCGACGTCCGAGTCGAACCGCAACAGTCCCAACGTCACGCGCCTTTGGGACGGCCTGTTCATGAGCTTCACCGAGAAGGGCTGCCCGGCGCACCTGAGCGCAGTCAGCGGCGGCCAGGACATCGGTGGAGTGAACTGCGGCGCCGGCACGGCCAACGGCCTGATCAGCACCAGCCGTCCGATGCAGTTCAAGCTGCAGGGCACGTACATGCTGCCGTGGGGCACGGCGGCCGGCGTCACGTTCCAGGCTTTCAACGGAAATCTGCAGACGACGTCCATCAGCTACAAGGGCGTGCCAGTCCAGATCTATGGCCCGGGCGACCTCGGCCGGACCGACTTCTACACGAACACCGACCTGAACTTCTCGCAGGTGTTCCGTCTGAAGCGCGGCATGTCGGCGACACTGCAGTTCCAGATCTTCAACCTGTTCGATCAGGACTTCACGACCACCAAGAACACCGCGATCTCGCGCGACGCCCTGGTGCTGCCGAACGACGCCGGCACGCTCAACGGGGGTCCGTTCTTCAGTGGGTTCGATCTGGCGACCATGCTCCAGCAGCGCAACACGTGCACGGGCGCGTTTGCTCCGCCGGTCACTTGCACGCCCGGCGCGGCCGGGCGCCCGAACCAGCTCTACGGCCTGGACAGCGGGTTCCGCGGCCCGCGCTCGGCGCGGTTCTACGTGCGGTTCGCGTTCTAGGTTCGAGCGTTTCATGTGACGAAGAGCGGCACGGACTCCGTGCCGCTCTTCCCCGACTGCATTCACGGAAGGACGGAATCATGAAAAAGGTCTGGATTGGAATGGGCCTCGCGGCGGCGCTGGCGGTGCCCGGCGTGGCGCAGGCGCAGGAACAGAAAGTGATCTTTCGACCGATGGTGGGCGGCGTGGTTGGCGCGGGCCCCGGCGCGTCGTTCGGCGCGGCGATTGCCTTCAAGGCCGCCGACAAGACGCAGATCCACGCTGAGTTCGGCCGGCTGACGAACATCATGCCGAAAGCCGTGCTCGATCAGGTGGAACTGAGGGCGGCGGCCGAGGCTCAGCTCAGAGGCGGCAAGCACTCCTCAGACGCAACCGCGTCGGGCACCTACGGCATGGTGGGCTTCCGTCAGGCATTGCGTGACGTCAGCGGCGCCAACACGTTCGTGGAAGTCGGCGTCGGCATGGCCAGGGTCACGAGCGAGGTCAGCGCCGTGATTCGAGGCTCGGCCGCGCTGCAGGGCGATATCTCGAACCTGGTGACTACACCGTTCACGAGCGCCACGCCGGAAACGAAGCCGATGGTCTCGGTCGGAGGCGGCCTCATCCTGGGCATTTCCAGGTCGCTGGCTGTCGAAGTGGGTACGCGCTACCAGCGTATTTTCACGACCGACCGCGCGGTCAACATGGGCAGCATTTTCGGCGGCCTCCGCGTCGGGTTCTAGGCAAGTTCGGAACATGGGGCCGGACGTAATTTCATCCTGAAATTACTCCGGTCCCCATGTCTTCCTCCGATGCGACAGCGCCTGCTCGTCCTCGTCGTGTCGGGCGAGTCGTCGGCCCCAACCCACCCCCCCCCAATAACGGGGCGCTACGACGTAGAGGGATTCCAGTACCGCTCGCCGCAAGGTTACGGCGGCAGCCAGAAGATCGCGTTTCACTACGCCATCGAGCGGGGCTTCGACTTCGTCGCCCTCCTGCATGGCGACGGGCATTACGCGCCTGAATGCCTGCCGGACCTGCTGGCGCCGCTCGCCGCCGGCTCCGCGGACGCGGCCTACGGATCGCGCATGCTCAGCCCTGGCGCCGCCCGCCGCGGCATGCCGATCCATAAGTACGTCGCCAACCGCATGCTGAGCCGCATCCAGTCGCGCCTGCTACGAACCCGGCTGAGCGAGTTCCACTCGGGCTACCGGGTCTACGCGACCGCGGCGCTCAAGAGAATCCCCTTCCATCTGAACACGGACGCGCTGCACTTCGACACCGAGATCACGATTCAGCTGTTGCTCTCCGGAGCGCGCATCGTCGAAACGCCCATCCCGGCGTATTCGAGCCCGGACCTGTCGCTCGCGAACGGCATCGGCTATTCCTGGCGGGTGATCGGGGCGTGCCTGCGCGCCCGCGCCCAGGAACTCTCGCTGTTCTTCGACCGGCGGTTCGATTGCCTGCCGTCCACCGCAAGCAACGTCCACTACAAGCCACGACTCGGCTTCGAGAGCACCCACACGATCGCTCTCGGATTGATTCCGTCCGGAGCGCGTGTACTCGACATCGGATGCGCCGGCGGCTACTTCAGCCGTATGCTCAGGGACCGAGGGTGTCACACGACCGGAGTCGATCAGTTTCCCCTCGAGGTGGACGGAGCGCTCGATGCCTTTCACCTTCACGATCTCAACCGGATGCCCCTGCCGGTCGATCTCTCGACATTCGACTACGCCGTGATGCTCGACGTCATCGAACACCTGCAGTCGCCGGAGTCGTTCGTGGACGGTTTCCGTGCCTCGGCCGAGCGTCACCCCGGACTCACGTTGCTCGTCAGCACACCCAATATCGCGTTCGTGGTCTCGCGCCTCATGCTGCTCGTCGGCCAGTTCAACTACGGCAAACGCGGACTGCTCGATCTGACGCACACGCGACTCTTCACCTTCCGGACGTTCCGGCGGCTGTTCGAACAGTCGGGCTACGAGGTGGTGGAGATGCGGGGCGTGCCGGCGCCGTTTCCGCTGGCCCTGGGCGACACCTGGTTCGGGCGCCTGCTGCTCGGCATCCAGCGGATACTGATCCGTGTGAGCCGCACCCTGTTCGCCTTCCAGATTTTCGCCATCGTCCGGCCGAAGCCCGGTCTGGCGTACCTTACGGACCGCGCGCTCAAGGAACGCGTGCGCTGACCATGCGGCGAGCCATCCCCGCCATCGTCCTCTGCCTCGCGACAGCGATCGCGTACGCCCCGAGCTTCAGGGGCGTATTCGTGTACGACGACGGCATCGCGATCGTCCAGAATCCCAACATCAAGGCGCTGTGGCCGCTGACGTCGGCGATGTCGGCGCCGGCCGAATCGCCCGTGTCGGCCCGGCCGGTGGCCGCCCTCTCGCTCGCCCTCAACTACGCGCTCGCGCCTGCCGAGGTGCGGGACGTCATGGCGCCCGAGCCACCAGGCACCGCTGGCGGCGGTGACGCACGGTATCTACGCAACGTGTGGGGATACCACGCGGTAAACCTGCTGCTGCACGTGCTCGCGGCGTTGGCGATTGCCGGCGTCGTGCGCCGCACGCTCCTCACGGATCGACTGCGAGACCGGTTCGGCGAGGTCGCGACGCCACTGGCGTACTCCGCTGCGCTGATCTGGGCTGTGCACCCGCTCACGACGGACGCCGTCACCTACATCGTCCAGCGCACGGAAGTCCTGATGGGCCTGTTCCTCGCCGTGACCGTGTACTGCGCAGCGAGAGCGGGGGCGGGAAACCCGCACACACGGCTCTGGACCATGGCGGCCATCCTCGCGTGTGCGGCGGGCATGGGCAGCAAGCAGACGATGGTGATTGCCCCGCTCGTGGTTCTGGCGTGGGACTGGATCTTTCTCGGACGGCTCGGACGGTGGCGCCTGTACGCGGGACTGGGGTCCACGTGGGCGCTCCTGGCCGCGCTCGTGGCCTATGAGAGGTGGCCGACATCGATTGGTCTCGATCTCGAGGGTTGGACGCCGTGGACCTATCTACTGACGCAGGCGACGGTAATCGCGCACTACGTGAGGTTGTCGGTGGCGGGCGGGCCCCTGGCGCTCGACTACGACGGCTGGCCGATGGTGACCTCGGTCGCGGCCGCGCTCCCGTATGCGCTGCCCCTGCTCGCGCTGCTCGCGCTGACGATCGTCGGCATGGCACAGCGGCGCGCGTGGGCCTTTCCCGCCCTCGTCTGGTTCCTCGCGCTCGCGCCATCATCGAGCGTGCTGCCGCTCGCGACGGAAATTGCCGCCGAGCGCCGCATGTACGTACCGCTCGCGGCCTTCGTGAGCCTCGCGGTCATCGGCGGATTCGAGATCGTCCGCCGCTACCGGATGGGCCGCGCCGTCGGCATCGCCGCCGTCGCGGGTCTCGCAGCGATCTTCGGCGTCCTGACGTACGCCCGTAATCAGGACTTCTCGAGCGCCGACCGCATCTGGTACGACACGGTGCAGAAGCGCCCAACCAACTCCCGCGCGCGCCTCAACTACGGTGTGAGCCTCCTCGAACTCGGCCACCGGGCCGACGCAGAGGGACAACTCCTCGAGGCGGTGCGCCTCAGGGACACCAACGCCGCGGCCCACCTGAATCTCGGATCGGTTCTGGCATCACGGGGACGCACCGAGGAGGGGATTCGGTCGCTGGAACGCGCGGTCGCGCTCGACCCGTCCTACACCGTGGCGCATCGCAACCTCGGCGAGGCCTACGGATCGCTCGGCGACCACGCGAACGCCCTCAAGCACTACACCATCGCGTCCGAGCGGCTGCCCGACGACGTGTTCCTGCTGAACCGGGTCGCCTGGCTGCTCGCAACGTCGCCGGATGACGGCGTGCGCAACGGCGCCCGCGCGACCGCGGCCGCCCTGCGAGCCGTCGAACTCACCGCCAGGCGCGATCCGAAGTCGCTCGACGCGCTGGCCGCCGCGTATGCCGAGACCGGCCGCTACACCGACGCTGTCAGTGCTTCGCGGGACGCGGTCGTGGCGGCCGTCGAGAGCGGGCAGAACGGGATCATCCCCGAGTTGCAGACCCGCCTGCTGCGATATCGCGCTGGTTCGCCGCACCGGGAGCGCTAGAATGAGCGCCGTGCGATGGCTCGTGCTGGCCGCGGTCGTCACGATGGGCACGAGCGCGCCTGCGGCCGGCCAGATTCTCCTGTCCGGGTCCACGGTCGCCCCGGAAACCGACCTCACGCCGGAGCAGGAACAGCGGTTGCTCGGCGAGTACTGGGGACTCGCGAAACGCTACAAGATCGATCCGCCGAAGACCGTCACCGAGTTCAGCGCCTGGACGCGTGACCGGCTTGGGAAAGTGCAGTCCATCCAGTTCCAGCCGGCCAAGCCCCTGCCCGAGTACATCAAGAGCGAAGCCGAGTGGGGGCCCGAGACGCTGCGCCTCGCGGCCATGATCCACAGCGACCTCGCGCTCCGCGCGTACCAGAAGCAGAACGTCCCCGAATTCGAGTTCCAGCAGGGGCTCGCGGACGGCTGGCTGACCCTCGCGGACAACCGGCTGTCGGCGCCAGGATCGCTGCGCAGCCGCTGGACGATCACGATCAGTCGCATGCTGCTCGCGAGCGGCGACCCCGGCATCGCGGAGCGCATCCTTACTCGCGCCAACGAGCGCATCGGCAATGACGCGGCGATCCTGCTCGCGCTCGGCACCGTCAAGGAGACGCAGGCCTCCCGCCTCGTGGCCGAGTTGCGGGGCGGCAGGCTCGACGAACCCGCGTACGCCTCGAAGCCGCGCGACGCGGCGCTCGTCGCGGCGCAGGCGGCGTTCGAAAAGGCCATCACGCTCCGGCCGTCCCTGATCGAGGCCAGATTGCGGCTCGCCCACGTGTACGCGATGAAGGGCGACGACGCGCGCGCGTATTCCCTCATCACGGAAGTACTGGCGGCCAAACCGAGCGCGCCCATGAAGTACCTCGCCTGGCTGATGGCGGGGGGCGTGCTCGAACGCGCACGGCAACTGGATGCCGCCGCGAAATCCTACGTCGAGGCGATCGGGGCCATGCCGGATGGCCAGAGCGCCTACCTCGCGCTCGCCAACATCTTCCATCGCTCGGGCCAGACAGCCGAGGCGGGCGCTGTCGTTGAACGGCTGTTCGCGCGTGGCGCGGTCGGCACGAACGCCGACCCGTGGTGGACGTATCCGCTTGGCCTCGACCTCTCGATGGACAGGCAGTTCGAGGAGTACCGCAATGCGGTCCGCAAGTAGGCGGCGCGGCCTCATCGTCGTCGCTGCGGCGGCGGCGATTACGGCGGCGTCTATTGACGCCCAACAGGCACCGCCACGCTTTGGCGGCGGCACGGACGCGATTCTCGTGGACGTTGCGGTGAGCCGAGCGGGGGTGGCGGTCGAGGGCCTGACCGCGGCGGACTTCGTCGTCAGGGATTCGGGTGTCGCGCAGACGGTGCAGCTCGTGTCGGCGGGCAATTTCCCCGTCAGTCTTCTGCTGGCATTCGACGCCAGCGCGAGCGTTCGCGGCGAGCCGCTCGAACATCTCAAGGCGGCCGCGAAAGCCGCCGTCGCCGCGCTTCGGCCGACCGACGAAGCCGCGCTGATGACCTTTTCCCACAGCGTCGTCCTGCGCGCCCCGTGGACGACATCACGGGAGACGTTGACGAAGGCGATCGACAGCGTGAGCGGCACCGGGCTCACCGCCCTGAACGACGCGGCGCTCGCCGCGCTCGCGCTCGCACCCAAGCCGGGCAGCCGACGCTTGATTCTCTTCTTCTCCGACGGCGACGACACCTCGAGCTGGACGCCCGCGTCAGCGCTGCTTCAGGCCGCCCGGCGCTCGGAGGCGGTGATCTACAACGTCGCGCTCAACTCGCCGCAGAACAGCGGCGCGGCCATCTCACGCATGCTTGAAGGCGCGAGGACACCTGGCGACGCCACGCGGGCGGATGTCGAGAAATGGATGATGGCCGAGCCGACGCTCTATCGCGGCGCGGCCCTTCTGCTGCTCACGCTCGAGACCGGAGGCGAATCCCTGCGCGCCACGGACGCCGCCAGGCTCACGGCCACCTTCACCGACGTCGTCTCACGCTTCAGCCGCAGGTACGTCCTCGCCTTCACGCCCACGGGCGTCCCGGCCTCGGGCTGGCATCCCATCGACGTGGAAGTGAAGGGCGGCGGGGACGTGAGCGCAAGGCGGGGCTATACGAGATGAGCCCTTCTTGTTCAGCCCCGGTTCAGCGTCCTCTGAGCTATAACCGTCCCAGTGCGAGTGCTCGTGATCGAAGACGAAGCTCGGCTGCGCCAGCAACTGGCCGACGCGGCCGGCGCGGCCGGCTATGCGGTGGATGACGCGGCGGACGGCGAGCGCGCCGACTTTCTGGCCCGCACGGAACGCTATGACGCGATCGTTCTCGACCTCGGCCTGCCGCAGATCGACGGCCTGACGCTGCTCGCCGAGTGGCGGGGGACCGGGATTACGACGCCGGTCCTCGTGCTGACGGCTCGCGGCAGCTGGCACGAGAAGGTGCGCGGCATCGACCAGGGCGCGGACGACTATGTCTCGAAGCCCTTCCAGATGGAGGAATTGCTGGCCCGCCTGCGCGGGCTCATCCGTCGATCGACCGGCCAGGCGGCGCCAGAGCTTCGCAGCGGCGGTCTCGTGCTCGATCCGCGCGGCGCGCGCGTGACCGTCGATGGCGCGGCCGTCAAACTCACGAGTCACGAATTCCGCGTGCTGTCCTATCTGATGCATCACCGCGGGCGTGTCGTGACGCAGACCGAGCTCGTCGAACACATCTACTCCCAGGATGCCGATCGCGACTCGAACACGGTCGAAGTATTCATCGCGCGGCTTCGACGGAAAATCGGCGCGGGCCTGATCGAAACCGTCCGCGGGCTCGGGTACCGGATGTGATGCGTCGCTCCCTCCGCGCCCGTGTGCTCATCGGCGCCGCGCTCTGGACCGTCGGGTTCTTTCTGATCTCCGGCGTCCTCATGATGTGGCTGATCTACTCGGGCCGGCCGCACGTGCCGGAGACGGTTCATCAGGTGTTCGGCCAGACGTTCATCATGCTCCTGCTTGCCACGATCCTCGTCGCCACCGGATTCATGTCGGTGAGGCGAGGACTGGGTTCCCTCGCAGACCTACGCGCGCGGCTCGCCGACGTCCACCGCGGGAGGGAGAAGCGGGTGGTGGGCAACTATCCCAGCGAAGCCCAGCCGCTCGTCGCCGATCTCAACGCGCTGCTCGATGCCCACGATGAGAGCGTCGCCCGCGCGCAGTCCAAGGCGGCCGATCTGGCGCATGGGCTGAAGACACCGCTCGCGGTACTGGCGCGGGAGGCCGAACGCGCGCGCGCCGCCGGCCAGGCGGACCTCGCCGACGCGGTGGCGCATGAGGTCGATCGGATGCGTCGTCAGATTGACTACCACCTCGCGCACGCCCGTGCTGCGGCGTCGAGCGCCGCGCCAGGCGTCCGTACGCTGGCGGCCGACTGCCTGTCTGGACTCGAGCGCACGCTCTCGCGGCTGCACGCGGATCGAGGCATCGTCTTTTCGATCGACGCGCCCGCAAGCGTCGCCGTGCGCGTGCAGCGGGAAGACCTGGAGGAGATGCTCGGCAACCTCCTCGACAACGCCTGCAAGTGGACGCGCACCCGTGTGACCGCACAGGCCTCCGCCGATCAGGCGCGCGTCGTGTTCGTGGTGGACGACGATGGACCCGGCCTCGACCCCGCGATGCGGGACGTCGTACTCAAACGCGGGGTCCGTGCCGATCAGGCCGAGCGCGGCACCGGCCTTGGCCTGGCGATTGTCCGCGACCTTGCGAACCTGTACGGCGGATCGATCTCGCTCGGCGCCTCGCCGTTAGGTGGATTGCGCGCGACGCTGACGCTTCCTGGGAACTAACAAGCCCCTTCTACCGTGCTCCTCTCGTCGCCGGCGGCTCGCCGAAGAACTTGTTGAGAAACGCCTCCATCCGATCCCACGTGTAGATCCAGCGACTCTCGAGCAGCGTCTCGTGGATGTCGTCCGGGAACACGATGACCTCGTGGTAGATGTTGCGCGCCCGCAGGAGGTGCACCAGCCCAACCGTCTGGGCGAAGTTCACGTTGCGATCGTCGTCGCCATGGATGAGCAGCACGGGCGACTTCCACTTGTCGATCTCGGAAATCGCCGACGAACGATACGCGAGATTCTCGGGATCGAGCTGCCCTCGCACATGGACGCCCGCCAGATCGATGCCGAGCTTGAAGAGATCGGAATTGCGCGCCAGCGCCTGCGCCGTGAGCAGGCCGCCGTACGACAGGCCCCAGATGCCGAATCGCTCCGGATCCACGTTGGGCTGGGCCGCCAGCCACTTCCCTGCCGCAAGGACGTCGCGATACTCCGAGTTTCCCTGGCTGCCGGTCTGGGGCGCCTGGCGAAACGCGCGTCCGTAACCCACGCCGCTCCGGTAGTTCACGGACAGGACAATGTAGCCCTGGTTGGCGAGCCACTGATTGGTGCCGTAGAACACGTGGTAGAAGCTCAGGTAGTGCCAGCCGAGCAGCATCTGACGCGCCGGGCCGCCATGAACGAAGATTAGCGCGGGGCGCCGCTCGCCTGGCTTGAGGTCCGGCGGCAGGAAGAGTTGATTGTTGAACTCGACGCCGTCTTCGGCCTTGAGCGTCACATTGGTCGGCACGACCATCTTGTTCAACGGGAAGCCGGCGAGTGACGGATAGAGGACGCGCTCGGCCTTCTGTCCCACCGACGCCGGCGTGGGCTGCGTCGGCCACAGCGCGACCGACAAGGGGCGCCGCGCATCTGAGCTCAGCACCGCGATCTGTTTGCCCGACCAGAGCGGTGCGGGCACGTTCTCGATCCCCGGCCCCGTCGTCAGCTGGTGCGGCGTGCCGCCGGCCACAGGCACAGCCCAGATGTGCCGCCGATCGATGTCTCCGGCGTTCGTGCAGTAGTAGAGCGTCCTGCCGTCCTTCGAGAAGGCCGCGGCCGTGGCGTCCTCGATGATGCCCTGCGTCGTGGTCAGCTGAATCGGCTGGCTCTTGCCCGTCACCGGGAACGAAAAATAGCCGTTGGATTCATCCGTCGGTTTGGCCAGCATCGTGAACGTGAAGTGGTCGCCGTTCCAGTGAATCGCGTTGATGTTGTTGAACGGCCCGGACGGATCCGGATGCCAGACTTCCGGGGCGTCGCGCAGGTGGTCCCATTTCACGCCGACGTTCGCGATCATCACGGCCATCGACTTGCCGCTGGCGAGCTGTCCGCGATACAGGCCTGGCTGAGTGAGGAGTGGCGTGGTGGCCGCCTGCGCCGCCGCGGGTGCCTCGGCTCCGCGCCCTCCGGCATTCCCTCCGCGCCCTCCGCCTGGCCCCGCTCCACGTCCTCCGGTGTTCTCTGCCGGCATGCCTGAGCCGCCGCCCGGCGACGGCTGCTGCCCGAAGGCCGCACCCGGCCGGCGGATGAAGGCGATGCGCCGGCCGTCGGGCGACCAGGTGGGGCTCGTGTCGCGATCGACGCCGGGAGCGACGTAGGTCACGCGTCCGGTCGCATTCTCATAGAGACCAATGAAGCTGTGCGTGACTCGATTGCTCGTAAAGGCGATCCGCGTGCCGTCAGGCGACCAGCGAGGACCGCTGTTTGCGCCCCAGGCCTTGATGAACGGTGCCTCGCCAGTGTCGATCTTTGACGGCGCAGCGGTCCGATCGACGCGCGCCCGGTAGATCTGCCCTTGCTTCATGTACAGCACGAACCGTCCGTCGGGCGACACCTCAGGGTTCTGTCCTTCGGCGATGCGCCGCGCCGAGCCCGGTACGGCGGTGCGGACCGCCCAGATCACGCGGTCGGTGCCGTTGGGATCGCCGGCGGGATTCGCGACCCAGCCGGCATTATTCGCGGCGTGGCCGCGCACGAACGCGATCGTGCTGCCGTCGTCCGAGATCCGCACCTGCGTCAGGTCGACGCCATCGTCCTTCAGGAACGACGTGACGCGGACGGCGCGAAACGCCGGCGCGGCCGCCGTAAAGACGTTGCGCTTGCCCTCCTCGTAGGCCACCCACGCGATGCGGTCGGCCCTCTTCGCCGAGACGAGCTCGAGCGGCAGGCCGGGCTTCAGGATAGACGCGATGCTGACCGGCGCCTTGTCGGCAGCGAGATCGGCCGATGTTGCCGCAGGCAGGAGGCAGACGGAAAAGAGGACGCCAACAGCGACGAGTCGATGCAACTTCATGTGAATCCCCCGGGGTTGGGGGAATCTTACGCCAGGACGCCGGGTCCGCTACTTCGTCTTGACCCGCGTTGCCGTGCCGGCGAGGTCGCCCACCGGACTCGACAGCACGACGGTCCGTGGCGGGGTCTGCGCAGACAGCGAGACACCAAGGGCGAGCACGGTTCATTCAGGACTCCTTGAGGACGGTCATGGGATCGATTCGGGCGACCTGCCGTGCTGACAGCCACGTGGCCAGCGCCGCCGACGCGAGAAACAGCATCGACACGCCGGCGACCAGCACAAGGTCAGCGGTGCCGGGTACGCCGCGCGCGAACATCAGCGCTGCCGCCACGCCCGCGGCCATGCCGTAGCCAACGAGCCTCAGCGTCGCCGCGACGAGTGTGCGAATCACCATGCCGGTGGTCGCTCCCAGGGCGAGGCGCGTGCCGATCTCCTTGCGGCGCAGCGTCACCGCATAGGCGGCGACCGCGTAGATGCCGACGGCGACGAGGACGAGCAGCAACGGACCCAGCACCGAGAACATTCGAGCCGGGATCCGCTGGAACACGAGGTTGGACTCGACGTGGGTCGAGAGCGTTCGAATGTTGAAGAGCGGTACCAGCGGGTCGACCTCGCGCATCGCGGCACGCAGCGACGGCAGCACATCCGCCCCGTTGCCCGCGCGCGTTCGAAGGTGAATCTCGCCCTGCGACGACGGCCGATCCCGAAAGGACAGGTACAGGAACGGTGTCGGATCCTCGCCGTACGCGTTGTACAGCGAGTCACGTACCACGCCAACGATCGTGTACGTGCGGCCGCCCGTCTCGAGCCGGCGGCCGAGCGCAGCGCCAGGGTCGATCAGGCGTCTCACGAATGTCTCGTTGACGATGGCCTCGGGGGCACGTGTCCCGTCACCGAGACTGCTGAAGTCGGTGCCGGCGACGACGGCGATCTCCATCGTCTTGAAATAGCCGGGCGCGACGGTGTTGGTCAGGACCTGGTCCAGCTCGCCGTCGGGGCGGGCCCGCCCCTCCACCGCAACGAACCGCGACGGCAACCCGTGAATGTCGAGAGGCACCGAGCTCGCAATCGAGACGGACGCGATCCCGGGCAGCGTCTGCAGTCGATCCAGGAGCCTGCCGGTGCCGTCTCGCACTTCGGCGCTCGTCAAGCCGCGTCCCGCGCCGCGGAGGTCGTACGTCGCGAGCAGCACGCCCTCCCGCGTGAAGCCCGGGTAGGTGGTCTGGGTGTCGTTGAAACTCTTGAGAAACTTCGTGGCGACCACGAGCACCACGATCGCGAGGGCGACCTCGAGCACCAGAAATACCTCGCGCAGCGTGCTCCGCCCGGCCGACGTGCCGCCGCCCTTCATGGCGACGAACGGCGCGGTCCGGGCCAGATGCAGTCCTGCGGGCAGCCCGACGAGCAGTCCCGCGAGGACACCGAGCAGCGCCGAGAACGCCAGACTGATGCCGTCGATCTCCGTGGAGAAAGACACCTGCATCCCGTTCGGCGTCGGGAACGGAATGTCGCGAACCGCGGTCGTGCCCCAAACAGCGAACGCAGCACCGAGGGCGGCGCCCGCGAGGCCCAGGAGAACACTCTCGATCAGGAGCAGGCGCACCACCCGCCAACGGCCCGCGCCGAGCGCCAGCATGACGCCGACTTCGTGTTTGCGGGCGCTGGCGCGCGACAGCACGAGGTTCGTCGTGTTGCCCGCCACGACGAGCAGGACGAGCAGCATCATTCCCTGCAGCATCAGCAGGGCAAGCGTGAGCGACTTCTGGGGTCCGCGAGGCGCCTTCCACTGCGGCAGGACTTCCCCGCGTATCGTCTGATTCGTGGAGGGATACACGTTCGCAAGTTCGGCCATCGCCGAGTCGAGCTCCTCACGGACCCGGGCGAGGCTCGCGCCGGAGGTCGGCGCCGCCATCGCGAGGTAGCCCCGCTGTCCGCGATTCTCGAGCTCGCGAGATCCTTCATTCAGCAGGGGCACGGCAGTCGCAGGCGCCCAGAGATCGAACGTCAGCCCGAGCACCGTGCCTTGAAACGCTCTCGGCGCGACCCCGATGACCGTGAACGGACGATCGTTCAGCCGAATCGTGCGGCCAGCCACATCGCTCGCGCCCCCGAGGCGCGTCTGCCAGAAGCGGTGTGACACGACCACCAGGGGCGGGCCGCCTGGTGCCGCCGTGTCGCTGGCGTCGAAGAGGCGCCCGACCACGGGAGTGAGACCGAGCGCGGAAAAATAGTTGCCGGACACCAGCATGCCGTACGCCCGATCCGACCATTCCGCAGCGCCAACATTGAACGGCGCGATGCGAAAGGCGATGACTTCGCGCGTCGTAGACATGCGCCTGGACAGATCCTGGTACTCAGGCCACGACAGGCCCGGATAGGTGCCGTTCTCGGTCGTCGCTTCGAGGAAGTAGAACGTGCCGCCGTCGCGGACGCCAGGAAGCGGACTCAGCAGGCGCGCCTGAATCCAGGAAAAGACGGTCGTGTTGACGCCGATGCCGACCGAGAGCGACAGCACAATGACCGTCGCGACGCCGGGCATCGCGCGAATCGCGCGCAGCGACACGCGCAGATCGCGAGTCAATTGTCGATGCGGGGGGACTTCGTCCCCGCCGCACCCCCCTGACGCGTTCGCTTGCGGGGACCCCGACGCCCCGCGCCGCTCACGCGGCTCACTCGCGCGGCTCGTTCGCGACCCATGCGGGGGGACTTCGTCCCCGCCGCACCCCCCTGACGCGCTCGCTCGCGGGGGCCCCAATGCCCCGCGCCCCTCGCGCGGCTCACACGCGCGGCTCGTTCGCGCATGTCAGCGCCCGCCATGCAGTTGGATCAGCGCATTCCACAGCGGATCGCCGAAGAACCGGACGGCGGCTGCGAGCAGAACAAATACGACAAGGACGATGAGGATGCCACGAGCGGGACGCGCCATGCGGCGAGTCTACCCCTCGCCCGCTGAAGCGGCGGTGAATGGGTCGTTCAGCTGGCGTTCAGGTGAGGACTCGTAACGACGCCAAGTGAGAGCTTGCTTGCCGGCGAACCGGGACAACTGAACTCACTTGGCGTCGTTCGTGTCATTCGCGTCGTTGGCGTCGTTCGCTAGAGCGTCAGTGTCATTTGCCTGCGTTCAGGTCGTTCCAGTGCATCAGCGCGTTGAAGCCCAGGATGAAGGTGCCCTGAGTCTGCCAGCGCCAGAACGGCCGGATGGCGAACATGACGACGTGGCCCCTGCCCACCGAGGCGTCGATGACCTGCGGACGGCTCTGGAGGTTCTCTCCGCCGACGAGCCCGCCGGAAAGCAGCATGTCGGCCGCCGTCGGCGAAAAGGACAGAATCACGCGCGGCTGCAGAAAATCTGGCAGCTGCTGTCCGGTGCCGGCACCGCCGCCGCCGAATCCGCCACGACCGCCGCCGAACTGCGCGCCTCCGCCCGCTCCCGCTCCTCGACCCCCGGCCTGTCCTCCGCGGCCTCCGCCCCCGCCGGCGTTGGGATCAGCCGCCGGCGCAGCCCCCGGCGTCCAGTCCTTCGTCGCATCCCACGTGCCGAACACGTTCTGGCTCTGGCCCATCGGCTGCGTATTCTGGTAGTTCGCGCCGCGGCCCATCGTCACCATCGGCGTGGCCTGAAGCGGACCGGGACGTCCGCCGACGCTGAAGAGCGGACCGCCGTTCATCTTGTAGTACACGGGCAGGTTGTTGCGGTTCTGGCCGTAGACGATCGGACTCGTCCGGTCGGTGATGACGCCGCGGTACACGGAGCCCGGTGCCGTGAGGCCAACGCCCTGATCGACCGTGATGCCCGGCGTCAGGAAATTCGTCGGGAAGATGGACGACGTGCCGCCCTCGGTGATGAGCGTGCCGCCGGCCTGCACCCAGTCGTACAGCTTGCGTAGTCCGATTGGTCCGAGGCCGCCGCGCGTGTCCGCGGTCGAATCCGGATAACCCAGCGCCTGGAATTCCGCGGACTTCTGGAACGGCACGGGCGTGCCGGTCGTCGGCGGATCCTGGCCGACGGCGCCGCCGTGCGGCCACAGGATGACGTTGAACTCAGCGAGGTTGCGCTTCGAGACTTCGTTCTCGCCGAAGTAGGTGTAGGGAATCCTGTAGTAGTCGAGCGCCGCGCGCACCCAGCCCTCGTCCTGCGTATTGCCCCAGCTGTGGATGTAGCCGATGCGCGGCACATCAAGTTCGTGGGTCTTCACCGTCGGCGCCGACGCGACGGCGAAGCCGGACAGTCCGTACTCGGCCAGCGCGGGCTCGAGCTCCGCGCGGTTGGCGTTCGGAATGATGATCGCGCCCGCGCCGAACTTGCGGCCGGCCGCCTCGAACTCCGCCTGCGCCGCCTGCATCCGCGTGGTCGCGAATCTGAACCGGAACGTCGCGAGGAGGTTATCCGCGGTGTGATCCACGATGATGACCGGCCCCGAGCCGGTGACGCCGCCCGTCGCGCGAATCGCGCCCGTGACCGGCGCCATCGCGGCCGTGAGAAGCGCCTTGTCGCGGATCTCGTGCGACACGATGTTGCGCATCATCGGATACGTCCAGCCCAGGTCGTCGTACGGGCTGGGATTCGTCATCGAGTAGTCCTGAATCGCGAAGTACATGTCGACGACCGTGCGGTAGGGCTGGTCGCCGCGGATGATCCAGTCGCCCGGCTTCACGGTCACCCCGCCAGCGCTGAACAGACTCGACGCGCGGTGGATTTCGACGCCCTGCGCCTGCAGCCCCGCGACGGCCTCCGCCGCGTTCGCCCTGCTGTGCTGGTCGGCGGGAATCACCCAGCCGTTCACCGGGCCGTTGAGACCGCGATTCACCGCGTTGCGGTTCTTGATCCAGTAGTTCTCGAGCCAGCGATCCCTGTCTTTTCCCGTGAACGACAGCGCGAAGAGCACCGCGGACTGGCTCATGTTCACGTGGGCACGCGGACCCCAGTTCACGTCGCCGGGATCCGGATTCGGACGGAACCACTCGCGGCTGTTGCCGCGGCCG